>NZ_JBSFJZ010000001.1:0-357592 GCF_053598315.1 Streptomyces sp. NPDC001153
CGTGGGCGTGCCGTGGGCGATCGGCTCTCCCGAGGGCGGGCACGACGCGGTCCATCCCGGCCTCGGCACGATCGAGGACTTCGACTTCTTCGTCGGCGAGGCACAGAAGCTGGGTCTGGAGGTGGCGCTGGACTTCGCGTTGCAGTGCTCCCCCGACCATCCCTGGGTGCACAAGCACCCCGAGTGGTTCCACCATCGCCCCGACGGCACGATCGCGTACGCGGAGAACCCGCCGAAGAAGTACCAGGACATCTACCCGATCGCCTTCGACGCGGACATGGACGGGCTGGTCGCGGAGACGGTACGGCTCCTGCGGCACTGGATGGGCCACGGCGTGCGCATCTTCCGTGTCGACAATCCGCACACCAAGCCGGTCGTCTTCTGGGAGCGGGTCATCGCCGAGGTCAACCACAAGGACCCGGACGTGATCTTCCTGGCCGAGGCGTTCACCCGGCCGGCGATGCTGCACACCCTCGCCCAGATCGGCTTCCAGCAGTCCTACACCTACTTCACCTGGCGCAACAGCAAGCAGGAACTCACCGAATACGCCAGTGAGTTGGCAGGGGAGGCCGCCGCCTACATGCGGCCGAACCTCTTCGCCAACACCCCGGACATCCTGCACGCCTACCTCCAGCACGGCGGACGCCCCGCCTTCGAGGTACGGGCCGTCCTCGCCGCCACCCTCTCCCCCACCTGGGGCATCTACAGCGGCTACGAGCTGTGCGAGAACACCCCGCTCAGGGCGGGCAGCGAGGAGTACCTGGACTCGGAGAAGTACCAGCTCAAGCGACGGGACTGGGAGGCGGCCGCGCGCGAGGGCCGTACCATCGCGCCCCTCATCACCCGCCTCAACACCGTCCGACGGCAGCACCCCGCGCTACAGCGCCTGCGGAACCTCCGCTTCCACCGGACCGACAACGACGCCGTGCTCGCCTACAGCAAGAGCACGGGCGCGGACACGGTCATCGTGGTCGTCAATCTCGACCCGCACCACGCCCAGGAGGCCACGGTCTCGTTGGACATGCCGCAACTCGGCCTGGACTGGAACTCCGCCCTGTCCGTGCACGACGAACTGACGGGTGAGACGTACCACTGGGGCAGGACCAACTACGTGCGCCTGACGCCCGGCAGCGCGCCGGCGCACGTGCTCCACGTCGGGCGATCGACGCCCCAGAACGGAGGGCCCGCGGCCTCATGACCGTCAACGAACCCGTACACGACACCTTCGAGGACACACCGGCCAAGGACCGGGATCCGGAGTGGTTCAAACGGGCCGTCTTCTACGAGGTCCTGGTCCGCTCCTTCCAGGACAGCAACGGTGACGGCATCGGCGACCTGAAGGGTCTGACGGCCAAGCTCGACTATCTGCAGTGGCTGGGGGTCGACTGTCTGTGGCTGCCGCCGTTCTTCAAGTCCCCGCTGAGAGACGGCGGTTACGACGTCTCCGACTACACCGCGGTGCTGCCCGAGTTCGGTGACCTCGCCGACTTCGTGGAGTTCGTGGACGCCGCCCACCAGCGCGGCATGCGCGTCATCATCGACTTCGTCATGAACCACACCAGCGACCAGCACCCGTGGTTCCAGGAGTCCCGCACCAACCCGGACGGCCCGTACGGGGACTACTACATGTGGGCCGACGACGACAAGCAGTACGAGGACGCCCGGATCATCTTCGTCGACACCGAGGCCTCCAACTGGACCTTCGACCCCGTGCGCGGCCAGTACTACTTCCACCGCTTCTTCTCGCACCAGCCGGACCTCAACTACGAGAACCCGGCCGTGCAGGAGGAGATCCTGGCGGCCCTCAGGTTCTGGCTGGATCTCGGGATCGACGGCTACCGGCTCGACGCCGTCCCCTACCTCTACGCCGAAGAGGGCACCAACTGCGAGAACCTGCCCGCGACCCACGAGTTCCTCAGGCGGGTCCGCCGCGAGATCGACGCGATGTACCCGGACACCGTGCTGCTGGCGGAGGCCAACCAGTGGCCGGAGGACGTCGTCGACTACTTCGGGGACTACGCCACCGGCGGCGACGAGTGCCACATGGCGTTCCACTTCCCCGTCATGCCGCGCATCTTCATGGCCGTGCGCCGCGAGTCCCGCTACCCCGTCTCCGAGATCCTCGCCAAGACACCGGCCATCCCCTCCGGCTGCCAGTGGGGCGTCTTCCTGCGCAACCACGACGAGCTGACCCTGGAGATGGTCACCGACGAAGAGCGCGACTACATGTGGGCCGAGTACGCCAAGGACCCGAGGATGCGCGCCAACATCGGGATCCGGCGGCGCCTCGCCCCCCTGCTCGACAACGACCGCAACCAGATCGAGCTGTTCACCGCCCTGCTGCTGGCCCTGCCCGGCTCACCGATCCTCTATTACGGCGACGAGATCGGCATGGGCGACAACATCTGGCTCGGCGACCGCGACGCCGTGCGCACCCCGATGCAGTGGACCCCCGACCGCAACGCCGGCTTCTCGACGTCCGATCCCGGACGGCTGTTCCTGCCGACGATCATGGACCCGGTCTACGGCTACCAGGTCACCAACGTCGAGGCGTCGATGTCCTCGCCGTCCTCGCTGCTGCACTGGACCCGCCGCATGATCGAGATCCGCAAGCAGAACCCCGCCTTCGGTCTCGGCTCGTTCACGGAACTGCAGTCCTCCAACCCTGCGGTGCTGGCCTTCCTGCGCGAGTACGGCGACGACCTGGTGCTGTGCGTCAACAACTTCTCCCGCTTCGCGCAGCCCACCGAACTCGACCTGCGGGCCTACGACGGCCGGCACCCGGTCGAGCTGATCGGCGGCGTGCGCTTCCCCGCCATCGGTGAACTTCCCTACCTGCTGACCCTGCAAGGCCACGGCTTCTACTGGTTCCGGCTCACCCGAGTCGCATCCCGCATCGGCCGCCGTCGCTAGCGCGCCCGGCGCCGAGGAAAGGACGCGTCACCATGCCGAAGACCATCACTGTCCGACCGAGAACGGTGGCCGGGCTCGACGGCCCCCTGGCCTCGCTCGGCGGGCTGCTGCGCCAATGGCTGCCCAGGCAACGCTGGTTCGCGGGCAAGGACCGGCCCGTCACCGATCTGTCGGTGCTCTCCGTGACCGAGCTGTTCCCGGGCTGTCTGCACCTGCTGGTGCACGCCTCGCACGCGCCGGTGCCCACGCCGGGCGGCACTCCCCCGCCCGGTGACTGCTACCAGCTGCTGCTGGGCCTGCGCGAACACCTCGCCCCACGGCTGGAGCGGGCGTACATCGGGCGGGCCGAGGAAGGCCCGTTCGCCGGGCTCGCGGTCTACGACGCGCTGCACGACCCGCGCTCGGCAAGCCTGCTGCTGGAGCGGCTGCGGCAGCCCGGCGCGGCCGGCCCGCTGCGCTTCCGGACCGACCCGGCCGCCCGCGTGCCCGGCGGCCTGCCGCCGCGCCTGCTGGACGCCGAGCAGTCCAACTCCTCGATCGTGTACGGCGACGCGTACATCCTGAAGGTCTTCCGCCGGATCCAGCCGGGCGTCAACCCGGACCTGGAGGTGACGGCCGCGCTGTCCGCACAGGGGTGCACCCGGGTGCCGGCACCGGTGGCCTGGTTCGGTACGACCGCGCCGCAGCCGGCCACGCTGGGCGTGCTGCAGCCGTTCCTGCCGGACGCGACCGACGGCTGGACGCTGGCGCTGCACGCGCTCGCCGCCGGTGACGACTTCACCGCCGAGTCCCGGGCGCTGGGCTTGGCCATGGCCGAGGTGCACCTCGCGCTGGCCGAGGCCTTTCCGTCGGCCGGGCCCGGCGGCGAGAACAGCCGTACGGCCGAGGCGATGTGCGCACGGCTGGACGCGGCCGCGCACGCCGTGCCGGGGCTGCTGCCCTTCGTGCCGGGGCTGCGGGCCGCGTTCGGGGCGCTGGCCACCTGCGACTCCGGGCCGCCCGCCCAGCGCATCCACGGCGATCTGCACCTCGGTCAGGTGCTGCAGGCCGGCCGCGACTGGTTCGTCATCGACTTCGAGGGCGAGCCGTCCCGGCCGCTCGCCGAGCGGCAGATCCCGCAGTCCCCGGTGCGGGACGTGGCGGGGATGCTGCGCTCCTTCGACTACGCGGCCCGGCAGCGCCGCCCCTGGCGACCCGAATGGGCGCGCCGCTGCCGGGAGGCGTTCTGTGCGGGCTACGCGGCCCGCGCCGGCTGGGATCCACGCAAGAAGCACGCGCTGCTGCGCGCGCACGAGACGGACAGGGCGGTGTACGAGGTGCTGTACGAGGCGAGACACCGGCCGGACTGGCTGCCGGTACCGATGGCGGCGATCAAGCGGCTCGCCGTGTGGGGAGGATGACGTCATGGCTCTGCGCGACACCTCGCTCCCCGAGGCAGCCGGCCCCGCGCCGGCCCCGGCCCTGCCCCTCGACGCGGCCGACCGCGGCCGGCTGCTCGGCGGCGCCCACCACGATCCGCACGCCCTGCTCGGCGCCCACCCGGTCCCGGGCGGCGTCCTGTTCCGGGCGCTGCGCCCGAACGCGCGCACGGTGAGTGTGGTGGTCGACGGGATGCGCAGCCCGCTTCGCTCGGAGGGCGACGGTCTGTTCGCGGCCGTGCTGCCGTACCCGGAGATCCCGTCGTACACGCTGCTGGTGACCTACGACGACGCCGAGCAGGAGGTGCACGACCCGTACCGCTTCCTGCCCGCCCTGGGCGAGCTGGACCTCCATCTGATCCGGGAGGGGCGGCACGAGCAGCTGTGGCAGGCGCTCGGCGCCGAGCCGATGACGCACCAGGGCGTGACCGGCACCCGCTTCACCGTGTGGGCGCCCAACGCCCAAGGAGTGCGGGTGGCCGGGGACTTCACGTACTGGGACGGCACCCAGTACCCGATGCGGTCGCTCGGCGCGTCCGGGGTGTGGGAGCTGTTCCTTCCGGGGATCGGCGAGGGCGCCCGCTACAAGTTCGAGATCACCTCGCGCTACGGCCACCGCTTCCTCAAGGCCGACCCGATGGCGCGGTGCACGGAGACGCCGCCGGACACCGCGTCGGTCGTCGCGGTCTCGCGGTACGCGTGGGGCGACGCGGAGTGGATGGCGCACCGAGGTGACACGCCCGTGCACCAGGCGCCGTTCTCGGTGTACGAGGTCCATCTGCCCTCCTGGCGGCCTGGTCTGACGTATCGTCAGCTGGCGGAGGAACTCCCCGCCTATGTCAAGGAGATGGGCTTCACGCATGTCGAGCTGATGCCGGTCGCCGGGCATCCGTTCAGCGGCTCCTGGGGCTACCAGGTCACCTCGTACTACGCGCCGATGCCCCGCCTCGGCTCCCCGGACGACTTCAAGTACCTGGTGGACTCGCTGCACCGGGCGGGCATCGGTGTGATCATGGACTGGGTGCCGGCGCACTTCCCCAAGGACGACTGGGCGCTGGCCCGGTTCGACGGGGATCCGCTCTACGAGCCCGGGAACGCGACGCGCGCCGAGCACCCGGACTGGGGGACGTACGAGTTCGACTACGGCCGGACCGAGGTGCGCAACTTCCTCGTCGCCAACGCCGTGTACTGGTGCCAGGAGTTCCACATCGACGGGCTGCGGGTGGACGCCGTCGCGTCGATGCTCTACCTGGACTACTCGCGGGACTCCGGCCAGTGGCAGCCGAACGTGTTCGGCGGCCGGGAGGACCTGGACGCGGTCGCCTTCCTGCAGGAGATGAACGCCACCGTCTACCGGCGCTGTCCGGGCGTGGTGACCATCGCGGAGGAGTCCACCGCCTGGGACGGGGTGACCCGGCCGACGGACCGCGGCGGGCTCGGCTTCGGGCTGAAGTGGAACATGGGCTGGATGCACGACTCGCTCCAGTACATCCAGAAGGAGCCGGTGCACCGCAAGTACCACCACGACGAGATGACCTTCTCGATGGTGTACGCCTACAGCGAGAACTACGTGCTGCCGATCTCCCACGACGAGGTGGTGCACGGCAAGCGCTCCCTGGTGTCGAAGATGCCGGGCGACTGGTGGCAGCGGCGCGCCAACCACCGCGCCTATCTGGGCTTCATGTGGGCCCATCCGGGCAAGCAGCTGTTGTTCATGGGGCAGGAATTCGCCCAGGGAGCGGAGTGGTCCGAGCCGCACGGCCCCGAGTGGTGGCTGCTCGGCGACGACTACCACTCGGCCGGGGACCACCGGGGCGTGCGGGATCTGGTGCGGGATCTGAACACCGTGTACCGGGCGACGCCGGCGCTGTGGCAGCGGGACACCGACCCGGGCGGCTTCCGGTGGGTGCTGGGCGACGCGGCGGACGACAACGTCTTCGCGTTCCAGCGCTTCGCCGCCGACGGCTCCCCGCTGCTCGCGGTGTCGAACTTCTCCCCGGTCGTCCGGCACGAGTACCGGCTGTGGGCCGGAGAAGAGATCCCCGCCTGGCAGGAGGAGCTGAACACCGACGACGTCCGCTACGGCGGCAGCGGGGTCGGCAACGAGGGGCTGCTGAAGCCCGAGGACGGGTTCATCAGGCTCACGCTGCCGCCGCTCGCCACGGTCTGGCTCGCGCCGGAGCACTGAAAGCCGCAGGTGTCGGCGGCCCGCCCAGGGGCAGTCGGGGGTCGTACAGAGCCTTGACTGCCCCTCGTGGCATGGACACGGAAGGGTGGCACCACGTGCGCACCGTGGGAGTGGAGGAGGAGCTCCTTCTGGTCGACCCCGACAGCGGCGAACCGAAGGCGCTGGCGGCGGCCGTCCTCGAACGGGTCGCCCATGACGATCCGGGACAGCACGTCTTCGAGAAGGAGCTGTTCCGGCAGATGCTGGAGTTCGCCACGCATCCGCAGGCGAACATGGCGGACCTCGGCGAGGAGATCGTGCGCTGCCGCAAGGAGGCGGCGCGGCACGCCGGGGAGCTCGGCTGCGCGGTCGCGGCGCTGGCCACCTCTCCCCTGCCGGTCAGCCCCTCCCTCAGCGTGAACGAGCGGTACCAGTGGCTGGCCGAGCACTACGGGATACCGACCTGGGAGCAGCTGGTGTGCGGCTGCCATGTGCATGTGTGCGTGGAGTCCGACGAGGAGGGCATCGCCGTCCTCGACCGGATCCGCCCGTGGCTCCCGGTGCTCCGCGCGATCAGTGCGAACTCGCCGTTCTGGCAGGGCCGGGACACGAGCTACGCCAGCTATCGCAGCCGGGTGTGGAACCGCTGGCCGTCGGCCGGGCCGACCGAGCCGTTCGCGTCGGCCGAGCGGTATCACCAGCGGGTGGCGGACATGGTGGCCACCGGCACCCTGCTGGACGAGAGGATGGTCTACTTCGACGCGCGGCTGTCCGCCCGCTATCCGACCGTGGAGGTCCGGGTGGCGGACGTATGCCTCGGCGCGGACACGGCCGTGCTGATCGCGACGCTGACCCGCGCGCTCGTGGAGACGGCCGCTCAGCACTGGCGGGCGGGCCGGCCGGCGCCCGGCCACAGCGTGAGCCTGCTGCGGCTCGCCGACTGGCAGGCCGCCCGCTTCGGCCTGGAGGAGGACCTGCTCGACCCGGCGGCGATGCGGGCCGAACCCGCCGCGCAGGTGCTGCGGTCGCTGCTCACGCACACCTGGGACGCGCTCTGCGCGACCGGCGACGCGGACCGCGCCGAGCAGGGCATCACGGAGCTGCTGCGGCGCGGCAACGGCGCGCGCGAGCAGCGCCGGCTGCTGGAGCACGGCGGCGGCCTGCGGGGCGTCGTCACCGAGTGCGTCCGGCGTACCCAGGGCTGACCGCCCGCGGTCAGACGATCAGCATCAGGGCGTACACCAGGAAGAACAGCGCGACCAGGACGACGACGACCAGGATCAGCGTCAGCGGCGCCTTGGCCCAGCCCCGGGGCGGATTGTGCGTCTCGCGGGGCCCGGCCCCGGGCATGCTGCTCTCGGCGGGCGGCGTCTCGCCGGGCGGTACCGAGCCGCCGGGCTCCAGCCCGGTGGTCCGCTCGGGTTCGGGATCCGGGTTCACGTGACTCATGTCTGCCGAGTCCCCAGGACACGCCCGGATCATCAGCTGATCACGACTTCCTCGTTCCCCCTGCCGAACGCGGTCCGCTGGGCTACATTCGAGCACCGCCGATACCGAGCCGGTCGGCGGTGTGACCCTCTGTACATCCAGGAGCAGCGCATGCGCGACGTCGCCCTCGCTCCCGCCGTTGCCCCGCCGCTCACCGGCGGCCTCGCCGACAGCGTCTTCGACACCGCGGAGCTCAGTCCCACCCTGCCGGTGCTCGCCCATCGCGTGGACTCCGCCGCCACCGGGTGGCAGGAGGTGACGGCCGTCGAACTGCGTGACGAGGTGGTCGACCTGGCCAAGGGGCTGATCGCCGCCGGGATCTCCCCCGGCCACCGGGTGGCCCTGATGTCCCGCACCCGCTACGAGTGGACGGTGTTCAGCCATGCGCTGTGGGCCGTGGGCGCCGAGATCGTGCCGGTCCATCCGGCCTCCTCGCGGGACCAGGTCGAGTGGATCCTGCGGGACGCCGGCTGTGTGGCCGTGGTCGTGGAGGACGAGCAGGGCGTCATGACCGTCGGCACGGTGTGCGCCGGGCTGCCGCGGCTGCGTCACGTCTGGCAGCTGGACGCGGGCGCGGTGCCCGAACTCGTCGAGCGGGGCCAGGTCGTGCCGTACACCACCGTGGAGTCGCTGCGCCGGATCGTGCTGCCGGACGCCACGGCGGCGGTCGTCTACACCTCCGGCACCTCCGGCCGCCCCCAGGGCTGCGCGCTCAGCCACCGGAGTCTCGCCTACCCCTGCGACACGTACCTGGCCGGCTGGAAGCACACCGCGGCTCCGCCCGGCGAGCAGCCGTCCGTGCTGGCGTTTCTGCCGTTCTCCCATGTGTACGGCATCATGATCATGCTGGTGTGTGTGCGCGGCGGCGCCCTGATGGCGCACGAGCCGGAGCTGACCGCGGCGTCGCTGGCATCGGCGCTGACCACGTTCCGGCCGACGTATCTGTACGGCGTGCCGTCGGTGTTCGAGAAGCTCTACAAGAATTTCCTGCAGGCGGCCGAACAGGCGGGCCGGGGTGCCCTGTTCGAGCGGGCCGCGCAGACCGCGCGGGACTTCGCCCAGGCACAGGAGCGCCACCGGCTGGGCACCGGGCCGGGGCCCGGGTTCGAGCTGAGGCTGCAACACGCCCTGTACGAGCGGACGGTGTACCGCAGGCTGCGCGCGGCGCTCGGCGGGCGGGTGGTGCGCGGCACCTCCGGCGGTTCCTCGCTCAACCGCGAACTGAGCCTGTTCTACGAGGGCATCGGGGTGTACATCCACGACGGGTACGGCCTCACCGAGTCCTCCGGCGGGATCACCATGCAGCCGCTCGGCCGGGAGAAGTCCGGTACGGTCGGCCGGCCGCTGCCGGGCACCGAGATCCAGGTGGCCGACGACGGCGAGATCCTGGTGCGCGGTCCGTCGGTGTTCCAGGGCTATGTCGGCGACGAGCCGGCGACACGGGCCGCGCTGCGCGGCGGCTGGCTGGCCACCGGGGACATCGGGCGGCTGGACTCCGAGGGCTATCTGACGATCACCGGGCGCAAGAAGGACGTCATCGTCACCCGCGGCGGCACGAGCGTCGCCCCGGCCCCGCTGGAGCAGCGGCTGCGCATGCATCCGCTGGTCCACCAGGCGGTCGTGGTCGGCGACGACCGGCCCTGCGTCGGCGCCCTGATCACCCTGGACCCGGACTTCCTCGCGCATTGGCGGGCCGCCCTGGCCCTGCAGGGCGACAGTCCGGCCCGGGAGAGACGGGAGGAGAACGCGTTGCGGGAGGAGATCGCGCGGGCCGTCGCCTCCGCCAACAGCGCCGTCTCCCGGGCGGAGTCCATCCGGGTCTACCGGGTGCTCCCGGAGCCGTTCGCCGCGGACAACGGGCTGCTCACGCCGTCGATGAAGTTGCGCCGGGACGTCATCGTGCGGCACTACGCCACGGAGATCGACGCGATGTACCAGGCGCGGTCCCGGGCGGCGCGGGTCCCGCAGGAGCCGGCGGACTGGGACGAGCCCGACGACGTCTTCCGCTGACACCCCGCGCCCGCAAGGCGCGCCCGTCCGGACCTCGGGCCGGGCCGGAAGGATATCCGGCCCGGCTGCGGGAACTCGCAGGCACAGGATGAGATCAGCACCGACAGCCGTCCTGGTCGGAGGGCCTCGCCACGTCCCTGACCGCCCGGGACGGGGGAATGCGCTATGGCTACGGAGCCACGTGGGGACGACACACCGCGCTCGGAGGACGGGTACGAGCGCAGTTTCTCCTTCGCCGGTGAGCTGCGCAACGTCACGGAGGCCCGGCTCGCCGCGGAGGAGTGGCTCTGCGCGCTCGCCACCCGGGCGCCGCCCGCCGCGCCCGAGTTCTGGGACGACATATTGCTGGTCGTCACGGAGCTGGCCGCGAACGTGATCCAGTACGCGCCCGGGCCGTTCGGTCTGCGGATGCGCCGTACCTTCGACGGCGTCCACGTGACGATGCGCGACACGAGCACCACCAGGCCGGAACCGCGCCCCTTCCACCCGCGCACGGGCGGCGGCGGCATCGGCTGGCACCTGCTGCACACGCTGTGCACGCAGGTCAGTGTCGTCGTCCACGACGAGGGCAAGGACATCCACGTCTTCCTGCCCTGGTGACCGCACCGGATGTGCGACGTGTATCTGTGCGACAACCGGTTACTCCAGCTCCAGCGGGGGCATGCTGGAGCCCACGCGTTCGTCTGCCTGCCGCAACCGGCTGGCGGGACGGCTCGGGGCACGGTGGGATCGAAGGTGGTGCGCACCGGTCCCGGGCACACGAACGGCGTGGAGTCGGACCGCCTGGAGCCGCAGAGAGGGATGAACACCGTGACACGACCCAGGATCCTGGTGGTTGGCGCCGGCTTCGCCGGAGTCGGGTGCGTCCGCCGTCTGGAGCGCAAACTCGCTCCCGCCGAGGCCGACGTCACCCTGGTGACGCCGCAGTCCTACCAGCTGTACCTGCCCCTGCTGCCTCAGGTCGCCTCCGGCGTGCTCACGCCGCAGTCGATCGCGCTGAGCCTGCGCCGCAGCAAGAAGTACCGCACCCGGATCATCCCGGGTGGCGCGATCGGCGTGGACCTGAAGGCGAAGGTGTGCGTCGTCCGCACCATCACCGACAAGATCGTCAACGAGCCCTACGACTACATCGTGCTGGCCCCCGGCAGCGTGACCCGGACCTTCGACATCCCGGGTCTGACCGAGCACGCCTTCGGGATGAAGACCCTGGCCGAGGCCGCCTACATCCGCGACCACGTCATCTCGCAGCTCGACCTCGCGGACGCCAGCGACGACCCGGCGGAGCGGGCCGCCCGGCTGCAGTTCGTGGTGGTCGGCGGCGGATACGCCGGCACCGAGACCGCCGCCTGTCTGCAGCGGCTGACGCACGCCGCCGTACAGCGCTACCCGCGTCTGGACCCCGGCCTGATCAAGTGGCATCTGATCGACATCGCGCCCAAGTTGATGCCGGAGCTGGGTGACAAGCTCGGCCGCAGCGCGCAGGAGATCCTGGGGCGGCGGGGCATCGAGGTGTCGCTCGGCGTGTCGATCGACAAGGCCGGCGCCGAGGAGGTCACCTTCACCGACGGCCGGGTGGTGCCGACGCACACGCTGATCTGGACCGCCGGCGTGGTCGCGAGCCCGCTGATCGGCACGCTCGGCGCGGAGACCGTGCGGGGCCGGCTGGCGGTCACTCCCGAGATGTCTCTGCCGGGCCACGACGGGGTGTTCGCGCTCGGCGACTCGGCCGCGGTGCCGGACCTGGCCAAGGGCGACGGCGCGGTGTGCCCGCCGACCGCGCAGCACGCCATGCGGCAGGGCAAGCGGGTCGCGGACAACGTCATCGCGACGTTGCGGGGTGCGCCGCTGCAGCCGTACGTGCACCGCGACCTCGGCCTCGTCGTCGACCTCGGCGGCAGGGACGCTGTGTCCAAGCCGCTCGGCGTCGAGCTGCGCGGAGTGCCGGCCCAGGCGGTGGCCCGCGGTTACCACTGGTCGGCTCTGCGCACCAACGTCGCCAAGACCCGGGTGATGACCAACTGGCTGGTGAACGCGGTCGCCGGCGACGATTTCGTGCGCACCGGCTTCCAGGCCCGCAAGCCGGCCCGGCTGAAGGACTTCGAGTTCACCGACGCGTATCTGACGCCGGAACAGGTGCGGGCGCGGGTGGAGGGCGGGACGGCGGACAGCCCGTGACACAGAGCGGCGGGAGCTGATCCGTTCCTCGGTGCTGACCGTGCCCGTGGGGCAACCGGTCCGGACCGTCGTGCGATGCTGGGTCGGAGATCGGTTTCCGGCACGGGAGAGAGCACGGCGGCGTGAGCACAGCGGGACGACCTGGGCGGGTACGGATGTGGGACCGGCTCGCGGCGTCCGATCCCGGGCTGCTCCGGCTCACCGCGGGAGCGCGCACGGTCACCGCGATCGCGCTCACCCTCGCCGTCCTGGCCGCCCTGCGGGTGCCGGTGCCCCAGCTGGTCGCCGGCGCCATGGCGGCGATGGTGTCGACCTTCGCCGTGCAGGAGAAACAGCGCGCGGCGCAGGCCGTGACCCTCGCGCTCGGCCTGCCGGTGGCCCTGGCGTCGGTGTCGCTGGGCGCGCTGCTGAACCAACGGGTCGTCGCCGGGGACCTGTTCTTCGTCGCCCTCATCTTCTGCGCGGTCTACGGCCGCCGGTTCGGCGACCGCGGCACGGCGCTCGGCCTGATCGGCTTCCAGATCTACTTCCTCTCCCTGTTCGTGCACGCGACCACCTCGGCGCTGCCCGCGCTGTGCGGGGTCATCTGCGTGGCCTTCGCATGCAGCGCCGTCGCGCGCTTCGTGCTGCTGCCGCAGACCCCGGCGGGCACCCTGGACCGGCTGCGGCGGGCGTTCCGCGCCCGGCTCGCGCAGCTGATCGCCGTACAGACGGAGTTGCTGGACGCCGGGCCGGACGACGTGGACAAGGTCCTGGACGATCTACGCACCGCCACCGCGCGCCTGCACGAGACGGCGCTGCTGATCCAGGGGCGGCTGGAGGACGGCACCTCCGACGCGGCGGTGGCCCGGCTGCTGCAGCGCCGCATCGCCGACGCCGAGATCGCCTCCGAGCGGCTCGGCCTGCTGCTGCTCACCGCGCGCAGCGCCGAGCGGACCGACACCCTCACCCTGCATCTGCCGGGCGCCCCGCTGCCCTCGAGCGGTGAGCTTCCGGTGCGGGACGAGGCGTCGGCGGCGCTGCGCCGGGATCTGCAGGCGCTGCGGCTGCTGATGCTGCGGCCGGCCGGCGAGGCCCGGGGCACCGCGCTCGCCCAGGTGCGCAACCGGCTGCTCGGCTACCGCGAGGAGGAGAACCTGCCCAAGGCCTCGCCGGCCGTGCAGGACGTCTTCCGTGGGCTCGGTGAGGCCGCCCGGGCCTCGCTGGGTCTGCGGGTCGCGCTGGAGGGGCCGCAGGACGAGTCCGACGACACCCCGGCGACGAGCCGCTCGCGCGAGGAGCTGGACGCGGAGGACGCCGCGATCGAGGCGGGCGAGGAGGCCGAGGCGGAGGAGCCGGGGCCGAGCGGTCTGCAGCGGCCCACGACCCGGGCCGCGGTCCAGGTGGCCGTCGGCTCCGCGCTGGCCATCGCGGGCGGCGAGCTGCTGTCCAGCCAGCGCTGGTACTGGGCGGTGCTGACCTGCTGGATCGTGTTCATCAACACCGCCTCGACCGGCGAGATCCTGGTGAAGGGCTACCGGCGGCTGCTGGGCACGGTGCTCGGCGTGGTGGCCGGCATCGGGCTCGCCGCTCTGGTCGGGCCCCACACGTGGACGGCGTTCGGCCTGGTGCTGGTGTTCATCTTCGCGATGTTCTACACCGCCCCGCTGTCGTACACGCTGATGTCGTTCTTCGTGACGGCGATGCTGGGTCTGCTGTACACGCTGCTGAACACCTACAGCATGGCGGTGCTGGTGCTGCGGGTGGAGGAGACGGCGCTCGGCGCGGCCTGCGGGGTGATCGCGGCGGCGGTGGTGCTGCCCGTGCGCACCGACCGCCGTACGAACGACCTCCTCGGCGCGGTCCTGGACCGGCTCGCCGAGGTCACACGGGCCGCCGTGGACCAGTTGAGCGGCGGGGCGGGCGCCGGTCTGGTGGAGCAGGCGCGCGATCTCGACCAGGCGCTGGCCGACCTGCGTGCGGCCACCCAGCCGCTGACCCATCCGATCACCCCGCTGCGCGCGCGCCGGAACACCGCCCGGTACGTGGTGGCGCTGCTGGAGACCTGCGCCTACCACGGGCGCTCGCTCGCGGCGACGGCCGAGTTGCTGCCGACGCACCCCTCGATCGCGGCGGATCCCCGGCTGCGCGGGGCGTGCCGGCGGATCGTGCACAACATCGAGGCGATCGCCGCGCATGTCGCCGACCCGCGTGCCACGGCGGAGATCGAGACCGGCTCCAGCATCGCCTCGATGCTGGAGCCGGGAACGCTGCGCACCCCGCGCTACGGCCGGGTCACCGACCGGGTGCTGCGCCATCTGCAGCGGCTGGACGAGGCCGTCTCGGGGCTGGCCCGGCCGCTGGGCGTCACCACGCGGGCGGACCGTCCGAAGAAGTGACGGTCCGTCGGCCACGCCCTCACGCGGGGTCCGCCCACGCGCGCCGGCCCATGGCCTCGTCGCGGACGCGGGCGCAGCTGCGGCTGATCAGCCGGGAGACGTGCATCTGGGAGATGCCCAGCCGGTCGGCGATGCGGCTCTGTGTCATGTCCTCGAAGAACCGCATGTAGAGGATGGCCCGTTCCCGCTCGGGCAGCCGGCGCAGCCCCTCCTTGGCGGCCTCGCGGTCGACCACGACGTCGTACGAGGTGTCCGCCGCCCCGAGGGTGTCGGCGAGGTTGTAGCCGTCGTCCCCGGCGGACAGTTCGGCGTCCAGGGACAGGGTGCTGAAGCTCTCCAGCGCCTCCATGCCCGCACCGACCTCGTCCTCACTGAGGCCCGTGTGGGTGGCGATGGCGGTGACGGTGGGTTCGGGGCTGCCGGGGTGCTGGGTGAGCTCGCGACGGGCCACGCGCACCCGGTTGCGCAGTTCCTGCACCCGGCGCGGCACCCTCAGGGCCCACATCCGGTCCCGGAAGTGCCGCTTGATCTCGCCGGTGATGGTCGGCACGGCGTAACTCTCGAAGGCCCCGCGGGACGGGTCGAACCGGTCGACGGCCTTGACCAGCCCGAGCGCGGCCACCTGCCGCAGGTCCTCGACGGTCTCGCCCCGGTCGCGGAAGCGGCCGGCGATCCGGTGGGCCATGGGCAGCCAGGCGGCGACGAGTTCGTCGCGTACGGCGTCCCGCTCGGGGCCGTCGTCCAGGTCCGCCAGCCGGGCGAACAGTTCCGCGGTGTCGGGGGCGTCGTCATGGGGCCGCCGCGGGGCAGCGGCGGCGGAGTCCGTGGTGGGCGTGCCGGGACGGCTTGTCGACATGTCGGTCAGCATGCGGAATCGCTCCTGAACGTGGATTCAGGGCACACGGCCGGAACGAGGTTCGGGGCCGGGCCCGAACGGTGGTGTCAGGGTTCGCCGCGGGTCGGTCGCCCGGTCCGCCGGGAGGGGGACGCGGGCAGTCGTACGGTTCCCGCTGGGCGCGCGCCTCCGGTCCGAAGCACGAGTTTCCGCCTGCCCCTCGCTCCGGGGAGCAAACACCACGGGCGCTGAACTTCCCGCACGGCTTCAGCGCAGCGGTACGACGGCCGTGATGCGCTTGCCCCCGCAGGGCAGCTGCGCGACCCGGACGTCCCGTGACAGACGGCAGACGATGGGCCAGCCCCGGCCGCCGGGCCGGGTGCCGCGCTCGTCGACGGGCGGGGCGGCCACCGGCAGTTCGTCGCTGCGGTCGCTCACGGACACCCGTACGGCGCCGGAGTCGACTGCGACGTCGAAGCCGGTGATGCCGCCGCCGTGCAGGATGGCGTTGGTGGTGAGCTCCGAGGTGACGAGCAGGACGTCCGCCATGGCCGCCGCACCGCAGGAGACGGCCCGGCACCGCTCGGCCACCGCCCGCTCCACGGTTCTGCGGGCGTCGGCCGGCCGGCACGGCAGCCGGCGGCGTGCTTCCCGCAGCGTCGTGGAACAGCTGGTGCGGTACTTGTCGCGCATCCTGCCTCCCTGAGCGATGCCCGGATGGCCCGACGTACTCCTTTCGCCTCACCCCTTTCAAAGCCGTCAAACACCGTCGGTGGCCGTGTCATCACCACGCTCTCGCGGGTACCAGACGGGTATGACCGATGTCGTGGACGCGGACGAATTGCTGCGGCGCATCCAGCGCGGCCGGGAGCACGCGGCCGAGGAGGAACAGGCATGGCGCGAGCGCGCACAGAGCCTCACGGCGACGGACCCGGAGGGGGCGCGGGAGGCCACTGCCCGGGCGTGGGCGTTCGAGGCGGTGACGCGGGTACTGGGGGAGATCGTCTGCCCGGGTGGGCCGCCGAGCACGGCCGGAGGCGTGAAACAGGTCACGTGACCCGCTACCGATTGGTAGAACAGGCACCAGATGGTTTATCGTTCATACATACGTGATGCCGGAGGTGACCGGAACCGTCCTTCCTCCCTCTGTCGCGTCACCGCATACGGCCCTGGCTGGTCTCCCCCGTCCAGCCAGGGCTTCTTGCTGCCTGCACCCGGGCGGCGCACCGGGCCGCCGCCGGGGAAATCCGCGTCCTTCGAGGTGCCCACCGGGGCGGCAGCGGCTGAAATGGGCTTAGGGAAAGCACCCCGGACCGCCTCGGCGAGGAGCGCCGCGCCATGACCAAAGCGATAAAACTGCTGACCGCCCTGCCCCAGGCGCAGCGCGAACGCCTGATGGAACTGGCCAAGGAGGTCTCGTTCCCGGAGGACACCCGCATCTTCGAGGCGGGCGGCACCGCCGACCGGTTCTGGGTGATCCGTTCCGGCGCGGTCCACCTGGACCAGCAGGTCACCTCCCGGCAGCGGATCACCGTGGCCACGCTCGGCGCGGGCGACATGCTCGGCTGGTCCTGGCTGTTCCCGCCGTACCAGTGGGACTTCGGCGCGGTCGCCTTCACCGACGTACGCGCCTACGAGTTCGACGGCCCCTCGGTGCTCGCCCTGTGCGTGGAGGACCCGCTGCTCGGCCTCTCGCTGGTCCGGACGGTGGCCGAGATCCTCGCCCACCGCCTGGAGACGACCCGGGGCAAGCTGATGGACCAGTACACGACCAAGCGGCGCGGCGGTCTGCTGTAGCTCAGATCCGGTAGCGGCGCAGCGCCGGTACGGCGGCGGACAGGGCCAGCATCACCACGACGACCAGGGCGCCGCCGCCCGCCACGGCGGCGCGCGGGCCGAAGGCCGCGCCGGCCGTGCCGTGCAGGACGTCGGCCAGGCGCGGACCGCCCGCGACGACCACCGTGAACACGCCCTGCATCCGGCCGCGCATCTCGTCGGTCGCGGCCGACAGCAGGATCGCGCCGCGGAACACCATCGAGACCATGTCGGCGACACCGGCCGCGGCGAGGAAGGCGAGGGCCACCCAGAGGTTGCCGCTCAGCCCGAACCCGGCGATGGCCACGCCCCAGCCGACGACCGCCCCGATGACCATCCGGCCGTGCCGGCGGGCCCGCGAGAACACCCCGGAGAACAGGCCGCCGAGCACCGCGCCGACCGGGATGCCGGCGAACAGCACGCCGAGCGCGAGCCCCTCGCCGTAGGAGTGGTACGTCTGCGCCGCGAGCTGCGGGAACAGGGCGCGGGGCATGCCGAGGACCATGGCGACGATGTCGGCGAGGAAGGACAGCAGCAGCACCTTGTGGCGCGAGATGTACCGGAACCCGGCGGCGATCTCGCGCACCCCGGCCCGGCGGGCGCCGGCCTCACCGAGCGGCGGCAGCGCGGGCAGCCGGAAGACGGCCCACACGGTCACGCACAGCGCCACGGCGTCGATGAGGTACAGCTCGGGCAGCCCGATGACCGGGATCAGCACACCGGCGAGCAGCGGGCCGGCGACCATGCCGGTCTGCATCACCGTGGAGCCGAGCGCGTTGGCGGCGGGCAGCTGCTCGGCCGGGACCAGCCGGGCGATGGAGGCGTTGCGAGCCGGGGAGTTGAGGCCGAAGAACGCCTGCTGGCACGCGAGGAGCACCATGAGGACGGCGACGGAGCCCATCCCCGTGACGGCCTGCGCCCAGAACAGCAGCGAGGTGACCGCGATACCGGTGTTGGTGACCAGCAGCAGCCTGCGGCGGTCCACGGTGTCGGCGACCGCGCCGCCCCACAGCGCGAACGCCACCATCGGCACGAGGCCGGCCAGGCTCGCGTAGCCGACCCACGCCGAGGAGTGCGTGACGTCGTACACCTGCTTGGGCACGGCCACGGCGGTGAGCTGGCTGCCGACGGCGGTGACGATGGTCGACGTCCACAGCCGCCGGTAGGCCGGGATGCTCAGCGGACGGGTGTCCATCGCCCAGCGGCGCCAGCCGCGCCGGGGCGGAGCCGCCGCGTCCGTCGCGGCGCCGGGTTCGGTGGTACTGCTCTCGCTCGTGTCCACGGGTGTCCTGTTGCCGATAGAGGTTGCTCGCTACATCTTTTCGCTTCGAGAGCCTGACTATCTCAGCGGGACCCTGTGCAACCGAACGGGTTTTTGCCAGGACCGGCTCAGGACCCGGCCATGAGCATGGCTCCCAGCGCCAGCATGGTGACGGCGACCAGGCCGTCCAGCACCCGCCACGCCGCCGGCCGGGCCAGGAAGCGGCCGAGCAGCCGGGCCCCGAAGCCGAGTGCGGCGAACCAGCACAGGCTGGCGAGCGCGCCCCCGAGCCCGAAGGTCCAGCGCAGCGCGCCCCGGTCGGCGGCCAGGGAGCCGAGCAGGAACACGGTGTCCAGGTAGACGTGCGGGTTCAGCCAGGTCATCGCCAGACAGGTGAGCACCGCCCGGCGCCGGGAGCCCGCGGACTCGCCCTCGGTGCTCAGCCCGGCCGGGCCCGGCCTGAGCACCCGGCGGGCGGCGAGGACGCCGTAGCAGAGCAGGAAGAGGCCACCGACGATCCCGACCGCCCGGACCGCGCCCGGCCACGCCACCACGACCGCCCCCACCCCGCCGACGCCGAGCGCGATGAGCACCGCGTCGGACAGGGCGCAGATCCCCACCACGGCGAGGACCGCGTCCCGGCGCACCCCCTGCCGCAGGACGAAGGCGTTCTGGGCGCCGATGGCGACGATCAGGGAGAGGCCGGTGCCGAATCCGGCGGCCGCGGCGGTCAGGGCGTGGTTCATGCATCGAACCTAGGAAGCCGGCATCCGCAAGTACAGCTAAACTTTCTTACGTATCCTTAGCGCTCGTGATGACGGACCTTCCGCTGGAGCAGGTGCGGACCCTGCTCGCCGTGGTGGACGAGGGCACCTTCGACGCCGCCGCGGCCGCCCTGCACGTGACCCCGTCGGCGGTCAGCCAGCGGGTCAAGGCACTCGAACAGCGCACCGGCCGGGTGCTGCTGCAGCGCACCAAGCCGGTGCGGCCCACGGAGTCCGGCGCGGTGCTGGTGCGCTACGCCCGGCAGCTCGCCCGGCTGGAACGCGACGCGTGGGGTGAACTCGGCCTGAGCGGTGCCGGGGAGCCGACCCGGGTCTCGGTGGCGGTGAACGCGGACTCGCTGGCGACCTGGTTCCTGCCGGCGCTGACCCGGGTGGCGGGCCTCTGCTTCGAACTGCACCGGGAGGACGAGGACCACACGGCGGCCCTGCTGCGCGAGGGTCTGGTGATGGCGGCGGTGACCACGGCCGCCGATCCGGTGCCGGGCTGCACCGTCCGGCCGCTCGGCCGGATGCGGTATCTGCCGGTCGCCGCACCGGAGTTCACCGCGAACCACCTGGGCGGGCGGCCGCTGCCGGAGGCGCTGCCCGAGGCCCCCGTGGTGGTCTTCGACCGCAAGGACGACTTCCAGGACGCCTTCGTACGCCGGCTGGGCCGGGGCTCCGCCGGCCCGCTCAGGCACCTCGTGCCCACCTCGGAGGGCTTCCTGGACGCGGTCGCCGCCGGGCTCGGCTGGGGCATGGTGCCGGAGGTCCAGGCGCGTCCGCTGCTGGCGGAGGGCAGGCTGGTACTGCTCGCGCCCGAGGAGTGGATGGACGTCACGCTGTACTGGCAGCAGTGGAGGCTGGACTCCCCCGCGCTGGCCGCACTGGCCGAGGCGGTGACGGTGACGGCGACCGAGTCACTGCGCCGCTGACGCCCAGGTCACGCTTTGTCCGTTTCGCACCCAGGGAAGGGCCCTGCGGAGTAGGGTGGTCGGGCGGTGGCGCGGCGGACGGCGGACCCAGCCGGTTCTCGCCCCCAACTCCGCGCCCCCGGTGCCCGGTCGGGTACGGGTGCCCTCGGCCCGCCGGCCTGTCCGCCCCGTTCCCCGGCCTGTTGAGCGCGTGCGGCCCGTCCGTGGCCCCGCGCCCGCCCGTGGCCGGATCGCGGTCGTCGCTCGAACCCCTGTCGCACACGCCGTTTCACACCGCCCCGACCGGTCACCCGAACCCGCAGTACGCATTCGACAGGCACGGACGACTTCGATCGGATCCGGGAGACTTCCATGGACAACTGGCGCGACCACGCCGCGTGCCGTCACGAGGACCCCGACCTGTTCTTCCCCATCGGCACCACCGGTCCGGCGCAGGTGCAGACCCAGCGGGCCAAGGCGGTCTGCGGCCGGTGTGCCGTCCGGGAGGAGTGCCTGGACTGGGCGCTGGGGACGGGCCAGGGCATCGGCATCTGGGGCGGGACGACCGAGCTGGAGCGCCGGGCACTGAGCCGCCGCACCCGCACCCGGCCGCGCTCCGGCTGACCCCGGCGCCCACGGTCCGGGCCTCAGCGGCCCCCGCGGCGCAGCGTCCCCCACTCCCGCTCCTGCCGGGCCACCTCCTTCTTCGCCGCCTCGATCACCTCGTCCGCGATCCAGCACAGCGGTTCGGCATCGGTCACGAGCGGCTCGTTGTCGGGGCCCCGGCCGGCCTCCCGGCCGCGCAGCACCCAGGGACGCACGCCGGGCCCCTTGTCGTGCGGCAGATGCGCGTAGTCGTACAGACGGCGGGCCACCCACAGCTCCACCGACCGGTCCGCCCACCAGCTTTCGATCTCCAGCGGACTGGCGGACAGCCCGGGCATGGGTACGCCGGTGAGGTCGTCGGTGCTGGAGACCTCGGCGAGGTCGGCGCCGGGGCCCTGCGACCAGCGGACGTACAGGCCCTGCCGCCGGTCCACCAGGCGGGCCACCTCGGCGAGCGTGGACACGACCGGCAGGTCCTCCGGTGCGCTCATGGCAAGACCTCCCTCGACGGCGCCGCGCGACCGGATTACCCCCCGGCGGGAGCCAGGAATCCCCGCCCTTTCAGGGTTCCTCGCGCGGCGGCTGCCGGGCGGGCAGCCACAGGGTGAAGACCGCGCCCGCGCCGGGCTCGCTCGCGGCCTCGGCCGTGCCTTCGTGGGCGGCGAGCAGGTGGCGCACGATCGGCAGGCCCAGGCCGCTGCCGCCGGTGCGACGGCTGCGGGACTTCTCCGCGCGCCAGAACCGGTCGAAGACGTGCGGCAGGTCCTCGGCCGCGATGCCCGTGCCGGTGTCGGTGACGGTCAGCACGACGTGAGCGCCGTCGCGGCGGGCGGCGAGTGTGACCGTGCCGTCGGCCGGGGTGTGCCGCAGCGCGTTGGAGACCAGGTTCCCCAGGGCCTGCCGCATCCGCACCGGGTCGGCGTCGAGCCAGGCGCCGGCGTCGGCCTCGGTGCGCAGGGCGACCCCGGCGGCTCTGGCTGCGACCCGGTGCGCGGCGGCGACCTGGTCCAGCAGATCGCCGGCCCGCAGCGGCTCGCGGTGCAGCCGCAGGGTGCCGGCGTCGGCGGCCGCGAGGTCCTGCAGGTCGTCGATGATCCGCTGGAGGACGAGCGCCTCCTCGTGCAGCGAGTCCAGCAGGGGCGGGTCGGGCTCGACGACTCCGTCGCGGACGACCTCCAGCCAGCCGCGG
The DNA here is from genome assembly GCF_053598315.1 of Streptomyces sp. NPDC001153. Lineage (NCBI taxonomy): Bacteria > Bacillati > Actinomycetota > Actinomycetes > Kitasatosporales > Streptomycetaceae > Streptomyces > Streptomyces sp. NPDC001153. Next base: position 21,934 of record NZ_JBSFJZ010000001.1, read on the forward strand.
ATGTTGGTGAGCGGGCTGCGCAGCTCGTGCGCGATGTCGCTGACCATCGCCTTGCGCTGGGCCTCGAGACGAGCGCGGCGCTCGGTCAGGTCGTTGAAGGCCTCGGCGAGGATGCCGGTCTCGTCCCGGGTGGTCACCGGGACGCGTACGTGCAGTTCGGGCGGCTGCTGGGCGGCCTCGGTCAGCGCGCGCAGCGGCCGTACCAGCCGGGTGGCGACGAGGGCGGTCACGGCGACGGTGACGGCGAGGACCAGCCCGGCCGCGCCGATCACCTTGGCCTTGTTGGCCGGGGACATGTCGAAGCGGGAGGGGGTCTGGTCGCCGATGCCCAGGAACAGGTCGGCCACCGGGGCGACGTAGGGCTCCAGTTGGGTACGCCGGGCGGTCAGGATGCAGTGCTGGGCGGCCCGCGCCGTCGCCGTCTTGCCCGCACTGGCGTACTTGGCGGCGAGGTAGCCGCCGGCGAAGGGGTCCTTGCCGCTGGGGTCGAAGGTGAGGAAGAGCTGCCCGCCGAGGTCCAGGCCGGCCTGTTTCAGGCAGGGCCGGGCGAGGTCCGTGAGGTCGGCCAGGGCCTTGTGCTCGGTCGGCGTGGGCGTGTTGAGCAGCCCGTCCTCGCAGACCGCCGCGCCGTAGCCGGCCGGGTCGGTGCCCTCCGGGACGGTGACGACGGGCCGCCCGCTCGGCGTGCGGGCGATGCCGGCCTGGAGGCCGTAGCGCTCGTAGCACTGTTTGCGTCTGGCCGCCAGTGCGTCCAGCTTCGCGCGTTCCTGCGCGGGGAGCAGGTACGGGCCGACCACGCGCGGATCGATGCCGCTGAGCTGGGCGCCGGTCTCGCTGTAGGTGTCGGTGCGCAGCGGGTCGACGGTGGCGGCGGGCCGGGGCGGCAGCGGGGTGCCGCGGGGCGCGGAGTCGGCGACCAGGGTGCGGTCGGCGGTGGTGAGCGCGATCCGGCGTCCGGTCTCGGCGGCCAGCTGCCGGACGGTGCGCCGGACCTCCGTCCAGTCGGAGTGGGTGGCGGCGTACCCGCTGAGCCGGGCCAGGATGCTGTTGTCGGCCGCGAGGTCCTGGCCCTGCTCCTCCTTCAGGGCGCTGGTGGTGGTGGTCACCGCGAGCCAGGCGGTGGCGGCCACCGAGCAGACGGCGATCAGGGCGGAGACGGACAGCAGCCGGACGAGGAGCCGCTTGCGCAGCGGGATCCGCCGCCCGACGGGCGCCTGCCCGCCGGCGCCGCCCCGCCCGCGCGGCTCGGGCGTGTCCGGCCGGACCCGCAGCAGTCGGCGCCTCACGGGCGGGCGCCGCTCAGCTTGTAGCCGACGCCGAACACGGTCAACAGGCGTACGGGGCGGCGCGGGTCGGTCTCGATCTTGCGGCGCAGGTTCATGATGTGGACGTCGACGGCCCGCTCGGTGGAGGCCCGGTCGAAGCCGCGGGTGCACTGCAGCAACTGCCGCCGGGTGAACACCCGTTCCGGCTCCGCGGCCATGGCCAGCAGGATCTGGAACTCGGCGGGCGTGCATTCCACGACCGCGCCGTCGCAGCGCACCTCGTGCCGTACGGGGTCGACGCCGATCCCGGCGGCCCGTACCACGGGGTCGTCCTCCCGGGTGCCGAGACCGCGCCCGCTGCGCCTGAGCACCGTACGGATGCGGGCCATCAACTCGCGCGGACTGTACGGCTTGGTCATGTAGTCGTCGGCGCCGAGTTCGAGGCCGAGCAGCACATCGTCCTCGGCGGAGCGGGCGGTGAGCATGACCACCGGGATGTCCGGGTCCCCGCCGCCGCGCAGGGCCCGGCACACGCCGAAGCCGTCGACGACCGGGAGCATCAGGTCCAGCACGACGAGGTCGGGCCTGAGGCCGCGCGCGGCCTCCAGCGCGGCGGCGCCGTCGTGCACCACCGTGGCGGTGTGTCCCTCGGCCAGCAGGGAGCGGCGGATCAGTTCGGCCTGCTTCTCGTCGTCCTCGGCGACCAGTACATGTGCGCACACGGGTTCGGATCCTAGGCGGCTCAGGCGGCGAGGAAGTCGGCGTACCCCATGACCACGACCGGATGCCGGTGCGGGTCGAGGGTGTGCAGCAGTTCCCTCATGTGGGCCTTGGCGACGCTGACACAGCCGTGCGTGGGGCCGCCGTGGCCGACGTGCAGCCATACTCCGCCGCCGCGCTTCGGGCCGAGCAGCCGGGTCCAGTCCAGCGGGGAGGTGCCGGGCTCGCGGTTGTAGTCGATGGCGATGACGTAGTCGAAACAACCCTCGAGCGGTTCGCCCTCGAAGCCGGTGCCCGGCGAGTGGAAGCCGCCGGAGCGGTGGTACGGCAGCCTGCTGCCGGGGTCCGGGAGCAGGCCGCCGGCATCGGAGAGGGTGTACAGGCCGAGCGGGGAGCGCAGGTCGCCGAGCACGTGGTGGGCGCTCCAGCCGCGCAGGGCATTGCTGCCGGGCCAGGCGGGGCCGGACTGCCAGCCGGGGACGGTGCGCTGGTGCAGGACGACCGTGCAGAGCGGGGAGTCCTTCCCGCGCCCGGTGACGACCACGGCCTGCTCGCAGCACTCGGGCAGCGCCGCCGACATGACGGGGCCGAGGCCGGGTATGCCCCGGGAGGCCTGCTCCGCCTGTATCGCGGGGGTGGCGGTGGGTGCCGGGCGGGTGGGGGGTGTCCGGCGCTCGGTCGCCTCGGCTCCGCCGCCGCAGCCGGTGAGCAGCAGCGGGGAGACGAGGGCGGCGACGGCGGTTCTGCGATGGATCATGGTGCCGACCCTGGCCGACACTTGTTGGGAACCGGTCAGGATTCAGGCGCTGTTCGGTTTGCCTTTCGTGAACAGCCAGGTGTGGAACAGCCCGTCCAGCCGCTTCCCCGAGATCCGCTCGGCCAGCGCCGTGAACTGTGCCGTCGTCCCGTGGCCGCCGCGGTGCCCGGCCGTCCAGGCGCGCAGGATCCTGAAGAAGTCCCGGTCGCCGACGGCCTTGCGCAGTTCGTGCAGGGTCATGGCGCCGCGGGCGTAGACGGGCGCGTCGAAGATGTTCTTCCCGCTGCCCGGGTCGCCGGGCGGGAAGGCCCACAGGTGGTCGCTCGCCGGGCGGGCGTAGAGGGCGTCGAAGGTCTTCTGGGCGCTGTCGCCGCCGTGCTGCTCGGCGTACAGCCACTCGGCGTAGGTGGCGAAGCCCTCGTTGAGCCAGATGTCCTTCCAGGCGGTCAGGGAGACGGAGTCGCCGAACCACTGGTGGGCGCTCTCGTGGACCAGGGTGCTGAGGTCGGGCGCGGAGTCGTAGAGCGGCCGGGTCTGGGTCTCCAGGGCGTAGCCGACGCCCGGGGCGTGGTCGACGATCGACCCGGCGGAGCGGAACGGGTACGGCCCGAACAGTTTGCTCTCCCAGGCGACCACGGACGGCAGCTTCTTCAGCACCGGTGCGGCCGCGCTCGCCTCACGCGGGTCGACGGCGTTGTAGACGTGGATGCCGTCGGGGGTGGTGTACTGCTCGACCTTGAACGTTCCGATGGTGACGGTGGCCAGGTAGGCGGCCGTCGGCTCGGTCTCGCGCCAGCGGAAGGTCGTACGGCCGTGCTCGGTGCGCTGTCCGAGCAGCACGCCGCCCGCGACGGCCGTCCGCCCCTGGGGGACGGTGACGGTGATGTCGTACGACGACTTGTCCTTGGGGTGGCTGTTGGCCGGGAACCAGGTCATCGCGCCCTGTGGCTCGCCGGCGACGAAGGCGCCGTCGTCGGTGGGGATCCAGCCGTCCGTGCTGCCGTCGGGGTCGGTGACCGGCTTCGGGGTGCCGTCATAGGCGACGGTGACCCGGAAGTCCCGGCCCGCGCGCAGGGTGCGGCGCGGGGTGACGACGAGTTCCTGGCCGACGCGCCGGAAGGCGGCGGGCGTGCCGTCGACGGTGACCCCGGTGACCCTCAGGCCGTCCAGGTCGAGGTCGAAGCGGCCCAGGTTCTGGGTGGCCCGGGCGGAGAGGACGGCGCGGCCGTCGAGGTGCCGGCTGGAGGTGTCGTAACGGAGCGTCAGGCCGTAGTGCCGGACGTGGTAGCCGCCGTTGCCGCTGAGCGGGAAGTAGGGGTCGCCCGCGCCGGATCCGCCGGCCGGGCCCGCCGTCGTCGGTCCGGTGGCGCCGAGGAGCGCCGCGAGGACGGCGGGGACGGTGGCGAGGGCCGCCCCGCGGCGCAGCACGGCGGTTCGGCGCCGGGCGGGCTGTCTGCCAAGTGGCGTCACGGGCACTCCTCGGGAGGTGGCTGGTGATCGGCTGGCCGACAGACTAGGGGCGCCGGTGGTCCCGTCTCCCTCCCATTCTGGCCAAGTATCCCCCCGGCGCACCGGTCGTCGCCGGGTTAGGCTCGCGGCACCGTCCGCCGTCCCGGGAGGAGTGAGGACCGTGAGCGTGCGCGTGCGCCGGATCTACGACCCGCCCGAGCCCGACGACGGCCTGCGCGTGCTGGTCGACAGGCTGTGGCCGCGCGGCCTCGCCAAGGACGTGGCCCGCGTGGACGAGTGGCCCAAGGGGCTCACGCCGTCCACCGAGCTGCGCACGTGGTATCACGGGGGCGGCTCCTACGAGGAGTTCAGGAGCCGCTACGAGGCGGAGCTCGACGCTCCGGAGGCCGCCGGCCTCCTCGACGGCCTGCGTACGGCGGCCCGCGGGAAGCGCGTGACCCTGCTGACCGCGTCGAAGACGCCGGAGCGGAGCCACGCGCAGGTCCTGCTGGAGCTGCTGAGGGGCTGAGGTCAGCCCGTGTGCCGGGCCGCGTGCCGGCCCGCGGCCCGCCCGGAGAACAGGCAGCCGCCGAGGAAGGTGCCCTCCAGCGCGTTGTAGCCGTGCACACCGCCGCCGCCGAAGCCGGCCACCTCGCCCGCCGCGTACAGCCCGTCGATCGGCGTGCCGTCGGCGGCGAGGGCGCGGGAGTCGAGGTCGGTCTGGATGCCGCCGAGGGTCTTGCGGGTGAGAACGTGCAGCCGGACGCCGATGAGGGGGCCCGCGGCGGGGTCGAGGATGCGGTGCGGGGAGGCGACCCGGCCGAGGCGGTCCCCGATGTAGCGGCGGGCGTTGTGGATGCCCTGGACCTGGGAGTCCTTGCTGTAGGGGTTGGCCATCTGCAGGTCGCGGGCCTCGATCTGGCGGCGCACCTCGGCCGCGTCCAGCAGCGGTTTGCCGGTCAGCGCGTTCATCTTGCCGACCAGCTGTTCCAGGTTGCCCGCGGTCACGAAGTCCGCGCCCTTGTCGAGGAAGGCCTTGACCGGTGCGGGCGCGCCCTTGCCGAGCAGCCGGTCGCGCAGTACGGCCCTGCGGTCCTTGGCGGTGATGTCGGGGTTCTGCTCGGAGCCGGAGAGCGCGAACTCCTTCTCGATGATCTTCCGGGTGAGGATGAACCAGGAGTGGTCGTACCCGGCGATGTCCTCGGTGGTGCGCAGGTACTCGAGGGTGCTGAGGGTGTCGTAGCCCGGCAGGCAGGGGTCGGGCAGGCGGCGGCCGAGGGCGTCCAGCCAGATGGAGGACGGGCCGGGCAGGATGCGGATGCCGTGGCCGGGCCAGATCGGGTCCCAGTTCTGCAGGCCCTCGGTGTAGTGCCACATGCGGTCGCGGTTGACCAGCCGGACGCCGGCCTCGGCGCTGATGTCGAGCATCCGGCCGTCGACGTAGGCGGGGACGCCGGTGACCATCTCGGCCGGCGGGGTGCCGAGCCGTGCGGGCCAGTAGCGGCGGACGATGTCGTGGTCGGCGCCGATGCCGCCGGAGGTGACGACGACCGCCTGGGCGGTGAGTTCGAAGTCGCCGACCCGGTCGCGGCTGGAGGCGACACCGCGCGGCGAGTGGTCCTCGGCGAGGACGGTGCCGCGTACCCCGCGTGCCGTGCCGTCCTCGATGACCAGCTCGTCCACCTGGTGGCGGTGGTGGAAGGTCAGCAGTCCGTCCCGGGCGGCCTGGCGGGCGTGGCGGACGAAGGGCTCGACCACGCCGGTGCCGGTGCCCCAGGCGATGTGGAAGCGGGGTACCGAGTTGCCGTGCCCGCCCGCCCTGAGGTCGCCGCGCTCGGCCCAGCCCACGGTCGGCAGCAGCTCGATGCCGTGCCCCTTGAGCCAGGACCGCTTCTCGCCGGCCGCGAACTCGACGTAGGCGCGGGCCCAGCGCACCGCCCAGGAGTCCTCGTCGTCGAGCCGGTCGAACCGCGCGCTGCCCTGCCAGTCGCTCCAGGCGAGGCCGAAGGAGTCCTTGATGCCGAGGCGGCGCTGCTCGGGCGAGTCCACGAGGAAGAGCCCGCCGAAGGACCAGAACGCCTGTCCGCCGAGGTTGGCGGCGTTCTCCTGGTCGACCAGGGCCACCCGGCGGCCCCGGCTGGTGAGCTCGTGCGCCGCGACCAGGCCGGCGAGGCCCGCTCCGACGACGATGACGTCCGCGTCCATCGTGACTGTGTCCTTCCCTGGGGATCCTCATGCGGGGGTCGTACGGGCTGGTGCGGGGCGGCGTGCGGGGTCATGCGGGGGTGGTCGCGCCGGGGTGGTGCGGGGTGCGGCCGCCGTCCGTGAGCAGGGCGGTGAGCAGCTGCCCCAGCCAGACCCGGGCGGCGTCGACGTCCTTGTCCAGCAGCAGCTGGACGGTGACGCCGTCGTACGCGGCGACCACGGCGTGCGCGGCACCGGCCACGTCACCGAGCACGGCGGGCAGCTCGGTGTGGCCGCGGGCCCGGAACAGCCGGTCGGCGATCGCCTCGCGGAGCCGGGTGCGGTGGTCGAGGAGGGCCCGGGCGGTCTCCGTGTCACGGGCGGCGTGGACCAGGAAGTCGGTCTTGACCAGCAGCCAGTCCACGTCGAGCAGGAGCACCTCGGTGACCCGGTCCACGGCCGTCGGCACGTCGAGTCCGGGGCCGTCCTGGGCGAGCGCCTCGGTCACCTGGGAGGCGATGAGGTCGGCGCGCTCCTGGTAGAGCGCGAAGAACAGCTCGTCCAGCGTGGCGAAGTTCGAGTAGAAGGCGCCGCGGCTGAAGCCCGCGGCCTCGCAGACCTCCTCGATGGAGACCCGTCCGAACCCTTTGGCCGCGAAGACCTCGAACGCGGCCTGAAGCAGCCGGGCCCGGGTGCGGACCCGGCGCCGGGTGACGCGCCTGGCCGTCTCCTCCATGGGCAGCCACCTCTCGTTCGATACGGGAATGTATCGGATACAGCGGTGTATCGAAAGCCCGGAGTCAGAGCGGAATCAAGGGAACACATTTTCGATTAAGGGGTACGCTGGACCCATGTCCACGCACCTCCAGGGCTCCCTGTTCGACCAGACCGACGAGCTGCGGCTCGGCCCGCTCGAAGGGCTGCGCCGGACCGCGCTGGGCGCCGGCGCCTGGATCGACGTGCTGCCGGGCTGGCTGAGCGGCGCCGACGCCCTGTTCGAGAAGCTGGCGGCGGACGTGCCGTGGCGGGCGGAGCGCCGCAAGATGTACGACAGCGTGGTGGCCGTGCCGCGCCTGCTGGCCTTCTACACGGCGCACGACCCGCTCCCCCATCCGGTGCTGGACGAGGCGCGCGACGCCCTGTCCCGGCACTACGCCGGGGAACTGGGCGAGCCGTTCACCACCGCCGGGCTGTGCTTCTACCGCGACGGCCGGGACAGCGTCGCCTGGCACGGGGACCGGATCGGGCGGGGTGCGCGGGAGGACACGATGGTCGCGATCCTGTCCGTCGGCGCGCCCCGGGACCTGCTGCTGCGCCCGGCGGGCGGAGGCGGCACGACGCTGCGGCGGCCGCTCGGGCACGGCGACCTGATCGTGATGGGCGGCTCCTGCCAGCGGACCTGGGAACACTGCGTGCCGAAGTCGACCAGGGCCGCGGGGCCGCGCATCAGCATCCAGTTCCGTCCGCACGGCGTGCACTGACGCGACCCGACGGTGCGGGGCGCCGCCGCATCTGGTTGGCTGTCCCCGACGGTCAGCCGCACAGGGCTCGGGGAGATCATGCGGGCAGAGGTACACCAAGTCGCCGACGGCACCTATCTGGTGCACGGCAGCCACGTCAACTGGGTGATCCTGCAGGACGGGGACGCCGTCACCCTGGTGGACACCGGCTATCCGGGAGACCGTGAGCAAGTCCTGGCGTCCCTGGCGGAAGTGGGCAGTTCACCCGAGGCGGTCGCCGCCGTCCTGATCACCCACGCGCACAACGACCACCTGGGCTCGGCCGAGTACCTGCGCGCGACGCACGGCACCCCGGTGTACCTGCACCCGGCCGAAGTGCCGCACGCGCGCCGGGAGTTCCTGCACCAGGCCTCCATCGGCGACGTGGTGCGCAACGCCTGGCGGCCGGGCGTCGTGCCCTGGGCGGCCCATGTGATCCGCCTGGGCGGCACCGAGCACAACCCCGTCACCGCTCCCGAGCCGTTCCCCGGCGAGGGCCCGCTGGACCTGCCCGGCCGCCCGGTGCCCGTGCACACCCCGGGCCACACCGACGGCCACTGCGTCTACCACCTTCCCGAGGCGGGCATCGTCATCTCCGGCGACACCCTGGCCACCGGGCACGCGACCTCGCGGGTCAAGGGCCCGCAGATACTGCTCGACTTCTTCCACCACGAGCGCGCCGGTGTCCTGGCCTCCCTCGAGACGATCGGCGCGCTCGACGGCGACACCCTGCTGCCGGGGCACGGGCCGGTGCACCGTGGCTCGGTGCGCGCGGCGGCCGAGCAGGCCCGGGACCGGGCCTCCTAGAACAGCCGGTCCGGGCCTTAGGGTTCGTGCCATGGCCTTGCAGATCAGCGCCACGAACCCGGAGCATCCCGCGCTCCTGCTCGCCCTGCCCTGGGACGTGCCCCTGGAGGAGTGGCCCGGGGAGTACCTCGTGCCGCTGCCGAGGGGCATCTCCCGGCACGTCGTGCGGTACGCGCAGGCCGGCGACGAGGTGATCGCCGTGAAGGAGCTGGCCGAGCGGCCCGCGCTGCGCGAGTACGGGCTGCTGCGCGACCTCGACCGGCTCGGCATCCCCGCCGTCGACCCGCTCGCGGTGATCACCGGCCGGACCGACGGCTCGGGCGCCCCGCTGGAGCCGGTCCTGGTCACCCGGCATCTGCGCGGCTCGATGCCGTACCGCTCGATGTTCGAGACGACCATGCGCCCGGCGACCATGCACCGTCTGATGGACGCCCTCGCCGTGCTGCTGGTCCGGCTCCACCTGGCCGGGTTCGCCTGGGGCGACTGCTCGCTGTCCAACACCCTCTTCCGGCGGGACGCGGGCGCCTACGCCGCCTATCTGGTCGACGCCGAGACCGGCGACCTGCACCCGCGGCTGAGCCCCGGGCAGCGGGAGTACGACCTGGACCTGGCCCGGGTGAACATCAGCGGCGAGCTGCTGGACCTGGAGGCGTCCGGTGCGCTGCACCCGTCCGTCGACCCGGTGGAGTTCGGGCACGAGATCTGCACCCGGTACCAGGGCCTGTGGCGGGAGCTGACCCGCACCTCGGTGTACCCGGCGGGCAAGTACCACTACATCGAACGCCGGATCCGCCGTCTGAACGAACTCGGTTTCGACGTGGCCGAGATGCAGATCGAGCACTCCTCGAACGGCGACACGGTCACCTTCGTGCCGAAGGTGGTCGACGCCGGCCATCACCAGCGCCAGCTGCTGCGGCTGACCGGCCTGGACGCCGAGGAGAACCAGGCGCGGCGGCTGCTGAACGACCTGGAGAGCTGGATGGCGACCCAGGACGACCACGCCCCCGGCGATCCCCTCGCCGCCCGCCCGGAGGTCCTGGCCCACCGGTGGGTGCGGGACGTGTTCCGGCCCACCGTGCGGGCCGTACCGCCTCAGCTGCGCGGTGCCATGGACCCGGCCGAGATCTACCACGAACTCCTGGAACACCGCTGGTACCTGTCCGAGCGCGCCCAGCACGACATAGGCCTCGGCACGGCCGTCAAGGACTACATCGAGAACGTCCTGCCCGGGGCGCGGGCCACCCTGGAGCCGGCCGAGGCCGAGTAGCTCACTCGTGCGGGACCACGGCGACCGGGCACTCGGCGTGGTGCAGCATCCCGTGCGCGACCGAGCCGATCCGGGCGCCGACGGCCGTACGGTGCGCCCGGCGCCCGACGACCACCAGCTGGGCCCGGCCGGCCGCCGACAGCAGCACCTGACCCGCGCTGCCCATCTCGACGTGCTCGGCCACGGGCACCTCCGGGAACCGCTCCCGCCAGGGCCTGAGCGCCTCGGTGAGCGCCTGCCGCTCGAGGGGTTCGAGCCCGCCCGCGTCGTCGAGGAGCTTGAGCGAGCCGGGGCTGTAGGCGAAGACCGGCGGCAGGGTCCACGCCCGTACGGCCCGGACGGCAGCGCCGCGGACCGCCGCCGTCTCGAACGCGAACCGCAGGACGGCCGCGCTGTCCTCCGGGTCGCCGTGCTGGCCGGCGACGACGTCCCGCCCGGCGGCCTCGGCCGCCGGCCGGTCCCCGGCGCGCACCAGGACCACCGGCCGGCTCGCCTCCGCGATCACCTGCCGGCCGACCGAGCCCAGCAGGAACCCGAGGACGGGCCCGTGCCCGCGCGAGCCCAGCACCAGCATCTCCGCCTCCGCCGCGGCACGGGCCAGCGCGTGCACCGGCTCGCCCTCGACCACGTCGACGCTCACCGCGAGCCCCGGATGCCGCTCGGAGACGGCACGCACGGCCTCGGACACGCCCTCCGACACCCATCCGTGCTGGGTGTCCCGGTCGGCGGTGGCGAGCGACTCGGCGTACCGCCAGGCGTGCACCACGCGCAGGGCCAGCCCACGGCGTACGGCCTCCCGGCCCGCCCAGTCCAGCGCGGCGAGGCTCTCCCGGCTGTCGTCCACCCCTGCCGTGACCGGGCGTGTCATGCGTGGCCTCCTCGTCGCCGCTCTCGTGGTGCTGGTGCCCACTATCGGACACCGTCGCGCACCGGCACGACGATCTCCTTCACGAGCCGTCGGACGGTTCCCCGGGGGTAGGGGGGCGCGCAGGCTGGGCACGAGGGGCGCGAAGCCCGCCGCGATCGGATGAGGGTCGCCACGGAGGTGTGCGGCGGCCCGGGGATGTTCCGGATGCCCGTGTGTCCGGCGACCGAGACGACGTCCACCGTGGTGGCGATCTTGCCGGCCGGCACGGCGAGCAGCACGGCATGACCGCGCTGCCCGGCGTATGCCAGGGCGAACCGGGCCGATCGAACATACGATGGCTGCGAACCGGTGCGGTGGTCCCCACGACACCGACCCGTGGAACCAACGCTCGGGGTGAGAGACGTATGGCACAGGGCGCCGACGCAGCGCGGACCGTCATCCTGACCGTGGACGACGACCCGGGGGTCTCCCGTGCCGTCGCCCGCGATCTGCGGCGCCGCTACGGCGAGTCGTACCGGATCGTGCGCGCGGAGTCCGGGGAGTCCGCGCTCGAGGCGCTGCGCGAGCTGAAGCTGCGCGGCGACCTGGTGGCGGTGATCCTGGCCGACTACCGCATGCCGCAGATGAACGGCATCGAGTTCCTGGAACAGGCGCTGGACGTCTATCCGGGGGCGCGGCGGGTGCTGCTGACCGCGTACGCGGACACCAACGCCGCCATCGATGCGATCAATGTCGTCGATCTCGATCACTATCTGCTCAAGCCCTGGGATCCGCCGGAGGAGAAGCTCTATCCGGTGCTCGACGACCTGATTCAGGCCTGGCGCACCAGCGCCTACCGGCCCGTGCCCAGCACCAAGGTCGTCGGGCACCGCTGGTCGGCGCGGTCCTCGGACGTGCGCGAGTTCCTCGCCCGCAACCAGGTGCCGTACCGCTGGTACTCGGTGGAGGAGCCGGAGGGGCAGCGGCTGCTGGCGGCCGCCGGGCAGGACGGGCGGCGGCTGCCGCTGGTGATCACGCCGGACGGCGGCGCACTGGTCGAACCGGAGGCGCCCGAGCTGGCGGCGCGGGTGGGTCTGGCGACGACGCCGACGGCCGACTTCTACGACCTCATCGTGATCGGCGGCGGGCCGGCCGGGCTCGGCGCTGCGGTGTACGGGGCCTCCGAGGGGCTCAGGACCGTGCTGGTGGAGCGGTCGGCGACCGGCGGGCAGGCCGGGCAGAGCTCCCGGATAGAGAACTACCTGGGCTTCCCGGACGGCGTCTCCGGCGCCCAGCTCACCGGCCGGGCGCGGCGGCAGGCGGCGAAGTTCGGCGCGGAGATCCTGACCGCCCGTGAGGTGACGGGACTCGAGGTCAACGGCGCCGCCCGGGTCGTACGGTTCGCGGACGGCTCGGCGATCGCCGCGCACAGCGTGATCCTCGCGACCGGCGTGCAGTACCGGCAGCTGGAGGCTCAGGGCTGCACCGATCTCACCGGCTGCGGGGTGTTCTACGGCTCGGCGCTGACCGAGGCCGCCGCCTGCCAGGGGCAGGACATCTACATCGTCGGCGGCGCCAACTCGGCGGGGCAGGCGGCGATGTACCTGTCCCGGGGCGCGAAGTCGGTGACGCTGCTGGTGCGCGGCCCCGACCTGTCGGCCTCGATGTCGCACTACCTGATCCAGCAGATCAACGAGGCGCCGAACATCTCGGTGCGCCCGCACACGGTCGTCGACGCGGCACACGGCTCGGACCACCTGGAGCAGCTGACCCTGCGTCACACGGTGACCGGGGACAGCGAACGGGTCGACGCGCACTGGATGTTCGTGTTCATCGGCGCCGCGCCGCTGACCGACTGGCTGGGCGACGCGGTGCTGCGCGACGAGCGCGGGTTCATTCTGGCCGGGCCCGATCTGACCGCCGACGGGCGGCCGCCGGCCGGCTGGGAGCTGGACCGGCCGCCGTACCACCTGGAGACCAGCGTCCCCGGCGTGTTCGTGGCCGGTGACGCGCGTGCCGAGTCCGCCAAGCGGGTCGCGTCCGCCGTGGGCGAGGGAGCCATGGCCGTGATGCTCGTCCACCGGTATCTGGAACAGTCATGAACGATCAGGAGCAGTCATGAGCGGGCAGATCATGCCGTGCAGCCCCAAGGAGATCGGCTCGCTGTTCCTCTTCGAGAAGCTGAGCTCCGAACAGCTGGGCCGGTTGTGCAGCGAGGGGAAGGTGGAGCTGTTCCAGCCGGGGCCGGTGTACACCGAGGGCGACCCGGCGACCTGCTTCTTCGTGCTGATCGAGGGCACGGTGGTGCTCTCCCGCCGGGTCGGCGGCGACGACGTGGAGGTCACCCGCACCTCGCAGCGCGGGGTGTACGCGGGCGCGATGCAGGCCTACATCGGCGACCGGGTGCAGCAGGTCTACAACAACTCGATGCGGGTGACGGAGCCGACCCGGTTCTTCGTGCTGCCGGCGGACATCTTCGCCGACGTCATGACCGAGTGGTTCCCGATGGCCGTACACCTGCTGGAGGGCCTGTTCTTCGGGTCCAAGCGCGCCCAGGCGGCGATCGGGCAGCAGGAGAGGCTGCTGGCGCTGGGCTCGCTGTCGGCGGGGCTCACGCACGAGCTGAACAACCCCGCGGCGGCGGCCGTACGGGCGACGGCCACGCTCCGCGAACGCGTCGCGAAGATGCGGCGCAAGCTCGCCATGATCGCCGAAGGCCCCTTCTCCCGCGACGCGTTGGCGAGCCTGATCGAGATCCAGGAGCGCACCGCCGAGCGGGTCGCCAAGGCCCCGGTGCTCAGCCCGCTGGAGGCCGCGGACCGCGAGGACCTGCTCACCGACTGGCTGGAGGACCACGGCATCGGTCAGGCCTGGCAGGTGGCGCCGACCTTCGTGCAGGCCGGACTCGACGTCGACTGGCTGGATCAGGTCGCTGCCGCCGTGGACGAGGAGATCCTCGCCGGTGCGATCGGCTGGCTCAACTACACGATCGAGACCGAGCTGTTGATGAACGAGATCGAGGACTCCACCACCCGTATCTCGCATCTCGTCGACGCGGCCAAGCAGTACTCGCAGCTGGACCGGGCGCCCTACCGCGTGGTGGACGTGCACGAACTCCTCGACAGCACCCTGCTGATGCTCTCCGGCAAGATCGGCGCCGGCATCGAGGTCGTGAAGGAGTACGACCGCACCCTCCCGCCGGTGCCCGCCTATCCGGCCGAGCTGAACCAGGTGTGGACCAACCTGATCGACAACGCGGTGTCCGCCATCAACGGCGCGGGCGGCACGGGCACGCTGACCGTGCGGACCGCGCTCGACCACGAGCGGCTCCAAGTGGAGTTCCAGGACACCGGGCCCGGAGTGCCGCCCGAGATCAAGGACCGGATCTTCGACCCGTTCTTCACCACCAAACCGGTCGGCGAGGGCACCGGGCTGGGCCTGGACATCTCCTGGCGGATCGTCGTCAACAAGCACCACGGAAGCCTGCGCGTGGAGTCGGTGCCGGGCGACACCCGCTTCCAGGTGCTGCTGCCGTTGACCGCCGAGACGCCGGACACGTCCATCGAGCGAGCGGAGGAAGCCGTATGAGAAGTGTCGAGGGGTTCGACGTGAACGTCCCGCCCAGCGGCACCGGCTGCGTGGAGTGCGAGGAGGCCGGCGGCTGGTGGTTCCATCTGCGCCGGTGCGCGCAGTGCGGGCACATCGGCTGCTGCGACGACTCGCCCGCGAAGCATGCGACGGCGCATTACCACGCCACGGGGCATCCGGTGATCCAGAGTTTCGAACCGGGTGAGGACTGGTTCTGGGACTACGCCACGGAGGAGCTGTTCACCTCGGGTCCGGGGCTCGCCCCGCCCGACAGCCATCCGGCCGGTCAGCCGGTGCCGGGGCCCGCGGGGCGGGTACCGGAGAACTGGGCGGAGACGCTTCGGGGTTGAGTGCCGAGCGGTTGAGTGCCTACTGGGGCGCTGCTGTGCCCTGCGTGTCAGGATGGGGCGTGTCGCAGATCGCCTTCAGTGCGCCGCCGTTGATCGGGCGGGACGAGGAACTGGCCCGGCTCCTGGGTGTGCTGGAGCGTGTCCGGGGCGGTGCGGCGCGGGCGGTGCTGGTCGGCGGGGACGCGGGGGTAGGCAAGACACGGCTGCTGGACGAGGTCGCGGGGCGGGCGGCGCGGGCGGGGAGCACCGTGGTCACCGGGCACTGTGTGGACCTCGGCGACGTGGGCCTGCCGTATCTGCCGTTCACCGAGATCCTCGGCGTGCTCGCCGCCGACGCACGCTTCTCGTCCGTGCTGGCCGCGCATCCGGCGGTGGACCGGCTGCTGGGCGCGGGCGCCCATCCGGCGGGCGGCCCCGACGGGCGGCTGCGGCTGTTCGAGGACGTCTCGGGGCTGCTGGCCGAACTGGCCGCCGTGGCACCGCTGCTGCTGGTCCTGGAGGACCTGCACTGGGCCGACCAGTCCTCCCGGGACCTGCTGCGCTTCCTGCTCAGCCGGGGCGTGCTGCACCGGCCGGGCGGCGGCCCCGAGCGGCGCCTCGCGGTCCTCGCCTCCTACCGGGCGGACGATCTGCACCGACGCCACCCGCTGCGCCCGCTGCTCGCCGAACTGGTCCGGCTGCCGGCCGTGGAGCGGCTGGAACTGCGGCCGCTGCCCGATCCGGAGGTCGCGCGGCTCGTGCGGGCCCTGGAGGACCGCCCGCTGCCCGAGGCCGTCGTACGCGGCATCGTGGCCCGCGCCGAGGGCAACGCGTTCTACGCGCAGGAGCTGTTCGCTGCGGCTGGCGCGGACGCCGACGGCGTGCCCAGCGGGCTCGCGGACCTGCTGCTGATCCGGGTCGAGCAGCTGACCGAGACCGCCCAGCAGGTGCTGCGCACCGCCGCCGTGGCCGGGCGCCGGGTGGAGCACGACCTGCTGCGCGAGGCGGCCGGGCTCCCCGAGGAAGAGCTGGAGACGGCGCTGCGCGAGGCCGCCGGACGGCAGCTGCTCGTGCCCGGGGACGGCGACACCTACGCCTTCCGGCACGCCCTGACCCGCGAGGCGGTCTACGCCGACCTGCTGCCCGGCGAGCGGTCCCGGCTGCACGGGGCGTACGCCCGGCTGCTCGCCGCCCGTGGCCGCGCCCCGGAGACCGCCGCCGAGCGCGCCCACCACGCGCGCGAGAGCCATGACCTGCCGGGGGCGCTCACCGCCTGCCTGGAGGCGGCCGACCACGCCCGGCGGCTGGGTGCGCCGGCCGAGGAGCTGCGGCATCTGGAGACGGCGCTGGACCTGTGGGCGTCGGTGCCGGCCGAGGAGCGGCCGTCCGCCGACGGGATCGCGCCCGTCACGCTGACCCTGCGAGCCTCCGCAGCGGCCGCGCAGGCCGGGGACTCCCATCGGGCGGTCTCCCTGACGCGGGCCGCGCTCGCCGAGGTCGGCGAGGACGCCGACTCCGTGCTCGCCGCCCGGATCCGCTACACCCTGGCCGGCAACCTGCTCAACGTGGACCGGCTGCAGGCGGCCTTCCGGTACAGCAGCGAGGCGCTGGCGCTCATCCCCGCCGAGCCGCCCTCGCGGACCTGGGTGTGGGCGGCGGCCACCCATGTCATGGCGGCCCGTCACCTCGGCGCGGACGAGACGGCCCTGAGCATCGCCCAGCGCGCCCTGCGCGTCGCCGAGGAGCTGGGCATGGCCGACGCCCAGGCCGATCTGCTGATCTCCCTGGCCAATCTCCAAGGAGGCGGCCGGCGCTCGGCGGAAGGCCAGGAGAAGCTGCGGCGGGCCGGGGAGCTGGCGCGGTCCGCCGGGCACGGTCCGGTGGAGATGCGCGCGCTGTTCAACCAGGCCATCAGCCGTCTGGAGGCCGGTGACCTGGAGGGCTGCCTGCCCCTGCTGGCCGAGGCGCTGGAGCGGGCCCGCCGCACCGGGCTGCTGTCCTCGCCGTATCCACTGGAGATGCGGTATCTCCAGTTGCTGGCGCTGTACACGCTCGGCCGCTGGGACGCGTGCCTCGGCGCGGCGGCCGAGGCCGAGGCCGTGCTGCCGGCCACGGGCGCCTTCGCGGCGGGTCCCGCGCTGTACGTGGCGGTGGCACGGGGCGACGCCGGGGCCGTCGAGCGGGCCGAGGCCCTGCTGGAGGGGCCGTTCAACTGGATGGGCACACTGATCGCCGGTATCGCCCTCACCGACGCGGCCGCGCTGCGCGGTGCCCCGGAGGCGGCCGTGGAGCGGATGCGGGTGACGCTCGCCGCGCTGGGCGACGTCTCGGGGCGGCGGCCCGACGTCACCGTCCGGCTCGCCGCGCTCTGCCTCACCGCGGTCGCCGACCGGACCGTGGAACTGCGACGTGCCGGGGACGCGCCGGCGCTGCGCCGCTGGGCGGACACCGCGACCGAACTGGTGGAACAGGCCCGGGCCTCGGCCGCGGGGGACGAGGAGGGCCGTCCGCAGGGCCCGGAGGGTCAGGCCTGGCTGGCCCGTGCCGAGGCGGAGTGGGCGACGGCCACCTCCGGCCCGGATCCGGCGGCCTGGGCGAAGGCGGTCGCCGCGTTCGCGTACGGCGATGTGTACGAGCAGGCGCGCTGCCGGGTGCGGTACGCCGAGGCGCTGCTGGCCGTCGAGCGGCGCACGGAGGCGGCGGAGCAGACGCGTGCGGCGAGGGCGACGGCGGCCACGCTGGGTGCGGCACCACTGCTGGAGCGGATCGACGGACTGACCCGCCGGGGCCGCCTCACCGCCGCCACCGGGACCGGCACGGCCGGTGCCGCGCCGCTGACCGCACGGGAGCAGGACGTACTGCGGCTCCTCGCGCGGGGCCGCAGCAACCGGCAGATCGGCGAGGAGCTGTTCATCAGCGGCAAGACGGCGAGCGTGCACGTCTCCAACATCCTGGCCAAGCTGGGCGCGGCGAGCCGTACCGAGGCGGTGGCGGTCGCCTACCGCCGGGGGCTGATCGCGCCGGAGCCGACCGGGGCGGGATG
This sequence comes from Streptomyces sp. NPDC001153, assembly GCF_053598315.1. Lineage (NCBI taxonomy): Bacteria > Bacillati > Actinomycetota > Actinomycetes > Kitasatosporales > Streptomycetaceae > Streptomyces > Streptomyces sp. NPDC001153. Next base: position 39,689 of record NZ_JBSFJZ010000001.1, read on the forward strand.
AGCCGGCCGGAACCCCCGGTCAGCGGGTGCAGTCGAGGCTGCGGAGGTCGACGGCGTCGGCCAGCGCCCGCATGCCCCTGTCGTCGGGGTGGAGATGGTCGCCGCCGTCGAGGACCGGCCGCAGCCGTGCGGAGTCGTGGGGGCTGCGCAGGGCGCGGTCGAAGTCGGTGACCGCGTCGAACTCCCCACTGGTGCGGATGAATCGGTTCACCCTGCGGCGTACGGCCTCGGTGGCCGGGTCCCACTCCGGCCCGCCCTCGAAGGGGCCGATCGTGGCGGCGACCACGCACTTGCCCGCCGTGTGCACCCGCTCGGCGATCTTCCGGTAGCCGGCGATCAGGTTCTTCGCGGTGACGCCGGTGTGCGCCTTGAGGTCGTTCACCCCCTCGAAGAGGAAGACGGTGCGCACACCGGGCAGGGACAGCACGTCCCGGTTCAGCCGGTGCAGGGCGCTCTGCCCGAGGCCGTCGGCGAGCACCCGGTTGCCCGAGATGCCCTCGTCGGCGACGCCCCGGACGGCCGCGTGGGCTGTGTTCAGGCGCCTGGCCAGGTAGTCGGGCCAGCGGCGGTTCCGGTCCATGGTGGAGCGCCGGCCGTCGGTGAGGGAGTCGCCGAGCGCGACCACGGCTCCGGTGGCCGCTTGGGACGGCCGTACGGACACGGCGTCGAGATACCACCAGGAGCGGGTGGTCCGCGTCCAGTCGGTGCCGCGCTCCTCGGCGGTGTGGTCGCCCCGCCCGGTGTACGAGGTCTGCAGCGCCAGCCAGTGGCCGGTGGCCGGCCCTGCCGCGGCCGGGGTGTGCAGGCTGACGACCAGATCGGTGCCGGCGTGCAGACGGCCGGGCAGCGGGTCGCTCCAGGCGGTGGCGCCCGCCGGGACGGTGACCGTACGAACGCCGCCGAAGGTCAGTCGCCGGTTGCTGCCCGGCCGCAGGGCGGCACCCTTGCTGCGCACTCCGGCGTAGACGCTGTCCACGGTCAGCGGCCGCTCGCCGAAGGCGTTGCTCAGGCGGACACGCGGATCGTCGCCGCCGACGCTGGTGTGGACGATCAGCCGGTAGTCCTCTCCGGCGGTGCCCTCGCCCATGCGGTCGGCGCTCGCCGCCCAGGTGACGACCCCGGAGGCCCGCTCGGCGGGCGCGGGCGGAGGGGCTGCCCGGGCGGGCGCGGGCTGGCAGACGACGGCCGTGAGCAGGACGGCGGCGACGCGGCGGACGCGTCCGGACCGGCCGGTCATCGGGCGAGGTCCCGCGGTGTGACGGACCCGCCGGGTCGCATGGGGACCGTCCGGGTCGTGCCTGCGTATCCCACGCAGGTCAGGTTCCCGCCGACACCGGGGAATCACACGTCGGTGGCCTGCGGTCCGGAGGGTACGGGATGGGCGACCGGCTGCTGTCCTCCGGGGGGCGAGCGAGTGGCACGCGGTCGCCGGGAACGAAGCCGGCGGGCGCAGAGCGCCGGCCGTGGGTGGTCGCGCGGTGGGCCGGCGGTCGCGGCGCGGTCGGTGTCACGGCCGGTCCCGCCGCCGCACGGTGAGTGCCGGACCGGGACCCGCACCAGCCGCCGGCGTGGGTGACGCCCAGGGCGTCGTCGGGCGGGCCGAGGCGCGAGGGCGGCGCCCAAGGCCGTGGTTCCGGGCGGCGGTCGAGGCGGTCCGGGCCGCCTCCGGACATGCGGATGCCCCGCGCGAGGCGGGGCATCCGGTGGTGCGGCGGCCGCGTCAGTGACCGGCGGCCGGCGTGTTGGCGGCGGTGACGTTGACCGCGGCCCACGCCTTGTCCACCGTCTTGTACTCGGTGCTGTTCGCGCCGTACAGGTCCTTGGCCGCCTTCAGCGTCGCGACGCGCGCGTCGTGGAAGGAGGTCGTGGAGACCATGTAGCGGGTGAGCGCACGGTAGAAGATCGCGGTGGCCTTGGCCCGGCCGATGCCCTTGACCGTGGAGTGGTCGTAGGTCGGCGAGTCGTAGGCGACGCCGTTGATCGTCTTCTTGCCGCTGCCCTCCGCGAGGAGGTAGTAGGCGTGCGAGGAGACACCGGACCCGGCGTGCACCTCGGTGTAGTAGGTGTCCGGCGACCAGTAGTCGATCGTGCCCTCGAGCTTGTCGAGCGACGGGTGGTCCAGGCGCCGCAGGAACTTCTGGGCGAGGCCCAGCTTCTCGCCGATCAGGTAGTCCGGCGTGTCCTTCGGGTTGTTGGCGTAGAACTCGACGTTGGAGCCGAAGATGTCCGCGAGCGACTCGTTCAGCGCGCCGGGCTCACCGTACTGGTTGCCGTTGGAGTCGACGTAGGTCGGCTGCAGCTTCGCGGTCGCGTCCACCACGCCGTGCGTCAGCTCGTGGCCGGTGACGTCGAGGACGACGAGCGGCTTCTTGAACGTCTGGCCGTCGCCGTCGCCGTACAGCATGCAGGTGCAGGTCGGGTCCCAGAAGGCGTTGGCGACCTTGTTGCCCCAGTGGACCATGCCCTGGGCGGCCTTGCTGTTGTTGGCTATGCCCTTGCGCCCGAAGGTGGCCTTGTAGAAGTCCAGGGTCTTGGTGATCCCGTACTGGGCGTCCGCGGCGGCGCTGGCCCGGTTGCCGGTGGTGCCGTTGCCCCACACGTCGGTCGTGTTGGTGAACGCCGTGCCCGTGCTGAACTTCTCGGTGGTGCTGCCCTTGGCGTCGCGCGTCTCGGTGCCGTACCGGCTCGGGTCCTTGAGCTGGTAGTGGCCGCGCGAGGTCTGCGTGGTGGTCAGGCCGACGCTGCCCACGAAGAGGGTCTTGCCGGTGCCGTTGGCGGCCGACGGGTAGCGCGTGGCGCCGGAGACTCCGGAGCCGAGCAGACCGGCCTGCGGGGAGGCGGTGCCGATTCCGGTGGCCGGGTCGATCGTCTCGCCGTGCTTGCTCAGGTTCTCCAGCAGCTTCGGCGACAGGAACTCGTCGCTGTCGGGCGTGTTGCTGCGCACCTTGCCGGTGACGGCGTCGACGACGACGGTGTTGGTGCCGTTCTCGTCGGTGACGGTCACCTGGTAGGCGAGGGCGGAGGAGCCGCCGCGCGCGTCGACGACCAGCTGGGCGGAGCCCGCGTCGCCCTTGGCGGCCTGGGCGGCCTTGGCGGCGGCCTGGTCCGCGGTCAGAGTGGCCTTGGTGGTGGCCGGCTCGACGGCGTGACCGGCGGCGCGGGTCACGCCGGTGTAGGCCAGCGTGTGGTCGAGGTGGACGATGAGGTCGCCGCCGAGCACGGGCATGCCGTCGTGCGTGCGGGCGAAGCGGACGTGCCGGGCGCCCTCGGGGTCGAGCATCACGTCCTGCGCGTGCAGTTCGTCGCCCTGGGAGACGCCGGTCGCCGAGGCGTGGGCGAAGGCCGCGGTGCGCGCCGCCTCGACCACCGCGGTGGCGTTTGTGGTGGTGGACGCCGAGGTCCGCTCCGCCCCCGTGGAGGGACCCGCGAAAGCCGTACCGGCCAGACCCGTGGCAGCGGTCGTCACAGCGATGGCGACGGCGACACTGCGTATGTGAGGTCTACGCAAGGATCAGGGTTCCTTCGTTCTGAGGCAGCCGGGGTCACCAACCGCCTTGACACATGACGCTGTTCCGCGTCACGGGGGCTGGTCGGGCCCCAAGGCGTAACCCTTACGGATCGGTCATGTCCACGTAAAGATGGAATGATCCATTTCACGACCTTCTAGGGCAATCCTTTGCAAATGCGCGGCACAGAGCGATCACTTGCTGACCAACTGTGTGTCGGCTGTGGAGACGTCGACTCAATCCCCCAGGTTCCAAGGCCGGAATGTGACCGAGGTCGCATCAGACCTCGTGCCGCGCTGTCGCTCCTCGCGGTCCCGTCGCGGCTGGCGACAGAAGTCCCGCACCAACGCCCCCGGCGCCGCGTGGATGCGGCGTTCCGCGGAAGGAAGCTGAGCGGCGGCGACTGACTCCGCCCCCCGGCATGGCTGGAACCATCTGATGAGCGCGGGGCGTTGTCCTTGATGTGACGAGCGAGTTGGTGCCTGGCGGTAACGTGCCACTACCGGGCGGCGTGGTGCTGCTTCGGGTGGCCGGCCCGTTCGACGTGTCCGCGCTTGTCACCGGGGCGGACGGCAAGGCCGGGTCCGACGCCGACTTCGTGTTCTACAACCAGCCTCGGGCGGCGGGCGTACGACTGCGCGGTGACACCCTGGCCGTCGAGCCGGCCCTGCTGCGCGGTGGCGCCACCCGGGTCACCGTCGTGGTGAGCGCGGCCGAGCCCGGGACGCCGCTCGGGCGGCTGCCCGGTCCCCGGCTCGAGGTCACGGACGGCTCCGGGCGTACGGTGGCCCGGTTCGTGCCGCCCCGCCCGGGCCCGGAGACCGTGCTGCTGCTCGCCGAGGTGTATCTGCGGCCGGGCACCGGCTGGAAGCTGCGGGCGATCGGGCAGGGGTACGCGGACGGACTGGCCGGGCTCGCCCGGGACTTCGGGGTACAGGTCACGGACGACGGCGGCCACACAGCGCCCCACCGCCCCCATGGGCGCACCGCGACTCCCTCGCCCCGCTCGGCACCTGCGGTCCACAGCGCCCGGCCCACCGCAGCGGCGCCTCCCGTACCGCCGACCGACCCGGGCTCACCGTCCAGCCGACCCACCACGGCCAACCCACACCCCCCGTCCAGCCGGCCCACGGCGGCACCCGGCGTCGCGGCCGACGGCTTTCTCCAGCTGGTCAACTCGGCCCGGACGCAAGCCGGTTCGCCGTGCGTCGCGGTCGATCCCCGTCTTCTCTCCGCCGCGCGGGCGCATGCCCGGGCGATGGCGGAGGCGGGACGGCTCGGCAGTGAGGGGCGGGACGGTGTGTCGGTGTATCAGCGGATCGGCGCTGCGGGGTACGCGTACGTCAGCGTCGGTGAGCATCTCGTGTCGGGGCCGCGCAGCCCGGCGGAGTTCGTGGAGTACCTCCTCGGTTCGGCGTCCTCCCGGCGCACCCTGCTCGACCCGGCCTTCCGGCATGCCGCCCTGGCCCATGCCGGCGCCGGCCACCGGTACTGGACCGCGCTGTGGGCCGCTCCGCTCACCCCGGACGCGCTGTCGCGTACGGCCGCCGAGGTCGTCGCGCTCACCAACACCGAGCGCGGCCGGGCCGGCCTGCCCCCGCTGGCGGCGGACCCACAGCTCACGGCCGCCGCCCGGGCGCACTGCGCGGACATGGTGACCCGCGACTTCTACGACCACATCGCGCCGGACGGCTCCCGCCCCTGGGACCGGGCCGCCGCGGCGGGGTACCGCGGGCGCACGATCGGCGAGAACATCGCCTGCGGCCAGCGCTCCCCCGCCGAGGTGGTGGACGGCTGGATGAACAGTCCCGGGCACCGCGCCAACATCCTCAAGCGGGATTTCGGTCATATCGGCATCGGCTTCGCGGGTGGCGGCCGGGCGGGCACGTACTGGGCCCAGCTGTTCGGTGGCTGAGCGGGCACTTTCCGTAATCTTGGCGGAATCACATCCTCCGGGACACGATGCCCCGCATGAAGGGTGATCTCTTTTCCAGTGAGCACGTGGTGCAGCCGGCCGTCGAGCCGGGCATGTCCGTCGAGAACGCCAAGTGCATCAAGTACGCGGTGAACGGAGAGATGTACGCCCGCCAGGGCGCGATGATCGCCCATCGCGGCAGCCTCAGGTTCGAGCGCAAGGGGCAGGGCGTCGGCGGCATGCTGAAGCGTGCGGTCACCGGTGAGGGGCTGCCCCTCATGGCGGTGCGCGGGCAGGGTGAGGCCTGGTTCGCGCACGAGGCGCAGAACTGTTTCATCGTCGAGGTCGAGCCCGGCGACGAGTTCACGGTCAACGGCCGCAACGTGCTGTGCTTCGACGCCTCGCTGTCGTACGACATCAGGACGGTGAAGGGTTCGGGCATCGCAGGGGGCGGTCTGTTCAACAGCGTGTTCAGCGGGCAGGGCCGGCTCGGTCTGGCCTGCGAGGGCAACCCGCTGGTCATCCCGGTCTCCGCGCAGGCCCCGGTGTACGTCGACACGGACGCGGTGGTCGGCTGGACGGCACACCTGCGGACCTCGCTGCACCGCTCCCAGTCCATCGGCTCGATGCTGCGCGGCGGTTCCGGCGAAGCGGTGCAGCTGATGCTCCAGGGAGAGGGCTTCGTCGTGGTGCGTCCGAGCGAGCTGACGCCGCAGAAGGCCCAGCAGCACTGAACCTTCACAGGGTGATCCACGCCGCACGGGCAACCCTCGTCGCCGTACCCGCGTCTTGATCGACAACAGACCGACACGCCCCGGTCCCTTCGGCCGGGGCGTATTTCCGAGATCCTATACACTCCACGTATACATGCGATGTATACACGTTGTGTATAGAAAGGTACGCATGTACGGCAAGGCTTTCGCCCCGGAGTACCAGGGCGCCCTGACCACCCTGTCCGTGAACTCCTCGCTGGTCGATGTGCTGGCGCAGGGCACCGAGAAGCTGCGCGAGGCCGAGCGGTCCGGGCGCGGCGCCGAGGCGGCCCGCTGCGGGCTCGCCGTCGCCGAGGCGCACCGGCGGCTCGGCCACACGGCGGACGCGGACCGGGCCTGGAAGGCGAGTTACCGCGCCGCCCGCGCGGCCGGCGACACCGCCGCGATGGCATGGGCGCTGTGGAGCGGCGGCACCCTCGCCCGGCAGCGCGGGGCCTTCCCGCTGGCCTGGCGGCTGCTCGGGCTCGCGGCCGAACTCGGCGAGCGCGGCGGTGACGTCGTCTGCCGGGGCTACTCACTGGCCGGTCTCGCGGAGACCGGCCGTATCCAGGGCGACTACGCGGCGGTCGGCCGGCTGCACGAGCAGCTGCTGGCCGAGGCACGCCGGCGCGGTGAGGCCCGGCACACGGTGTGGGCGCTGGAGGGCATCGCCCAGATGCACCGCAACACCGGCGACCACGACCGGGCGTACGCGCTGTTCGAGGAGGCGGCGGACATAGCCGAGCGGGCGGAGGACCGGCGCGGGCACGCCTGGGCGCTGCGCGGACTCGCCGACATCCTCTCGGTGCGCGACAAGGACACCGAGCGGGCACTGGAGCTGCTGTCGACCGCGGAGGCCGGCTGCCGGGCGATGAACCTCTCCAGCGCACTCGCCTACAACCACAAGATGCGCGGCAACGTCCTGTACCGGGCCGGGCGTCACAGCGAGGCGCGGGATCTGTACGAGCTGGCGCTGGAGGAGTTCCGGGCGATGAGCGAGCCGCGCGGCGAGGCACTGGCCCGGCTGGGCCTGGCCAAGTCGCTGGCTCAGCTGGGCCGGGACCGCGCCGAGACCGCGGCCGAACTCGCCGACCTGGCACGGACGTTGGAGCGGAGTGGCCTCAAGCATGCCCGCGAGATGGTGGCCCGGGCCCAGGAGGAGTTCGGTCTCGAGGCGGCGGGGGTCGCCCGGTGACCGCCGTACAGGCGCCGCTGTCCGCGCCCGAAGTTCTCCTTCGCTGCCGTGAGTTGACGGACCCGGCGCTGCGCGGGGCGGTGGGCCGGCTGCATCCGTGGGTGGCCGAGATGGCGGGGTACTCCTTCGGCTGGTGCGAGGTCGGCGGGGCGCCCGCCGCCGCGCCGGGCGGCAAGGGCGTACGGCAGGCGCTGGCGGTGCTCGGCGCCGAGGCGGCGGGCGCCGACGGGCGGGCCGGTGTCCCGGCCGCGGTCGCGGTGGAGCTGGTGCACGCCTTCTCGCTGCTGCACGACGACATCATGGACGGCGACGCGACCAGGCGCCGCCGCCCCGCCGTGTGGAAGGCCTACGGCACGGGCCCGGCGGTGCTCGCCGGGGACGCCCTGTTCGCGCTGGCGGTGGAGACCCTCGCGACCGCGCCGCGGGCGGCCGGCACCGTACGGCTGCTGTCGGCGGCCCTCGCCGACCTGGTGCGCGGGCAGGCCGACGACCTGCTGTTCGCGACCCGGCCCTGGACCGGCCCGGAGCGGGTCACGCCCGAGGAGTACCGGTCGATGGCGGAGGGCAAGACCGGCGCACTGCTGGGCTGTGCCGCCGCGCTGGGCGCCGTGCTCGGCGGGGCGGGCGGGGCCACGGCCGACGCGCTGGACCGGGCCGGGCGGCATCTGGGCGTCGCCTTCCAGCTGGTCGACGACGTGCTGGGCATCTGGGGCGACCCGGCCGCCACCGGCAAGCCCGTGGGCGGCGATCTGCGGCAGCGCAAGAAGACGTATCCGGTGCTGGCCGCGCTCGGCTCCCCGGCGGCCCGCGAGCTGCCCGGACTGCTCGACTCGCCGGGACGGGCCGCGGAGGCCGCCGCGCTGATCGAGGCGGCGGGTGGCCGTACGGCGGCGCTGGCCGAGGCCCGTGCGCACACGGCAGCCGGCCGGGCGCTGCTCTCGGAGGCACCGCTGGCCGCCGAGGCGGCAGGCGACCTGTTCCGGCTGCTGGACTTCCTGGTGGGCCGCGAGTCGTAAGCGGTCGGTGAAACCGAGTTGACCTCGGAAGTCCGCACGGGTCAGGGTGCGAACGGCGCGGCTGACAACCCCGCGCCGGAAGGGTGAAGCACCTTGATCGGCATCAAGGAGATCGAAGCCGCGGCGGAGCGGATCGCCGGGCATGTCGTGCGGACGCCGACCGTGCCGAGTCCGGGCCTGAGCGAGCTGCTCGGCGTCCCGGTCACCGCCAAGCTCGAACTGCTCCAGCGCACGGGTTCGTTCAAGGCCCGCGGGGCGACGGCGAAGCTGCTGTCGCTGAGCGAGGCCGAGCGGGCGGCGGGTGTGGTCGCGGTCAGCGGCGGCAACCACGGGATCGCCCTCGCGGTGATGGCCGCGGCCCTCGATGTGAAGGCCACCGTGGTCATGCCGCGTACCGCGCCCGCGCGTTCCCTCGCGCTCGCCGGGCAGGCGGGTGCGCAGCTGCGGCTGACCGACGGCATGGACAGCGCCTTCGCGCTGGTGACGCGGCTCAGGGACGAGGGGCTGACGCTGGTCCACCCGTTCGACGACCCGGTGGTGATCGCCGGACAGGGCACGGTCGGGCTGGAGTTGGCCGAGGACGCGGCGGACGACCTGACGGACGTCGTGGTCAGCATCGGCGGTGGCGGGCTGATCGCCGGGGTCGCGGCAGCCCTCTCCGCCCGGCGTCCCGGGGTGCGCGTCTGGGGCGTGGAGACCGAGGGCGCCGAGGCCATGTCGGGCGCGCTGAAGGCGGGCGGACCGGTGCCGGTGCCCCTGTCGTCCCTGGTCACCACGCTCAGCGCACCCTCCGTGTCCCAGTTGACGTACGACCATGTCTCCGCGCTGGTCGAGGAGGTGCTGGTGGTGCCGGACCGGGACGCGGTGCAGGGCTCGCTGGACCTCGCCGACCACGCCAAGGTCTGGGCCGAACCGGCCGCGGGCTGTCTGCTGCCGGCGGCCCGCGAGGTGGCGGCCCGGGTGGGCGACGGCGCCCGGATCGGACTCGTGGTGTGCGGCGGCAACACGACACCACGGGAACTGACCGGCTGGGCCGAGCGGTTCGGGCTGCTGTGAGTCGGCGCCGCACCCGGGCATTTACCCTCGGTTACCCGCAGGTCGAACACCCGCCGGGTGCGGACAACGTAAACTCGAAAGCCCTTTCGAAGAATTGAATGAAAGGCAGGAACGGCACCGGACTCGCGATTCTTTGAACGCACCCCGGCACGCCCCGCGTACCTCTGTAGGACACGAAACAGGGGTTTCAGCGAGGGATGACCATGACCAAGGCGCACGTCTCCGCACACGAGTTGGTCGCCGGACGATACCGGCTCCTGGAGGTCTTCGGCCGCGAGACGAACCGCCTGTGGTGGTACGCCGAGGACGTGTCGGCGGAGCAGCCCCGGCTGGTGGCCCAGACCACCCTGCCGGAGCCCGCCGGTGACGACAGCGCGCGCCGGGTCACGGCCCGTGTCGTCAGGACCTCGGAGACCATGCGGCTGCTGTGCCCCGGCCAGGTCGCCACGGTCGTCGACGCCGTGGTGGAGGCCGGCACCCTGTGGACGGTCACCGAGTGGATCGACGGCACCCCCCTCGACGAACTCCTCTGCCGCGAGGGCGCGTTCAACGTCGCCCGTGCGGCCCGGGTCGGCCTGGAAGTGCTCGATGTGCTGCAGGCCGCGCACGACGGGGGCATCACGCACGGCGAGCTGAGCCCCGGTCAGGTCTTCGTGCGGGACAGCGGTCCGGTCGTCGTCACCGGGTTCGGGCTGGCCGGCGCGACCCTGGTGCCACGGCTCACGGCGCCGTCGTACGCCTCGCCCGAGCAGGCCCGCGACGAGCGCATCGGACCGGCCGCCGACCTGTGGGCGCTGGGTGCGCTGCTGTACACGATGGTGGAGGGCCGGCCGCCGTTCCGCGACCGCGGCCGGCCCGACGCCACCCTGAAGGCCGTGGACCGGCTGCCGCTGCGCACCCCGTTGCGAGCCGGCCCGCTCACCCAGGCCGTGCAGGGGCTGCTGCGGAAGAACTCACGGGAGCGGCTGACCCGGCCGGTGGTCCGGGAGGCCCTGGTCCGGACCCTCGACGGGGACGCCGACGCCGACCGGGAGCCGGCCCCCGTGCCCCGGCTGCGCGGCGCCTACGCCGGTGTCCGCCTCGCCGGGCGGGAGCCGGGCAGATGGCTCCTGGCGGCCGGTACCGCGCTGGCCGTGGTCACCGTCGCCGCCGCCGTCCTGGCCGCGACCCACCAGCTGCCGGGCGTCGGCGGCGCGCAGACACCGGCCCGCCCCACCACCTCGGCCGGCCCGCCCGCCCGCCACACCGCAGGCACCGGGCCCGCCTCCCCCACCCCGACCGCGAGTGCCGCACCCGCCCTGCCGGCCGGCTACCACCGTTACGCCGCCCCGGAGGGCTTCTCCGTCGCCCTGCCGGACGGCTGGAAGCGGCTGGCCACCTCCCGCGTCTCCGACGCCTACCGCGTCGTCTTCGGCCGGGACGGCGCCTCCCCCACCCTCGCCGTCACGCACAGCGAGCACGTCGGCCCGGATCCCGTGGCCGTCTGGCAGGAGGACGTCGAACCCGGCCTGCAGCGCCTGCCCGGCTACCACCGCGTCGGCACCGTCCGGGCCACCACCTACCAGGGGGACAGGGCCGCCGACCTGGAGTGGCTGGCCGGGACGGGGGACGAGCGCGTGCACACCTTCGGGCGCGGCTTCCTGACCGGCGGCGGCGACGCCTTCTCCCTGCGCTTCACGACCCCGGCCGCGACCTGGGACGACGCCGCGAACCGGCTGGCGCTGAGGACGTTCCTGCAGACGTTCCGGGTACCGCGGGACTGACCGGCGCCCGTGGTTCGTTTTCGAGCCGCGACCCCGGGGACTCGCCACTTATGGTGCAAATCGGATACACAATGATGACCGAGCAGGCAGGGCCCCGGGACCTGGTGGACCACGTGGTCCGGGCCGAGGAGACCGGGTTCGACTTCTCGGTGATCTCCGACCACTACTTTCCGTGGCTGCGCTCGCAGGGCCACTCCTCGTACGCGTGGAGCGTGCTGGGCGCCGCCGCCCAGGCCACCTCGCGGATTCCGCTGATGACCTATGTGACCTGTCCCATCCTGCGCTACCACCCGGCGATCGTGGCGCAGAAGGCGGCCACCGTGCAGCTGCTGTCCCAGGGCAGGTTCCGGCTCGGGCTGGGCGCCGGCGAGAACCTGAACGAGCATGTGGTGGGCGGCGGATGGCCTCCGGTGGACGTGCGCCACGAGATGCTCGAGGAGGCCGTGGGGATCATCCGCGCGCTGTTCGAGGGCGGCCATGTCACCCACCACGGGCCGCACTACGACGTGGACTCGGCCCGGCTGTGGGATCTGCCGGACGAGCCCCCGCCGATCGGGATCGCCGTCTCCGGCGACCAGTCGTGCCGGCTCGCCGGGCACCTCGCCGACCTGGTCATCGCGACCGAACCGGAGCCGGGGCTGCTGGCGGCCTTCGACCGGCACGGCGGCAGCGGCAAACCCCGGGTGGGACAGCTGCCGGTGTGCTACGACCCCGACCGGGACACGGCGGTCAAGCGCGCCCACTCCCAGTTCCGCTGGTTCGGGCTCGGCTGGAAGGTGAACGCCGAACTGCCGCACCCGGACTCCTTCGAGTCCGCGACCCGGTTCGTGGACGAGGACGACGTCGCCGCCTCCGTCCCGTGCGGCGACGACCCCGACGCCTTCGTCGAGGCCGTACGGCCGTACGCCGAAGCCGGGTTCGGGGAGATCGCGCTCGTGCAGATCGGCGGCGACGCGCAGGCGCAGTACCTGGACTGGTCGGCGAAGACCCTGCTGCCCGCGCTGCGGGAGGCCTTCGGCTGACAGCCCGGACCCGGGCCGCAACCGTTCCGCCAAAGCATGGCCAATGCGTCGATATAGGCTTTCCCGTCTGCGCCCGCTCCCGGGTGCGGTCCCTTGAGCATTCCCGCAGGAGAGTCATCCGTGACCCTGGTCATCGACCCGTCCGAGACGCCCGCCCCGGCCGCGGCGCCGCTGTCCGACCTGGTGGCGCGCGACGCCCGTGAGTTCGGCGGCTACGCGCGCACCGGAAGCTGGGCCTTCGCGCTGATGGTGGCCCGCAGTGTGCGGCCGGGCGGGCAGGCCGCCGGTGAGACGCCGAAGGTGTCCGCGAAGGAGTTCGCACAGCTGGCCGGCTGCTCACCGGAGCGCGTCATGCGCTACTACAAGGCCTGGGACCGGGCCGCCGACGACGGGCTCGTGCCGCACTTCGAGGCGCTGCAGCCGGGCCAGGAGGTCGAACTGCCGGACGCGGACGTGTGGCTGAGCTACTACGTCTCCCGCAACAGCGCGACCTCCGAGCGCGGCACCGCGATCGCCGAGGCCGCCGAGGCCGAGGGCATCCGCCCCACCAAGGCGCTGGAGGTCGCCGAGAACCCGACCGCCCTGCGCGCCGCCATCCTCGCCGACCCCTCCACCGCCCGCGCGGCCCGGTCCGCCCTGCTGGACCGGCTGCGGGAGGACCCCGAGCTGCAGGCGGAGCTGGCGCGTGACGTCGTACGGACCGACGACCTGAAGAAGGCCGTCGCGACCGAGACCCGGGCCGCCGACCGGATCGGGTACGTCCGGCAGATCGCCGAGTCCGGGCAGATCAGGACCCCGGCCGGGCAGACCGTCGACGCCCCGGCCGAGTTGCGCGAGGAGGCCGAGCGCCATCTGTCGCTGATCGACGAGCTGGAGGACGGCGAGGACACCGGCGAGTGGGCCACCGAGGCGTACGGCACCATGAAGTCGCTCGTCGCCGAGGCGGTCGAGGCCGATCCCGAACTGCGTGTCCAGGAGCGGCGGACGAAGTTCTACAGCAGCCTGCAGAAGGCGACCAGGGCGTTCGAGGAGCTGACCTTCGACGACGCCCAGGACTACTACGAGGACGACATGGTCCGGCGCCTGGAGGAACTCCAGCAGGCCATCGGCGGCTGCCTGGCCGCGCTGCGCGGGGCCGGCGGGAATTCGTCGCGGAGTTGAGCATCCCGGGCGTCACGGGGGTACTAGAGGGCCCTGAGCCGATCGTCGCCGGAGGCCCTCGCGTGACCGCGTTCGTGCACAAGACCCTGGTGGTGGAGCTCCGCTCGGAAGGCACCGGCCGGTGCCCCGTGCTGGCCCATCTCAGTTACCGCGCCGACGACCCGTTCGCCGTCACCGCCGTCTTCGGCCACGACGGCCGGGTGCTGGCGTGCTGGCGGCTGGACCGGGAGATGCTCTCCGAAGGTCTGGCACGCCCCGTCGGCGTGGGGGACGTACGGCTGCGGCCGGCCGCGACCGGTGCGTGGCACGAGCTGCGGATGGAGTTCCTCGGGGACCTCCGCCCGGACGGCGGCCGGCAGCACGCGGTGGTGTTCGCCTGGGCGCCGGCGGTCGCCGCGTTCCTGCGGCAGACCCACCGGATCGTGCCGCCGGGTCGCGAACGCGCCCCGGTCGACGCGCTGTTGGCCGAGATCCTGTCCGCGGGCTGAAGAGCTCGGGCCGTTGCCCCGGCCCGAGGTGATCAGTAAGGTCACCCGGGTGACTGCCGGGTCGGCCATGGGCCACGCATGCGTGAGGTTCCCGGCCCCGGCGTGAGCGCGAGGCCCGCCGCCGTCTCCGAGTGCTCCTGCCCGGCGCCCGCGTGGGCGCCCGCCCTCCCACGGACCTCGACGCCCGGAGACACCCCCTGAAGCCCATGCAGACCATCCAGCCCACCGCGCAGCACGCCCCCACGAGCGCCGTCCGGCTCGACCACACCGCCGTCCTCGCCACGGACCCGCGGCTGTCGGCGGATTTCCTCGCCGCCGTCCTGGGCCTGGAAGTGGGCGCCCCGTTCGGGCCGTTCCTGCCCGTCGACCTCGGGGGCGGCGTGACGCTCGACTACCACGAGAAGCGCGACGAGCCGATCCAGCCGCAGCACGATCAACCGGCTCTTCGGGGGCCGCGGCGCCTGCTTCGCCGACCCGGCCGGGCACAACATGGAGATCATGACCCGGCCGTACGTCCGCTCCTGGCCGGGGACCCGGGCGGGCGCACGTCCCCGTCATCGGGCCGGGACGTGTGCCGGCGGGCCCACAGGGGCAGGCCGAGCCACCACAGCAGGTACCAGGCGACGACCGCTGCCACCAGCCCCGGCACAAAGCCGCCGTGCGTGGCCACCCGGAGAATCAGCAGCAAAGCCGATGTCATGGTGGCGAGCAGCAGGACCAGGCCCACCAGGGTCATCCGGGACGCCAGCCGCACCGCCCGCGGCTTGACCCGGCGGCCGGAGACCAGGCGGTGCAGGGAGACCGGCCCGACCAGGGCCCCGGTGGTGCAGGCGCCCAGGACGACGGTCACGATGTAGATGACCTGGTCGGTGCGGGGCAGCGTGCCGTACTTCGGCTGGAAGACGACGGTCAGCAGGAAGCCGAACAGGATCTGTACGCCCGTCTGGGCGACGCGGACCTCCTGGATGAGCTCGACCCACATCCGGTCGGCCCGCTCCTCCTCGGTCTCGTTGCGCCCCCTGCGCCGTCCTTCCTCGGTCATGCGGTGTCGTGTAACCGCCCGGCCGTTCGTTCAAACGGTGGGTGCAGGAGTGCCTACCAGCGGTGCTCGACCTGTTCCCTGATCCGCCGCTCGTACAGCTCGCGGATCGCGGTGAACGTCTCCTCCGGCAGTGGCGGCAGCTTGGCGGCGGCCGCGTTCGCGCGGGCCTGCTCCGGGTTGCGGGCACCCGGGATCACCGTGGTCACGCCGTCCTGCTCGATGATCCAGCGCAGCGCCAGCTGGGCCGGGGTGCAGCCCCCGGGTGCGAGCGCGGCGAACTCGGCGGCGGCCTCGACACCGGTCTCGTAGTCGACGCCGGAGAAGGTCTCGCCCTGGTCGAAGGCCTCGCCGTGCCGGTTGAAGGTGCGGTGGTCGTCGGCCGCGAACACCGTGTCCTTGGTGTACTTGCCGGACAGCAGGCCGGAGGCGAGGGGCACGCGCGCGATGATGCCGACGCCGGCCTCACGGGCGGCGGGGAGCACCTCGTACAGGGGCTTCATGCGGAACGGGTTGAGGATGATCTGCACGCTCGCCACGTTCGGCCGGGCGATTGCGGTCAGCGCCTGGGCGCAGGTCTCCACGCTCACCCCGTACGCCGCGATGCGCTCCTCGTCGACCAGGGTGTCAAGGGCGTCGAACACCGCGTCGGAGGAGTAGACGGGCGTCGGCGGGCAGTGCAGCTGCACCAGGTCGATGCGGTCGACGCCGAGGTTGCGGCGGGAGCGGTCGTTCCAGGTACGGAAGTTGTCCAGGACGTAGTTCTCGGGGACCTGCTCGGCCCGGCGGCCCATCTTGGTCGCCACCAGGACGTGCAGATCGGGCCGGCCGCGCAGGAAGGACCCGATGGTCTCCTCGCTGCGTCCGTCGCCGTACACGTCGGCCGTGTCGAAGAAGGTGACGCCCGCCTCGGCCGCGGCCTCCAGGACGGACAGCGCCTCCTTGTCGTCCACCTCACCCCAGTCGGCACCCAGCTGCCACGTGCCGAGACCGATCACCGATGCCCACTGCCCCGACCTGCCGATCACGCGTTCGTCCATGGCGCCAGTCTGTCACCCGGCACCGGGGCACGACCGAACTCCCCGGGGAGCGATCCCGTGACGGGCACGTCCCGGTGCCGGCCGATGGCTTCGGCGATGTCCCGGTACGGCGCCAGGCGGCGAAGGCGACGGCGCCCGCCATCGCGAACTCGAGCAGACAGCCGTGCAGGGTGGGGACCGGTACGCCGCCGACGGGGCTGCTGTGGTGCACGAGGACGGCGGCGACGGCGGCGCTGGAGGTGGCCTGGCCGATGGTGCGCATGAGGACGTCGACGCCGTTGGCGGAGGCGGTCTGTCCGGCCGGTACGGCCCGCAGGATGGGGGTCGGCAGCGCCGAGTAGGCGAGGGTGGTGCCCGTCGAGACCACGGTGGCTCCGACGATGATCATCCACAGGTCGCGGCTGTCGGCGATGCGGACCCCGTAGCCGCAGGCGATGACGGCGGCGCCCAGCGCGAGGGTGATCCGCGGTCCGCGCGCGGCCGAGATGCGGGCCGACAGCGGCGAGAGGAGCAGCATGGTCACGCCACCGGGCAGCAGACACAGACCGGTGGCGACGATGGACAGGCCGAGGCCGTAGCCGGTGGCCTTCGGCGCCTGGACACGTTGGGCGGTGACCAGCGAGTTGGCGTAGAAGGCGAACCCGGTCAGCAGGGCGGCCACATGGGACAGGCCCACCCGCGGCCGGGCGACCAAGCGCAGGTCGACCAGCGGCCGTTCGGTGCGCAGCTGCTGCCACGACCACAGGCCGAGAACGACGGCGGCGCCGAGGAACAGCCCGAGGACCCGGGCGCTCCCCCAGCCCCAGGAGCCGCCCTGGGAGACGCCCAGCAGCAGGCACACCAGCCCGGCGGCGAGCCCCGGCGCACCGGGCACGTCGAACCGGCCGGGCTCGCGCACCGGCGACTCCCTGACCGCCCCCCAGGTCGCCGCGACGCCCACCACACCCAGGGCGCTGGTGAGCCAGAACATGGTGTGCCAGTCGGCGTACTGGACGACCAGCGCGGCGAGCGGCAGGCCGAGCGCGGCGCCGATGCCGACGGTGGAGCTCATCAGCGCCACCGCCGAGCCCCGCCGCTCCGGCGGGAGTTCGTCGCGCAGGATGCTGATCGACAGCGGTACGACGGAGGCGGCGGCGCCCTGGAGTGCGCGGGCTGCGATGAGGACGCCGATGCCGGAGGACAGGGCGCACAGCACGGAGCCGATCGTCATCAGGGCAAGCGCACCGGTGAGCACCCGGCGCTTGCCGTACATGTCGCCGGCCCGGCCGAGCACCGGGGTGAGGACGGCGCCGGAGAGCAGGGTCGCGGTGACCGTCCAGGAGACGGCGGCGGCGGACGCGCCGGTGAGCCGGGGCAGGTCCGGCAGCAGGGGGACGACCACGGTCTGCATGACCGCCATGAGGATGCCGCCCGACGCCAGCAGGGGGACGACGAGCCGGTCCCGCAACGGGAGCGCTGGGACCGGGCCGGGCGGCCGGGGTATCGGGGCGGGCTGGTCCATTCGGCGCCCCTGCGGACTGCACGGCTGCTCGGTGAATGGCCGTTCACCCTACCGAGGGAACGGCCATTCACCGACGCGCCCGGTACCGGCGCGGGGCACCTCAGTCGAGGTTCTTCTCCAGGGCCGCCAGATAGTTGTGCATGAAGTGGTCGCGGATGCCGTCGGAGGCGGGCGCGAAGGCGTCGGCGGTCAGTCCGGTCGCCCGGTCGGTGAGCGCGGACAGCATCGGCATGCTCTCGTGCAGCCGGCCGTGCGAGTCGATGTAGCGCAGGGCGCGGACGTGGGTGAAGGCGGGCTCGGGCGGCAGCTGGGGAACGATGTCGTTGTTGTTGACGAAGCGGTACATGCGGCCGCCGAATCCCTGGTGGAACGCCTCGGCGAGCAGCCGGTCGCAGGTGCGCGGCTGGCCGTAGGTGTACACGCCGTCGGCGGCCAGGTGCGGGTCCTCCAGATACATCCGGGCGCCGGCCAGCATCGCCAGGGCGCCGCCCAGGCTGTGCCCGGTGAAGTACACGGTCTGGCCGTCGGTGCGCAGTTCGGCGAGGCTCCGGTGGACGGCCGGGTAGACCGATTCCAGGGCCTCGGCGAATCCGTTGTGGACGTATCCGTTGCCCCCGGGTCCGGGGCGGGGCGGGGTGGTGGCGTCGGTGAGCCAGTCCTTGATCTGGGTGGGTTCGGTGCCGCGGAACGCGGTGACGATCATCCGGTCGCCGGCCACGGTGTACGCCTGGGTGTCCTGCAGCGGGAAGGGCGGGGTGAAGCGGGTCTCGTGGTGGCGCACCTGGTCGAAGCCCCACCGGGCGGCCTGGTCCTCGATGGCGGCGCGGTCCTTGTAGGCCAGGTCGGCGGCGCGGGCCAGCCAGTAGGCGCGTTGCAGGCTGTAGCCGGTCGAGGTGTGGTCGAAAGTGACGGGTACGGCCATGGACGGGACTCCTCGGGTGTGGGGGGTGGGGGAACCGGTGGCGGGTGCGGCGGAACCAGGCGGGGTACTAGCCGCGCTGGGCGGAGGACCGGGCGTGCGGGGTACGCGCCGCCCCGGGGCCGAGCCACCGTTTGACCCTGTGCAGCGCCTCCAGCCGGCCGGCCGCCTTGTCGAGGCCGTAGTACAGCTGCGGCGGGACGTACGGCAGCAGGGGCGAGTGGCGCCGGCCGAGCAGGGCGAACATCCGGTGCGGGGGGAGGTGGATGTAGCGGGGCAGGTTCTCGTACCACTGGGCGCTGTGGCGGGCCGCGCTCTGTACGGGCAGCAGCTCGTCCATGCGCCGGCGCTCGTAGGCGGCGAGGGCGTCGCTCAGGTCGGAGTGCTCGTGCAGGGCGCGGGCGAGGCACATGGCGTCCTCCAGGGCGAGGGCGGTGCCGGCGCCGCTGGAGTAGTGGGTGGTGTGGGCGGCGTCGCCGAGCAGCACCAGATTGCCGTGGTGCCAGGTGCGGTTGGTGAGAGTGCGGAAGGTCAGCCAGCCGGCGCCGGGGCGGCCGGCGAGCGGGTGGCCGTCGAGGACGCCGGCGAAGAGCCGCTCCAGCAGGGCGAGGCCGTCCGCCTGCGTCGCCCGGTCCAGGCCGAGCCCGGTGAAGGTCTGCGGGAAGCA
The DNA here is from genome assembly GCF_053598315.1 of Streptomyces sp. NPDC001153. NCBI lineage: Bacteria > Bacillati > Actinomycetota > Actinomycetes > Kitasatosporales > Streptomycetaceae > Streptomyces > Streptomyces sp. NPDC001153. Next base: position 58,729 of record NZ_JBSFJZ010000001.1, read on the forward strand.
CTCGACGACACAGGTGCTGTGCTCGCTGCTGCAGCCGTGTCCGCAGGCCCAGATCCAGCCGTGCTCGGTCTCGGTGAAGGCGAAGGTGAGGGCGTCGAAGACCTTGGAGGTGCCGAGCCGGACGTAGGGGTTGCGGCCCATGGTGATCCGGGTGCCGAAGGACGCGGCATGACGGGTGCGCAGGGCGCTGTGCGGCCCGTCGGCCACGACGACGAGGTCCGCGCCGGCCGGCGGTTCGGTGATCCCGCTCGCGAACTCCAGCCGGACACCGAGGAAGCGGGCCCGGTCGGCGAGCAGGCCGAGCAGCCGGTGGCGGCCGATGCCGAAGCCCTCGTCGCCGTGGTGCCGGATCGTCAGGCCGCCCACGTGGGCGACGTCGTCGCTCCAGCGGACGGAAGCGTCCTCGATCGCCCGCGCCGAGGCGAGGTCGTGCTCCCGGAGCCTGTCGAGGAGGGCGCGCCGGTACGTCACGCCCCAGCCGTGGGTCGAACCCTCGGGGTCGCGCTCGTGGACGGTGATGTCGTGGGACGGGTTCTGTCGCTTGAGCAGGATGGCGAGGTACAGACCCGCGGGCCCGCCTCCGACGCAGACGACCTTCACACGCACACCCCTGACAGTCACCCGATGTGGCCGTACGGCAACGCAGGGTAGCAGGGCGGTCGGGCCGCCCGATCGCGTCAGTTTGGCGTGGTGAGCCGGGCCACTCGGACGGACCGCGGACGACAAGGATCGGCGGAATCGGGACCGGAAAGGCAAGGAATTCCTTGTTCCGGGGCGCATCACCCCCGGCAACGGCAAGATCATCTTGATTCAAAGCCGTACGACATGTGGCCAATTGTCCGGATCACAGCCAACCGGTTCCGGGCGATTTCCTCCCGCACCGGAGCCCCCGATAGGCATGCGTCGTCACCCACCGCAACACCCTCCAGGAGGACCCGTATGCCCGGCATCACCCGGCGCCGCGCGCTCACCGCGACGGCGGCCCTCGCCGTGACGGCCACCGTGACCACCCTCGCGGCGCCCGCCGCCTCGGCCACCGGCCACGACCACCCCATGCCGATGCCGGAGACCTTCGACGAGGTCTACAAGGGCCGCCGGATACAGGGCCGCCCGATGACGATGGGCCACGGCGGCCACCACCACGAACACGGCGGCGGTTACGAGGTGTTGATCGACGGCGTACCGCTGCACGTGATGCGCAACGCCGACAGCAGCTGGATCAGCGTCGTCAGCCACTACGCCCCGGTGCCCACCCCGCGCGCCGCCGCCCGGGCCGCGGTGGACGAGCTGCAGGGCGCCCCGCTGCTGCCCTTCCCCGCCAACTGACCGCCCCCGCAAGGACCTTCCGGAGCATCGCGCACCATGACCGTACGCAAGAACCAGGCCACCCTGACCGCCGACGAGAAGAAGCGGTTCGTGTCCGCCGTCCTCGAACTCAAGCGCAACGGGCGCTACGACGAGTTCGTCCGCACGCACAACGCGTTCATCATGTCGGACACCGACACCGGCGAGCGGACCGGCCACCGCTCACCGTCGTTCCTGCCCTGGCACCGCAGATTCCTGCTCGACTTCGAGCAGGCACTGCAGTCGGTGGACCCCTCGGTCGCACTGCCGTACTGGGACTGGAGCACCGACCGCACCGTGCGTGCCTCGCTGTGGGCGCCGGACTTCCTCGGCGGCACCGGGCGCAGCACGGACGGCCGGGTGATGGACGGCCCGTTCGCCGGCTCCACCGGCAACTGGCCGATGACCATACGCGTCGACGGCCGTACGTTCCTGCGCCGCTCGCTCGGCACGGCCGTGCGCGAGCTGCCGACCCCGGCGGAGGTGGAGTCGGTGCTGTCGATACCGGCGTACGACATGGCGCCGTACAACAGCGCCTCGGACGGTTTCCGCAACAACCTGGAGGGATGGCGCGGGGTCAATCTGCACAACCGGGTCCATGTCTGGGTCGGCGGGCAGATGGGCACCGGGGTCTCCCCCAACGACCCGGTGTTCTGGCTGCACCACGCCTACGTCGACAAGCTGTGGGCGGAGTGGCAGCGGCGGCACCCGGACGCGGGGTACGTACCGGCCGGCGGCACGCCGGACGTCGTGGACCTGGACGAGACGATGAAGCCGTGGAACGACGTGCGTCCGGCGGACCTGCTGGACCACACGCGGTACTACACCTTCGACAGCTGAGCGGACCCGGTGTGATCAGGCCTCGGCGGTGCGGCACTCCGGGTGTCCCCAGCCCTGCGCGTTCTTGGCGATGGACTCGCCCGCCGCGTAGGAGCGGCCGCACAGGCAGCGGCCCGGGAACTTCGCCTTGATGGTGCGGGAGGACGCTGCCCCGCCGGTGCGGCGGGGCGCCTTGCCGCGCGGGGCGGCCGCCTTCGGGGTGTCGGGCGAGGGCGGCGGCGCCGGGGAGCCGAGCGCGCTGCCGGCCGCCTCCTGCACGGAGGCGGCCTGGCTGGCGGCGCGGTCGGCGAAGTCGTTCAGCGGGTCGCCGTCGATCTGGTGGGCCGGGACGTAGCGGAACTCGACCGTGCGGCCGTCCAGGAGCGCGTCGATGCGCACGACGAGGTCCTGGTTGGCGACGGGCTTGCCGGCCGCGGTCTTCCAGCCGTTGCGCTTCCAGCCGGGCAGCCAGGTGGTGACGGCCTTCATCGCGTACTGGGAGTCCATGCGGATCTCCAGCGGCACGTCGGGCTCGACGGCCGTGAGCAGCCGCTCCAGGGCGGTGAGTTCGGCGACGTTGTTGGTGGCCCGGCCGAGCGGACCGGCCTCCCAGCGGGCGGGGGTCCGCTCGTCGCCGTCCGAGACCACCCACGCCCATCCGGCCGGTCCGGGGTTTCCCTTCGAAGCCCCGTCGCACGCGGCCACCACACGTTCACGCATACGCACGATCATGCCATGGCCGCGCCGGACCCCGTCACGGACGGGTCAGACGTCCTTGACCTTCGGCATCTCACCCTCCGTGGTCGCGATGTCGATCACGGAGAAGTTCGCGCCCTGCGGGTCGCTGAGCGCCGCGAACCGGCCGAAGGGGCTGCTCATCGGCCCGAAGCGGAGGACGCCGCCGAGCTTGGTGGCACGGGCCACGGCCGCGTCGCAGTCGTCGACGGTGAAGTAGACGTTGATGTACGAGGGCACCTCGGGCGGGAAGTCGTCGGTCATCCGCATCCGGCCGAGCACGGTCTCCTCGTCGATGTCGAACATCCGGAAGTCCACCGCGTCGTCCACGATGTCCTTCATCCGGTACGGGAAGACGGCGGAGAGGAAGGTGTCGGCCTTCTCGGGCTCGCGGGTGAAGACCTCGGCCCAGCAGTAGGCGCCCGGGGTCGCCGTCGCCTCGAAGCCCTCGTGGCTGCCGGCCTGCCAGACGCCGAAGACGGCCCCGCTGGGCTCGCGGGCCAGACACATCGTGCCGAAGTCGCCGACCTGCATCGGCTCCATCAGCACCTCACCGCCGTTCTCCCGGATCTTCTCGGCGGTGGCGGCGGCGTCCGGTGAGGCGAAGTACAGGCACCACTGCGACTGGCCCTCCTGGCCCGGCATGGGCGGGACCACGGCCGCCACCGCCTTCCCGTCCGCGTAGGCCTGCGTGTAGTTGCCGTACTCCGACGACGACTCGCCGAAGGTCCAGCCGAGGACGTCGCCGTAGAACCGCTTGGCTCCCTCGACGTCGTTGAACATCGCATCGGCCCAACAGGGCGTTCCCTCGGGTTGCACGGCCATGCTCGCGGCCCTCCTGGTCTTCGGTCCCGTACGGATGGTCCCCCGCCTTCGAGGCTTGCGTCCCGAAGCTCACGCTAGCCATCCGGCCGTCGGCCCGCGCGCCGAACCGGGGAACCGACCGGACAATGGGAGGGGAGGCGACGGTGCGATGACGACGGGCACGATGCGGGCGTGGTCGGTGGTGCGGCCGGGGCCGGTCGAGGGGCATCCGCTGCGGCTGGTGGAGCGGCCCGTGCCGGTACCCGGGGCGGACGAGCTCCTGGTGCGGGTGCGGGCCTGCGGCGTGTGCCGGACCGATCTGCATGTCGCCGAGGGCGATCTGCCGGTGCACCGGGACGGGGTGACCCCCGGGCACGAGGTGGTCGGCGAGGTCGTGGGGGCCGGGGCCGCGGTGCGGGACTTCGCGACGGGCGACCGGGTCGGCGTGGCCTGGCTACGGCGCACCGACGGGGTGTGCGCGTACTGCGCGCGGGGCGCCGAGAACCTGTGCCCGTACTCGGAGTACACCGGCTGGGACGCCGACGGCGGATACGCCGAGTACACGACCGTGCCTGCCGCGTTCGCCTACAGGCTGCCCGGCGCCCTGGACGATGTGGCGGCGGCGCCGCTGCTCTGCGCCGGGATCATCGGGTTCCGTGCGCTGCGGCGGACCGGACTGCCCAAGGGCGGGCGGCTCGGCCTGTACGGGTTCGGGGGCAGCGCCCATCTGTGCGCGCAGGTGGCGCTCGCCGAGGGTGCCACCGTGCATGTGATCACCCGGGAGCCCGCCGCCCGCAGGCTGGCCCTGGAACTGGGCGCGGCCTCCGCGCGGGACCTGCACGAGGCGCCGCCGGAGCCGCTGGACGCGGCGATCCTGTTCGCCCCGGCCGGCGAGCTGGTCCCGGTGGCGCTGCGCGCCCTCGACCGGGGCGGAGTGCTGGCCCTCGCCGGGATCCACCTGACCGACGTACCGCCGCTGCACTACGCGACCGAGCTGTTCTACGAGAAGGAGCTGCGCAGCGTCACCGCCAACACCCGTGCCGACGGCCGGGAGTTCCTCGCCCTGGCCGCCCGGCACGGCGTCCGCGCGACCACGCACGCCTATCCGCTCTCCCGCGCTCCCCAGGCGCTTCGCGACCTCAAGGCCGGCCGGTTCGACGGGGCGGCCGTCCTGTACGCCGACCTGTCCTGAGCACCGGAGAGGCGCAGCACACCGGCGTACGAGCACCCCGCGCGAGGGCGCGGGGCACCGGCGCCCGGGCACACCGTTTGCCGTTCGTGCCCCGATCAACAGGTTTACGCTCCTGAGTGTCATGATCAGCCCCCTTCGCGCTGTATCGGGTACCTCACGAGGACTGTTTGGCTTGGCCCGGGCTGCAGGATCACCACGCTCACCACCCATCGATCCGGCCACCCCTGTTCGCACACAGCTCCGCTGGAGGGAATGTGACCACCACACCGGACAGCGCCACCGGTCCCGCCGTCGACGAACCCGCCCCCGACCCCGCGGCCGACGGGCAGCTCACCAGCCTGAGCACCCGGGCGGCACGCCAGCTCACCACGACCACCAAGTCCGAACCGCAGATGCAGGCCATCACCTCACGATGGCTGCTGAAGACCCTGCCGTGGGTGGACGTCAAGGGCGGCACCTACCGGGTCAACCGCCGTCTGACGCTGCGCACGGGGCGCGGCCGGGTGCACTTCGAGCAGAACGGCGCCGACGACGTCCGGGTCATCCCTCAGACGCTGACCGAGCTGCCGATCCTGCGCGGCTACCCCGACACCGACGTGCTGCGGGAGATCGCCGGCCGCTTCCAGCCCCGGGAGGTGCGTGCCGGGCAGGTGCTGTTCGAGGCCGGTCAGCCGGTGACCGAGGCCTATCTGGTCGCCCACGGCCGGTTCACCCGCTACACCACAGGCAAGTACGGCGACGAGGAGATCACCGGGGTCGTCACCGACGGCGACCAGATGGGCGACGAGGCGGTCGGGCAGTCCGATCCGCTGTGGCTGTCCTCGGTGCGGGCCGAGACGGCGGGGGTGGTGCTCGCGCTGCCGTGGGCTGTCGTGCAGGAGTTCACCGAGCGCGTCCCCTCCCTCGCCGCGCACCTCCAGGCCTATGTCGAACGGCAGCGGAGGCCGATGAACCGCAAGGGCGAGGCCGAGGTGCCGGTGCAGGCCGGCCACGTCGGCGAACCCACGCTGCCCGGCGGCTTCGTGGACTACGAACTCGCCCCGCGCGAGCACGAGTTGTCCCTCACCCAGACCGTGCTGCGGGTGCACACCCGGGTCGCCGACCTCTACAACCACCCGATGGACCAGACCCAGCAGCAACTCCGGCTCACGGTCGAGGAGATCCGCGAGCGCCAGGAGTGGGAACTGGTCAACAACCGGGAGTTCGGACTGCTGCACAACATCGACTACGGCCAGCGGATCAGCACCTTCACCGGCCCGCCGGTGCCGGACGACATGGACGAGCTGCTGTCGATGCGGCGCAAGACCAAGGTGTTCCTCGCCCATCCCAGGGCGATCGCGGCGTTCTTCCGGCAGTGCAACCGGCGCGGCCTGGTGCCCGGCACCGCGAGCGTCGACGGCCACGAGGTGCCGGCGTGGCGCGGGGTGCCGATCTTTCCGTGCAGCAAGATCCCGATCAGTGAAGACCACACTACGAGCATCATCGCGCTGCGCACCGGCGAGGCCGACCAGGGCGTGATCGGCCTCCACCAGACCGGCATCCCCGAGGAGTACCAGCCGGGCCTGAACGTCCGGTTCATGGGCATCGACGCGGCCGCGATCATCAGCTACCTCGTGACCGCCTACTACTCGCTGGCGATCCTCGTGCCGGACGCGGCCGGGATCCTGGAGAACGTACAGATCGGCCGGTTCCCCGAATGACATCCGAGCACTCCATGAACACCGCCGCCTCCTACACGCTGCCGGGGCCGCCCGACATCGCCGCGAGCCTGCGCAGACCCCGCCGCACCGGGGCGATCCCCGGACTGCACCACCGGCCGGCCGTGCCCGCCGACCCGGTGAAGGCCGCCGAGGTCGACCGGCGGCTGGAGACCTGGGCCCGTGGCCTGGATCTGTTCCCGGAGGCCTGGAAGGGGGACTTCTCCGGGTTCCAGTTCGGCCGGGCCGTCGTACTGCAGCATCCGGGCGCGCTGGACGTGGACCGGCTGACGGCCGCCGGGAAACTGCTGCTCGCCGAGAACATCGTCGACTCCTGCTACTGCGAGGAGGACGAGGGCCGGGGCGGGGTGCGCCGTGGCCTCGCCGGCCGGCTGATCATGGCCCAGTCGGCACTCGATCCCTACCACGGCATTCCGGAGCTGGAGGAGGAGTGGCGCCAGGGCATGCGGGCCGACGGTCCGCTGCGCTCGTACCACTTCGCCCTGGAGGACTTCGCCGGGTTCGCCACACCCAGCCAGACCGACCGGTTCGTGCAGGACATGGCCCGGCTGCACCTGGGCTACCTCGCGGAGGCCGCCTGGGCGGAGACGCGGTACAAGCCACGGGTCTGGGAATACCTGGTGATGCGGCAGTTCAACAACTTCCGGCCCTGTCTGTCGATCGTGGACGCCGTGGACGGCTACGAGCTGCCCGAGCAGGTCTACGCCAGGCCCGAGATCCAGCGGATCACCGCCCTCGCCTGCAACGCCACCACGATCGTCAACGACCTGTACTCCTTCACCAAGGAACTGGCCGGCGATCCGGACCACCTGAACCTGCCGCAGGTCGTCGCCGCCAACGACCGGCGCGGGCTGAAGGCCGCCTATCTGGAGTCCGTCGAGATCCACAACCGGATCATGGCGGCCTTCGAGGAGGAGTCGGCCCTGCTGTCGGCCACCTCGCCGCTGGTGGAGCGCTACGCCCGGGGGCTCGCCGCCTGGGTGTCCGGCAACCACGAGTGGCACGCCACCAACACCCACCGTTACCACCTGCCCGACTACTGGTGACCGCCCTCTTGCGGAACACCGCCACATGCACCAGGAACGCCGTCACATGCACCACGAGGAGCCACCTTTGACCTCCGCCCCCGTTGCCCGGACCGCGCCCGTTCCGGTCCCGACCCAGTCCGTCTACCAGAACCGGGTCGCGGACTACTGGAACGCCGAGGAGAACCCGGTCAACCTCGAGCTCGGCCGGATCGACGACCTGTACCACCATCACTACGGCATCGGAGCGGCCGACCGTTCGGTGCTCGACGAGCCCGATCCGGAGCGGCGCCGGGACCGCGTCACCGCCGAACTGCACCGGCTCGAACACGCCCAGGCCGAACTGCTCGCTTCGCATCTCGGCCCGCTGACCCCCGCCGACCGTGTCTTCGACGCCGGCTGCGGACGGGGCGGCGGCAGTGTCGTGGCGCATCTGCGCCACGGCTGCCACGCCGACGGCGTCACCATCTCCGCCAAACAGGCCGCGTTCGCGAACGAGCAGGCCCGCACCCGGGGCATCGACGACAAGGTGCGCTACCACCACCGCAATATGCTCGACACCGGCTTCGAGACAGGCGCGTACGCGGCCTCGTGGAACAACGAGTCCACCATGTACGTCGAGCTGGACCTGCTGTTCGCCGAGCACGCCCGGCTGCTGCGCCGCGGCGGACGCTATGTGGTGATCACCGGCTGCTACAACGACACCTACGGGCGGGCCTCGCGCGAGGTGTCGCTGATCAACGCCCACTACATCTGCGACATCCACCCGCGCTCGGAGTACTTCAAGGCGATGGCCCGCAACCGTCTGGTGCCGGTGCACGTCGAGGACCTGACCCAGGCGACGATCCCCTACTGGGAGCTGCGCCGGGAGGCCGACCATCTGGTCACGGGCGTCGAGGACACGTTCCTCGACGCCTACCGCAACGGCAGCTTCCAGTACCTGCTGATCGCGGCCGACCGGGTCTGAGGCCGGGGCCCCGGCGGTAATTCCGTCGACAGCGAGGGCGTTGAGGCGCTGGGATGGGCGGCCATGAGTGCCCACGACAGCCAGAGTCCGCCGCGGATGCACGCGGACGAGGTCGACCTCGACGCCCCGCTGATCCAGCGCCTGATCGCCCGCCGCTTCCCGCAGTGGGCCGCGCTGCCGGTACGCCGGCTGCCGTCCTCCGGGACCGAGAACGCCATGTTCCGGCTGGGCGCCGGCCTGCTGGTACGGCTGCCCCGGCGGCCCGGCGCCGTGGAGGACCTGAGAAGGGAGCAGCGCTGGCTGCCCCGGCTCGGGCCGCTGCTGCCGGTCGCCGTGCCCGAGGCGGTGGGCATCGGCGAGCCGGACGAGGGTTATCCATGGCCCTGGTCCGTCTACCGCTGGATCCAGGGGCACAATCCGGTGGCGGGCGCCGTACGGGAGCCGGAACGGCTCGCCGAGGACCTGGCGGCGTTCGTCCGCGCCCTGCGCCGGATCGAGCCGCAGGACGCGCCGCCCGGCTACCGGGGCGGCCCGCTGCGGGACCGGGACGAGCCCACCCGGGTGGCCGTCGCCGAGCTCGGCGCACGGGTCGACGCCGGCGCGGTCACGGCCCTGTGGGAGGAGTCCCTGCGGGCTCCTGAGCACGTGGGGCCGCCGGTGTGGGCCCACGGGGACCTCTCCCCCGGGAACGTGCTGGTCGACGAGGGCAGGCTGAGCGCGGTCATCGACTTCGGCTGCGCGGGAGTGGGTGACCCGGCCGTGGATCTGATCGTGGCCTGGAACCTGCTGCCCGCGTCCGCCCGGGGCACCTTCCGCAAGGCCGTCGGCGCCGACGACGCCCAGTGGGCGCGGGGGCGGGGCTGGGCGCTGTCGGTCTCGCTGATCCAGCTGCCGTACTACTGGGACACCAACCCGGCCCTGGCGGAGAACTCCCGGCATGTGATCGCCGAGATCCTCGCCGAGGCCGGGTGACGGCCGGCAAGCCCCGGGAGTCCGCTACTCCCCCGCGTACGCCTGCTCCAGCGCGGCGACGTCCAGCTTGCCCATGCCCATCATGGCCTTCATGGTGCGGGCGGCCTTCTCCTGGTCCGGGTCGCCGATCAGGTCGATCAGCCGCTCGTAGACGACCTGCCAGGAGACGCCGTACCTGTCCTTGAGCCAGCCGCAGGGGCCGCCCTCGCCGCCGTCCTCGGTGAGCTTGGTCCAGTAGTAGTCGATCTCCTCCTGGTCGGCACACATGATCTGGAAGGAGACGGCCTCGTTGAACGTGAACTGAGGGCCGCCGTTGAGCGCGACGAACTTCTGGCCGTTGGCCGTGAACTCGACGGCCAGCACGGAGCCGGCCGGGCCGGGACCGGCCTCGGTATAGCGGCCGACGCGACCGATGGCGGAGTTCTTGAAGATCGACACGTAGTACTGCGCGGCCTCCTCTGCCTGGCCGTCGAACCAGAGGCAGGTGACGAATCCGTCGGTGGTCATGAGCACCTCCTGGGCGGGAAACACGGTCGTGAGGGTGGACCGATCCTCGCGGCGAAACTCATCGGCCGGGCCACCGGATGATCCGGTCGGGTGAACGGCGCCCCTCCCTGCATCCCGGTCTTCGGTCACGTCCCGTGCATGCGCGGCGTCACCGGGGGTACCCGCCCGGTGAGCACCCGCCGGTACGCATGGAACACCAGGTTTCGGTACAGGCGGCGAACGACAGGAAACGGACACGCAGAGGCCGCCGAGGCAGACACAGCCGTGACTATCGTGGGAGAGGCAATGAACACCGCCGGGATCCGGTCGGCAGCAGAGGTCACCGAGAGGACCGAGCAGGACAGGACGGGCGAGGCATCGGTATCACTGCCCGGAATCGCGGATCCGGCGTCCGTCGCACCACGTGACGCACGGGAGTTGTCCCGTCAGTTCTTCCGCCGGCTGGCCGAGCTGGACGAGGGCACGCACGAATACCAGTACGCGCGCAACACCCTCATCGAGATGAACATGTCGCTGGTGCGGTTCGCGGCCGGACGGTTCCGGGGCCGCGGCGACGACATGGAGGACATCGTCCAGACCGGCATGATCGGCCTGATCAAGGCCATCGACCGGTTCGAGCTGGCCCGCGAGGTGGAGTTCACCTCCTTCGCGCTGCCCTACATCGTCGGTGAGATCAAGCGGTTCTTCCGGGACACGACATGGGCGGTGCACGTGCCGCGCCGGCTCCAGGAGCTGCGGGTGGAGCTGGCCAAGGCGCGTGAGGAGCTGTCCAGCCGACTGGACCGGGACCCGACGGTGGCCGAGCTGGCGACCCTGATGAACATCTCCGAGGCCGAGGTGGTCGAGGCCCAGCTCGCCTCCAACGGGTACAACTCCGCCTCCCTGGACGCCGCGCTCACCGGCGACGGGCCGGACGGGGGCGAGGCGGTGCTCGCCGACTTCATCGGCGTGGAGGAGGAGGGGCTGCGGCTCGTGGAGGACTTCCACGCACTCGCGCCGCTGATGGCGGAACTCAGCGAGCGGGACCGGCGGATCATCCATCTGCGGTTCGTCGAGGAGGCCACCCAGGCGGAGATCGGGGAACGGCTCGGCTGCTCCCAGATGCACGTGTCCCGGCTGATCAAGCGGATCATCACCCGTCTGCGCCAGGGGATGCTCGGCGAACTCGACCGCGCCTGAGACGGCGTCGGGTCCAGATCGGCGCTTGAGTATCAGCGGTTGAGTTCGAAGCGGACACGCACCCGCTTGCCCACGGGCACACGCTCCGCGGTGACCTCCGAGGCCAGGGCGTACACGATCTCCATGCCGTGCCGTCCGACGCGTTGGGGGTCCTTGGGGAAGCGGCGGGGCAGCGCGGAGCTGCTGTCGTAGACGCACACGGTGACGGCGCTGTCCGTGCCTTCCAGTTCCAGCATGTACGGGCCGTTGCTGTGCTGGTCGGCGTTGGTGACGAGTTCGCTCACGAGCAGGAGCAGCTCACCGTGGGCGCGGCGGTCGGCGATGGCGCACCACTCGGTGCACAGCTGCTCCAGAAAGCGGGCGGCGAAGGCGCGCGCCTCGGCGATGCAACCGGGTTCGCCGGTGTAGTGCGCCGCCCGCCACAGCGGCTCCACGGGTACGTCGAAGCCAGTCGGTATCACTGCCCCGCCCAGGTAATTGGTCATGCTGTCTCTCTCGGAAGACCCGGCCCGGCCGGACGCCTGTTGCACCTGTCCTCGTACCCCGTGCCGGGCTCCGCAGTCCCCCGGGGCGTTCGCCGACCGCGCACAGTGGCGATGGTCACGCTGCCCGGGGCCGCGACCGCTCACACCGAAGGCGAACCATGCGGCTGCTGCTCGGTGGGCGTCATCTGCGCGGTGGGCGTCATCGCCGACTCGCCGGGCGTCCCCGGGGTCACAGGGGTCGCCGGGCCCGGAGCGGAACTCGCCGAGGACGGCGCAGTGAAGCTGGTCGTCTGCTGCTGCGACGACGCCTTCTCGCTCGAGGTCCGGGCCGACGGCGAGCCCGCGGACGGCGACACCGGACTGGCGGAGGACGACCCGGTGGACGGCGACTTCGACTCCGGCGACTTCGACTCCGACGACCGCGATGCCGACGACATCGATGCCGGTGGTGACTTCGATGCCGACGACTTCGATGCCGAAGGCGAGGACGACGAAGAGGGCGAGGACGTGGAGGAGGAAGCGGACGACGACGGGGACGAGGACGACGGCGACGAACTCGACGCCGACGGCGAGGCCGAGGAAGAGGACGAGGATGAGGAGGGAGAAGAGGACGGGGAGGACTTGGACGGCGACGGCGACGAGCTCGACGGCGACGTCGACGTCGACGGGCTCGGCTTGCCCGGGGTGGACGGTGTGGACGGGCAGTGCTTCGAGCCCGGCGGGCACGACGGGGACGGGGGCCGGGGCGGGTTCCAGGGATGCGGGAGCATCGGCGGCCTGGCGTGCTGGTCGTGCGTGCCGTACTGGTCACCGCGCTCGCGGTGGATCCAGTCCTTGTGGTGGTTGTCGTAGAGCACGAAGACGTTGACGACCGTCGGCGCGGGCGTCACCACGACCACGTTCGAGGGCCGGTACCCCGACCAGGTGGGGCCCACCAGCGTCGGCGTGCTCTTCTGGGCGACCGGCGGGTTCAGCGGGTTGCCACAGGCGCAGCGCACGCGGGGGACGCCGTGGTTGTCCACCAGTACGGCGGTGCCCGCCTGGAGGACCGACTGGTAGCTGGTGGCAGCCCCGTTGCGGTAGCCGTGGTTGGTGACCCGGGTGTCGACGCGGAGCTGGACGGGGGTCAGCGAGCGCAGATAGGCGGGCACGCCGGCGGGCTGGACGCCGACCACGGAGGCGAAGGCCTTCTCCTTGCCCGGGTCGGCCTGCAGGAACCTGATCTGCTTCTCGACGTCGCAGGCGGGCGTGCGGTTGGTGCCGCCGTACAGGCCGGGCGCCCCGCCCTCGACCCCATGCACCGCGTTGGCCGTGCCGGAGGGCGCGGCGGAGGCGGAGGGCGGGGGCGGGGCGGAACTCTCCTTCGCGGTGGATTCGGTGAACGGGTCCTGGCCGCTGCTGTTCGCGGACTGCAGGAAGACCTCGCCGCCCTTGCCTCCGCCACCCGGACGGGTGAAGACCACCGCGAGGACCACGGCGGCGACGACGGCGGCGGTGAGGGCCGCCACCCGCGGCACGGACTTCCACCACGGCCCGTGCGGTCCCCTGGCTCCACCACCGGCACCGCCACCCGGCGGTTGGGAGGGCGGTGGTCCGGAGGGGGGCCGGGACGAGCCCGACAGCGGGCCGGAGGGCGGCCCTGTCGGGCGGCCGGAGGACGGAGGTTCGGCGCTCACGAGCACTTCTTCCCGTCGCGATCGTCGCGATACGCGGAGCGGTACGCGAGGCGATGCGCGGCTTTTCTCAGTCAAATCCCGTTTGCTGCATTTGGCTGCACATTGATCCCATTGTGTGTCGCAGGGTCGTGAGGCTCGCAAGCCGACGCGAACGGCCCACCCGGCGGGCGGGCTGCCCGGCCGCTGCATAGCGTGTCAACCGTGAGCGTTCCGACCGTCGCCCCGCCCGTCGCCCGTCATGGCTGGGCGCAGGCCGTGGCCGCGGTGCTGACCGGGCTGGCCGTCATGGTGCTGGTGGCGTCGCTGGGACTGTGGGCGGCCGGAGCGGGTGGCCTGCCGGACGGCGCGTTCCCGCGGGTGGTGGCCGCGACCCTGGTCACGGCGGTCGGCGGCAGTGTGGAACTCTCCGGCAACGCGGGCGCGCTGGCGCAGACCCGGGCCGGGGTCACCGTGATCCCGCTGTCGGTGACCCTGGTCGGCGCGCTGGCGATCGGCGGGGGCTTCCTGCGTCCGCTGCGGCACCGGGCGGTCGCCTCGGCCGGTGAGCTGGCCGGCTGGGCCGCCCGGATCGCGGTGCTGTGGCTGCTCGTGCTGATCGGCCTGGCCCTCGGTGCCCGGCAGACCTTCGCCGTCGACGTGGGCAGCGGCACCCTGAGCGACCTGACCGGCCTGTTCGGCGCCGCGCCCCGGGTCGGCTTCACCACGGACGTGCCGCTGACGGTGCTGTTCGGCCTGCTGTGGCTGGCCGGGGTGCTGGTGCTGGCGCTGCTGGTCGCGCGCGGGGCGCCGCTGCCGGGGCGGCTGCTGCGTCTGCAGGAGTCGGTGCGCCCGGCGGCGCACGCGATGGTGGTGCTGCTCCTCGCGTACGTCGTGATCGGCCTGGTCACCGCGCTGATCACGGCGGCCACTCGCGGGCACGCCTCGGCGATCTTGGCGCTGATCCTGCTCGGCCTGCCCAATCTGGCCTGGCTCGCCCTCACCCTCGGTCTGGGAGCGACCTGGACCGGCCGCGTGCACGGCCCGTTCGGCCTGCCCATGCCGCATGTCCTGGACGCGATCCTGCGCACCCCGGACGTCTCCGCGCTCAACCTGCGCTCGCTCACCGACTACGACGGCCGGTGGTGGTGGCTGGTGGTCGTGGACGCGATCCTGCTGCTGGCCGTGGCCTTCCGGATGGCAGCGAGCTCGCCGGCCCGGATCCGCCTGTGGCAGCACGCCGTCCACCTGGGCGTGGCGCTGGCGCTGACGGTGCTGATGATCTGTCTGACCGGCCGCATCTCGGCGCACTACGGGCTCTCCCTGCTCGGCATCGGCGACCTGGGCGGCGGACTGTCCGGAGAACTGTTCCTCAGACCCCAGCTGTGGCAGGCGGTGGGCCTGGGCGCGCTGTGGGGACTGGTCGCCGGGTTCCTGGGCGGCCTGCTGGCCCGGCGGGTGCACCGTCGGGGCGAGGTGAGCCCGCCTTGAGGATCCCGTCGGCCCCGGGGTCGCCGACCGGGCCGCGGGGTCACGCCGTTGCGTCCGCCCGGTACACCGGATCCGCCCAGTGCGGGGGGCTCGGCGGGCCGCTCACCGTCGTGTGGTCCGTCTCCGTGTCGGGCTCCGGCGCCGGGCGGACACCGGCCGGGCCGGAGCCGGTCGCCGTGGCGGCGCGCAGGGCGGCGACGAAGGCGAGGCAGGTGTCGTAGCGGGCGTCGGGGCTCTTGGCCAGGGCCTTGGCGAAGACCGGGTCCACCGCGGGGTCGAGGCCGGGGCGGGTCTCGCTCGGCGGGGGCGGATCGTCGTACTGGTGGGCCCACAGGAGGGCCATGTCGTCGTCGCGGAGGAACGGCGGGCGGCCGGTGAGGGTCTCGTGGACGACGCAGGCCAGGCCGTAGACGTCGCAGCGCCCGTCGACCGGGCGGCCGGAGATCTGCTCGGGGGCCACGTAGTCGAGGGTGCCGACGAACTGGCCGACGCTGGTGAAGCCGGTCAGGGACAGCGATTTCTTGGTGAGCCCGAAGTCGGTCAGATACACGTGCTCGGGGTGGTCGCTGTCGATGCCCTCGGCGACCAGGATGTTGCCGGGCTTGACGTCCCGGTGCACCAGGCCGTGCTCGTGGGCGGCGTCGAGGGCGGAGGCCACCTGAGCGGCGATCCGTACGGCATCGGGCAGCGGCAGTGGTCCGCGCAGGTCCAGGACGTGGCGCAGATCGCTGCCGGCGACGTACCGCATGGCGATGTAGAGCACCCCGTCGGTCTCGTCGGCCTCGAAGACCGGCACGATGTGCGGGTGGTCGATCGCCGCGGCCACCTGGGACTCGTGGGTGAAACGCTTGCGGAAGGTGTCGTTGCGGGCGAGTTCGGGGGCGAGCAGCTTGAGCGCGACCGTGCGGTCCAGGCGCAGGTCGCGGGCGCGGAAGACGACGGCCATGCCGCCGCGTCCGATCTCGCTCTCGATGAGGTAGCTCGCGATCTGCCGGCCGATCAGCTCCGAGGGCCGGCCGGAGAACAGGCTGGTCTCGCGCGCCATCAGCGCTCGCCTTCGGGCGCGACCAGCCGGGTCGGGGCGTGCCCGGTGGCGTTGTCGCCGGTGATCTCGCGGTCGGTGGCGTAGGTGGTCAGCCGCCGTCCGTCGCCGTACACCCAGCGGCCCTCCTCGGGGTCGTACAGCCACATGGACTCGCCGTCGACGACGATTCCGATCCTGAGGCCCCGGGTACGGTCCTCGAAGTCCTCGCCGTCCAGGGCGCCGGCCGCCAGTTCCTCCACCGCGGACCGGTAATCGGCCAGGGCCTGCTCGGCGCGGGTCAGCAGGGGCCGCGGATCGGCGGTGTCCGCCGGGCCGTCGGCGGCGGGCGGGTCCTCGGGTACGGCGACGAGCCGGCGGCCGTCGACCCAGGCGCCCCAGCCGTTGGCGCAGCGGATGTACCCCCAGTCGCCGCGCCGCTCCACGAGCTCGACCGGCAGCAGCGGGTCGAGGGGCAGGGTGGGCCGGGCCGGGTCGGGGGCCTCCCAGGCGGGCATGCCGCGCGGCGGCACGACGTGCGTGGGCCGGAATCCGGGACTGGGCGTTCTGCTCATCGGGACGCCTGCTTCCGCGTGTGTGCCATCGCGTTCGCCTACTTCCGCATCACGGCGGGCTCGTGCCGGCGCAGCAGCCGGGCGACCACGAGCCCGTAGAGGACGGAGAGCACCACCAGCATGACCAGATCGAGCAGCCAGACGCCCGTCGAGTGGCGGAAGAGGGGGTCGGCGGTCAGCTTGCCCGGGACGATCCGGGACAGCCCGACGGTGCCGGCCATGGCGCCGAGCGCCCAGCGGGAGGGCACGAGCCAGGACAGCTGCTCCAGGCCGGGCACACCGCTGAGCGGGAGCAGCGCCCCGCAGAACACGACCTGGACGATGGCGAGCAGCACCAGCAGCGGCATCGTCACCTCCTCCTTGCGCACCAGCGCGGAGACCAGCAGGCCGAGCATCATCGCGGTGAACGCGAGCAGCGCGGCGGCCAGGGTGATCTCGGCCAGCGGCGGCAGCAGGACGCCCCGGCCGCCGGGGGTGTTCAGGTCGACGCCGAGGAGGGCGACCAGGGTGAGGACGACGGCCTGGACGACGCTGATCGTGCCGAGCACCACGATCTTGGACATCAGATAGGCCGAACGGGACAGGCCGACGGCGCGTTCGCGCTGGTAGACGACGCGTTCCTTGACGAGTTCGCGCACCGCGTTGGCGGCGCCGGTCAGCACGGCACCGACGCACAGGATGAGCAGCGCGTTCATCGCGGTGTCCCGGGCGAGCCGGCCGCCGGCCAGGGCGCGGGCCATGGCGCCCATGACGAACGGCAGGGCGATCATGACGAGCAGGAAGGTGCGGTCGGAGCTGAGGACGGCCGCGTAACGGCGGACCAGCGTGCCGAGCTGGGCGCCCCGGCCGCGTGGGCGGGGCGGCGGCGCCGGGACGACGGGGGCCGGGCCCGGGTGGTGGGGCTGGGTGGTGGACTCGGTGACGTAGTGCCGGTGGAACGGCGACTCGCGGTACTCCCTGGCCCAGTCGCGTTCCGGATCGCGGTCGAAGGCCTCGAAGGCCTCCGGCCACTGTTCGAAGCCGAAGAAGGCGAGGGCGTCGTCGGGCGGCCCGTAGTAGGCCACCTTGCCGCCGGGGGCGAGCACCAGGAGGCGGTCGCAGACACCGAGGCTGAGGACGCTGTGGGTGACCACGATGACGGTACGGCCGTCGTCGGCGAGGCCGCGCAGCATGTTCATCACCGACCGGTCCATGCCGGGGTCGAGGCCGGAGGTCGGCTCGTCCAGGAAGAGCAGCGAGGGCTTGGTCAGCAGCTCCAAGGCCACGCTGACCCGCTTGCGCTGCCCGCCGGAGAGGCTGTGCACGGGCTGGTCGGCGCGCTGTCCGAGGCCGAGTTCCCGGATGACCTCGTCCACCCGGGCCCGTCGCTCGGCCGCGGCGGTGTCCTCGGGGAAGCGCAGCTCGGCGGCGTAGGTCAGGGCGGCGCGCACGGTGAGCTGGGGGTGCAGGATGTCGTCCTGCGGCACCAGTCCGATGCGCTGGCGCAGTTCGGCGTAGTCGCGGTAGAGGTCGCGGCCGTCGTACAGGACGGTGCCGCGGTCGGCGGGCCGCTGCCCGGTCAGGGCGTTCAGCAGCGTGGACTTGCCGGCGCCGCTCGGTCCGACCACCGCGAGCAGGCACTTCTCCCCCACCGGGAAGGACACGTGGTCGAGGAGGACCTTGCGTCCGCCGTCGACGGCGACGGTGAGGTCCTGGACGTCGAGGGAGATCTCGCCGGTGTCGACGTACTCCTGGAGTTCGTCGCCGACCAGGCAGAACGCGACGTGGCCGATGCCGACGATGTCGCCGGGGCCCAGGGGCGCGCGGGTGACGGGCCTGCCGTTGAGGTAGGTGCCGTTGTGGCTGCCGAGGTCGACGATCTCGTACGTGCCGTCGGGGTGGGCGCGCAGTTCGGCGTGGCGGCGGGAGACGACCAGGTCGTCCACCACCAGGTCGTTGTCGGCGGATCGGCCGATGCGGACCGAGCGCACGGGCAGCGGGCGGACACTGCTGGGCCTGCGGAAGGTGCCGGTCAGCAGGGGGAGCGACACCGAGGAGGGCCGGTCGGGGGCGGGCCGCGGGGCGCCGGCGAGGACCGCGCGCGGGCCGTCGGTGGGGTTGCCGAAGCGGATCACGCTGCCGGGGCGCACGCCCCACCGGTCGATGCGGCGGCCGTCGGCGTAGGTGCCGTTGGTGCTGTGCTCGTCCGTCAGGGTCCAGCGATCGTGGTCGCAGCGCAGCACGGCGTGGTGCCACGAGACCCGGGCATCGTCCAGGACGATGTCGCTCAACGGGTCGCGCCCGAGGTGATAGTCGTGCCCCGGACTCATGATCGTGGAGCCCGTGTCGGTCTCCAGCACGAGTTCGGGCGCCGTCGGGGCGATCGGCCGCTCCGCCATGGCCAGAATTCTACCGATTCACCCACATGTGCGCCCGGAGCCGGGGTGCCGCACCGACCGGCGGACACGTGTCAGGCGACGGGTACGACGAGTGCCGGCAGCGTGCGCTGCATGCGGAGCGCGTCGACGGACTCGGCGAGCAGTTCGTACTCGGTGGTGTCGTCGCTGGCGGCGATCCGCACCAGCCGTCCGCCCGCCAGTTCGTCGGCCACCTGCTCCTGCCGGACGTCGTCGGCGCACCAGGCGCGCAGCAGGGCGGGCACGTCGGCCACCGTGTCCGCCACCGGCACCAGCGAGCCCCCCGGGAAGGCGGGGTCCTCCGGGCTCGGGTCCAGACGCTCGGCGATCCAGGAGGCGCGGTCGCGCAGCCACCACAGGGCCAGGGCCAGCGTCGGGGCGCGATAGGTGCCGAGCGGTACCCCGATGCGCCGGCCGTCGCACATGCCGTACGCCGTGACATGGCACAGGAATTCGTCGTGCACGCCTCACTCCCCCGTCGCCTCGCTGGTTGCGCCCGGCCCGGCCTCGCTCTCCGTGCGGCTCCTGTGCGGTGAAGTGCCCCTGATGTTCGAGTATCGCCACTCCCGAAACACTGTCACCATGACTTTCCGGCCAGTCTGTTGGCATATTCACCGCCCGATCTGGCCGGAACACACCGGCGCGTTCGCGGCCCCCGGGCATGACCAGGCAGGTAATCGACCCGCCTCCAGGCGCTCCGGCATGGTGGTCACACCGGATCGGCGAAGCCCCGGATCCGGATCCGACCAGCGGTTGTCCGCAGCCACGACCTCGATGGAGGCTGATTCACCATGTCCGCGAACACCGACCGTTACGAGAGCGCCGCCGTCCGTTACCTCGAGGCCTGGAACGCCACCGAGCCGGAGGAGCTGAAGAAGGCGGTCGCCGCCGCATGGACCGTGGACGGCGGCTACACCGACCCGCTCGCCGACGTCCGCGGCCACGAGGGCATCGCGGCCGTGATCGCGGCGGCCCACGAGCAGTTCCCCGGGTTCGTCTTCCGACCGCTCGGTGTGGTGGACGGACACCACGACACCGCGCGCTTCGGCTGGGAGCTGGTGAACGAGGCCGACGGCTCGGCGCCGGTCGCCGGGTTCGACGTCGTCACGCTGGACGACGAGGGCCGGATCCGCCAGGTGCTGGGTTTTCTCGACCGGGTTCCGGCGGGTGCCTGACACCGCCTGGCCGGCGATGAGTTCCGCCGCGCGCGACGGTCTGTCCTGACACACGGTTCCCGGCAGGGCGCCGCGCGCGGCGGCACACCGAGGCACACGGAGGTACACCATGCAGACGAGCGGTCCGGTGGACGTGGAGTTCACCGCGGTTCTTCACAGGAGTCCGGAGGCCGGCGGCTGGACCTATGTGGTCTGGCCGCGCTCGGCCGAGTTCTTCGGCACCCGTGGCCTGGTCAAGGTCCGCGGCACGGTTGACGGCCACCCGTTCCGGAGTTCGTTCATGGCTCTGGGAGACGGCCGGCACAAGCTCCCCGTGAAGGCCGCCATCCGGAAGGCGATCGGCAAACGGGAGGGCGACACCGTGACCGTACGCCTGGCGGAACGGCTCAGCTGACGACCGACTCCCGGTAGGCGGCGCGCGCCGGCTCCTCCAGTTGCCAGGGGTGGGCCGGGTCGGCGTGCGCCAGGCGCCTCACCGAGGACGCCCTGCGGGCGGCCGGCACCATCGACGAGGAGGGCCGCCCGGTACGCACCCCCTGGCAGCAGAAGACCGTCGCCCAGGGAGCGGCGACCAGCGTGTGGTGCGCCGCCGGCCCGCAGCTCGACGGGGGCTGGGCGGTGTCTACGCCGTCGGCCCGGAGGCGGCGGCCCGCCTCCGGGAGGTCGGCGAGCGGCTCACGGCTTGACGATCGCGTCGATCCGCGCCAGTTCCCCGTCCTCGAAGTCCAGGTTGCGGATGGTGCCGACGCTGTCCTCGAGCTGCTGCGGGCTGCTCGCGCCGACCAGCGCGGAGGTGACCCGGCCGCCACGCAGCACCCAGGCCAGGGCCAGCTGGGCCAGGGTCTGCCCGCGGGACTCGGCGATCTCGTCGAGGGCGCGCAGACGGCCGACGAGGTCCTCGGTGACCGCGTCCGAGTTCAGGAAGGGGCTGTCGCTCGCGGCCCGGGAGTCCTCGGGGATGCCGTCGAGGTAGCGGCCGGTGAGCAGGCCCTGTTCCAGCGGGGAGTAGGCGATGGAGCCGACCTGGAGTTCGTCCAGGGCGTCCAGCAGTCCCTCGTCCTCGGGGCGGCGGTCGAGCATCGAGTAGCGCGGCTGGTGGATGAGCAGCGGGGTGCCGAGGTCGGCGAGGATGCGGGCGGCCTCGCGGGACTGCTCCGCCGAGTAGTTGGAGACGCCGACGTAGAGCGCCTTGCCCTGCTGCACCGCCGCGTGCAGGGCGCCCATCGTCTCCTCCAGCGGAGTGTCCGGGTCGGGGCGGTGGGAGTAGAAGATGTCGACGTGGTCCACGCCCATGCGCGCAAGGCTCTGGTCGAGCGAGGACAGCAGGTACTTGCGCGAGCCCCATTCGCCGTACGGGCCGGGCCACATCAGGTAGCCGGCCTTGGTGGAGATGATCAGTTCGTCCCGGTACGGCCGGAAGTCGGCCTTGAGTGCCTCGCCGAGCGCGGACTCGGCGGCGCCGGGCGGCGGGCCGTAGTTGTTGGCGAGGTCGAAGTGGGTGACGCCCAGGTCGAAGGCGCGGCGCAGGATGGCCCGCTGGGTTTCGACGGGCCGGTCCGGGCCGAAGTTGTGCCACAGGCCGAGGGACAGCGCGGGGAGCTTCAGTCCGCTGCGTCCGGTGCGCCGGTAGGGCATGTCGGCGTAACGGTCGGGATGTGCGGTGTACAACGCGACTCCAGAGGGGTTGGCACACGATCTACCGGTGCCACTCTCGCGCGAGCCGCACGC
Organism: Streptomyces sp. NPDC001153; assembly: GCF_053598315.1. Taxonomy (NCBI): domain Bacteria; kingdom Bacillati; phylum Actinomycetota; class Actinomycetes; order Kitasatosporales; family Streptomycetaceae; genus Streptomyces; species Streptomyces sp. NPDC001153. Next base: position 80,514 of record NZ_JBSFJZ010000001.1, read on the forward strand.
AGCGGTCCAACAGAAGAATCCGATGGAATTCAGCGGCTAGGCTTCTCAATCATGGAACTGCGCCATCTCCAGCACTTCGTCGCCGTCGCCGAGGACCAGCATTTCACCCGGGCCGCCGAACGCCTGCTGGTGTCCCAGTCGGGGTTGTCGGCGTCCATCCGGGCGCTGGAGCGGGAGCTGCGGGCGCCGCTGTTCGTGCGGACCACCAGGCGGGTGACGCTCACCGAGGCGGGTCGGGCGCTGCTGGTGGAGGCCGAGCGGATCCTGGCGCAGGTCCGCGCGGCGCACGAGGCGGTCGCGGCCGTGCAGGGCGTGCTGCGCGGCACGCTGGCGCTCGGCACCGAGCAGTGCATCGCAGGGGTGCACCCGGCACGGCTGCTGGCCGCGTTCCGGGGTCGGCATCCGGACGTGGAGATCCGGCTGCGGCAGGCCGGTTCGGGCGCGCTGGCCGAGGAGGTGGCGGCAGGCCGGCTCGACCTCGCCTTCGCCTACCGCACCCAGGCGGACAGCGACCAGCTGCGTTCGGTGGCGCTGACGAGCGAGCCGATGACCGCGCTGTGCCACCCCGGCCACCGGCTGACCTCGACGGGCGCGGTGCTGACCCCGGACGATCTGGCCGGTGAGGTCTTCGTGGACTTCCACCCGGACTGGGGCCCGCGCCGCACCACCGACGCCGCGTTCGCCGCGGCCGGAGTCCGGCGCACGGTCGCGCTGGAGGTCAACGACGTGCACAGCCTGCTGGACCTGGTGGACGAGAACCTCGGGATCGCGGTCGTACCCCGGCACTTCCGGCACAAGCGGCCCTCGCTCACGGCACTGCCGCTCAAGGGGACGGGCGAGACGGAGTACGAGACCGTGGCGCTGCTGCCGCCGGACCGTGCCACCAGTCCCGCCGCCCGGGCGCTCGTCACGCTCCTGGAGACCGGCGGCGCGACAGGGGGCCTGGCACCACCCCAGGAGGGGTCCCAGCCCTCCTGATTCCGGCCGCCCGCCGCACGAGACTCGGGACCGTCGGCCAGGACGACGACGGTCAGGAGGACATGGCATGGCGGAACACACACGGCGGACCGTGCTGCGCGGCACGGCCGGACTCACGGCGGCGGGCGCCCTCACCGGCCTGGGCACAGGCCGGGCGGCGGCCCGCCCCGCAGGCAGGGTGATGGAACGTCACTTTCCTTTTCTGGAAGGGGCGTTCGCTCCCCTCACGGAGGAACTGACGGCCTTCGACCTGCCGGTGACGGGACGCGTCCCGCACGAGCTGAACGGCCGCTTCCTGCGCAACGGCCCCAACGTCCTCGGCCTGGAGGATCCCCGGACCCATCACTGGATGCTCGGCGAGGGCATGGTGCACGGCGTCCGGCTGCGCGACGGAAGGGCCGAGTGGTACCGCAACCGCTGGGTGCGCTCCGCGCAGGTCGCGCAGAAGCTGGGCGAGGCGTATCCGGGTCCGGTGCCGGAGGAGGACTTCGCGTGCAACACGCATGTGATCCCGTACCGGGGACGGGTCCTCGCGCTCCAGGAGAGCGGTCCGCTGCCGTACGAACTCGACGGCGAGCTGGGCACTGTGGGGACCCACGACTTCAGGGGCACCCTGCAGGGCTCGTTCGCCGCGCACACCAAGTTCGACGTGCACGCCGGTGAGCTGCACGCCGTCGCCTACCACGCGACCTGGGACCACGTCCGGCACCTGGTCGTGGACCGCGCCGGGCGGGTCGCCCGCACGCACCGGATCCCGGTGGCGGACGCGCCGATGATGCACGACTTCGCGCTGACCGAGCGGCACGTCGTCCTCTTCGACATCCCGGTGACCTTCGACGCGGCGGCGGCCGGACGGGGCGCCCCGGTGCCGTACGTCTGGAACCGGCACCACCCGACCCGGGTGGGCGTCATGCGACGGACCGGCGGGCCGGTGCGCTGGTTCGGGATCGACCCCGTCTTCTCCTCGCACACGCTCAACGCCTACGACGAGGGCGGCTCCGTGGTGGTCGACCTGACGACCTACCCGGCACCGTTCCACGTCGACGGGCGCGGCTCGGACGGTCCGTACGACACGGGCACCACGAAGCTGGAGCGCTGGACGATCGACCTGCACCACGGCCGCGTACGGCAGCGGGTGCTGGACGACCGGCCGCAGGAATTCCCGCGTGTGAACGAGTCGCTGGTGTCGCGCCGGCACCGCTACGGCTACACGGCCGCGGCGGCCGAGCTGACGGCCGCCTATCTGACACCGGACGGCGGCACCCCGCCCGACGACGCCTTCTCCAACGCGCTCGTCAAGCACGACCTGCTGCGCGGCGCCACCCAGGTGCACCGGCTGCCGAAGGGCGCGGCGGCGGGCGAGGCGGTGTTCGTACCGCGCGACCTGGCCGGCCACCGGGCGGCCGAGGACGACGGATACGCGATCGCGTACGTCCACAACCCGGACCGCGGTGCCGCCGACCTGGTGATCCTGGCCGCTCAGGACTTCACCGGCGAGCCGGTGGCACGGGTGCACCTGCCCGGGCGGGTGCCGCTCGGTTTCCACGGGAGCTGGATTCCGGACGCGTGAGCGCCCGCTGTTTGGGATGGTGGACGGTATGCATGCGAAGGACATCCTCATCGACGGCTACGGCCGCATCCAGGAAGAAGTCCATGCCGCCCTCGAGGGCCTCGGACCGGACGCGCTGCACCACCGCCCGGCCCCCGACGCCAACTCCATCGCCTGGCTCGTGTGGCATCTGACCCGGGTGCAGGACGACCACATCGCAGACGCCTTCGACCTCGACCAGGTGTGGCTGTCCCAGGGCTGGGAGAAGCGTTTCGGCCTCGACCTGCCCCGCCACGACACCGGGTACGGGCACAGCCCGGCCAAGGTCGCGAAGGTGCGGGTCGCGTCCGCCGACCTGCTCACCGGGTACTACGACGCCGTGCACGAGCAGAGCCTCGGCGTGCTGCGCCCGCTGGCGGCCAAGGATCTGGAACGGATCGTGGACGAGCGCTGGGATCCCCCGGTCAGCCTGGGCGTCCGCCTGGTGAGCGTCCTGTCCGACGACCTTCAGCACATCGGACAGGCCGCCTACCTCAGGGGGCTGGTTCAGAGCGCCGCCGCGTAACCCGGCAGGACGACGTCCTCGATGAGGGCCTTGCGCTCGTCGAACGGGATGAAGGCGCTCTTGAGGGCGTTCACCGTGACCGTGCGCAGGTCCTCGGCCGTCCAGCCGGCCTCCTCGACCAGCAGGGACATCTCCCGGGTCATCGTCGTCCCCGACACCAGTCGGTTGTCGGTGTTGAGGGTGACCCGGAAGCCGAGGTCCTTCAGGGCCGTGATCGGGTGCTCGGCGATCGAGGTGGCGCAGCCGGTCTGCAGGTTGGAGGTGGGGCACATCTCCAGGGCGATCCGGCGGTCGCGCACCCAGGAGGCGAGCCGGCCGAGCTTGCCGTCCACGATGTCCTCCGTGAGGCGTACGCCATGGCCGATGCGCTGGGCGCCGCACACCTGCAGGGCCTGGTGGATGCTGGGCAGGCCGTGCGCCTCGCCGGCGTGGATGGTGAAGGGCACGCTCTCGCGGCGCAGGTGCTCGAAGGCCGCGAGGTGGTCGGCGGGCGGGAAGCCGTCCTCGGCGCCGGCGATGTCGAAGCCGACGACACCGGCGTCGCGGTAGGCCACGGCCAGGTCGGCGGCCTCACGGACACGGTCGAACATCCGCATGCCGCACAGCAGGGTGCCGACGCGTACGGGGGTGCCGGCTGCGGCCGCCTTGGCCATACCGGCGGCGAGGCCCTCCTGCACGGTCTCCACGACCTCGCTGAGCGTGAGGCCGCCCTTCGTGTTCAGCTCGGGGGCGTAGCGCACCTCGGCGTAGACGACACCGTCGGCGGCGAGGTCCAGCACGTACTCCTCGGCGGTGCGCAGCAGGCCCTCACGGGTCTGCATGACGGCGAGGGTGTGCTCGAAGGTGGCTATGTAGCGGACCAGGTCGCCGGAGTTGGCGGCCTCGAAGTACCAGGCGGCCAGCTCGTCGGGGTCGGTGGTGGGCAGGGTGTGACCGATCTCCGCCGCGAGTTCCACGACGGTGGCGGGGCGCAGGCCGCCGTCGAGGTGGTCGTGCAGCACGGCCTTGGGGAGCCGGCGGAGGGTCTCGGTGTCGATGCGGGACGCGGTCATGGCGTTTCGTTTCCTCGGCAGGTGGTGCGGTGGTGATCAGCGGGTGGCGGGCTGGAGCAGGTCCCAGCGGTTGCCGTACAGGTCCTGGAAGACGGCGACGGTGCCGTAGGGCTCGTGCCGCGGTTCCTCCAGGAAGGTCACGCCGGCCGCGGTCATCCGGGCGTGGTCGCGGGCGAAGTCGTCGGTGTGCAGGAAGAACCCGACGCGTCCGCCGGTCTGGTCGCCGACCCGGGCCCGCTGGGCCTCGTCCTTGGCGCGGGCCAGCAGCAGTCCGGTGCCGGTGTCCGGGCCGCCCGGTTCCACGACGACCCAGCGGGTGCCGTCGGGGCGGGGGGCGTCCTCGGCCAGCCGGAAGCCGAGGGCCTCGGTGTAGAAGCGGACGGCCTCGTCGTAGTCGTCGACGACGAGGGTGACCAGGGCGACGCGTCGCATCGGGACCTTCCGGTGTGGGTGGTTAGCGCGTGAGGTTATACGTAAAACCTCGCAGGCGCCAGTCATGGTTCTACGCGCGTTGCCGTGCGGCTTTCAAGGGGTGGAGGTGATGCGGGGTTGCGTCGGGGGCCCGGACCTGCGCGTCAGGGCCTCGCGTCGCCCTGGGCGACCTCCACCCGGTGGTGGAAATCGGCCATGCCGACGACCGAGGCGGCGCAGGAGACGGCCGTGCAGGCGATGAGGAGGGCGGCGATCGCTCGGCCGGCCCGGGGCACGAGGGGGGCGGCCAGCAGGGCCTGGACGCGCTGCGGCACGGGGCCGGTGGTCGCGGCGGCCGCGAAGTCGGGGCGCTCGGAGTGGGCTGAGCGGGTGGCCTGTCCGGCGAGGGCCGCGCGGGCGATGGCCCGGGCGGTCAGACGGCGGTCGCCGACGCTGGCGGCGGCGGCCTCGTCGGCGGCGCGCTCGGCGGCGAGGCGTATGGTCTCGCGGACCGGGCGGAGCGCCGGATGACAGTGCGCGGCGAGTTCGCCGGCGGCGAGGAAGTAGTGGTGGCGACCGTCGTTGTGCGCCCGCTCGTGCGCGAACAGCGCCTCCCGCTCGGCACCGTCCAGGCTGCGCAGCATCGCGGTGGTGACGACGATGCGGTGCGGGCGGCCGGGCAGGGCGTAGGCGTCCGGGCGGGGCGAGTCCACCACGCACAGGTCGCCGGCCGAGGGCCCACGCCCGGCCTCCGTGCGGGCCGCGCGGAAGGCGCGGGTCTGGTGCAGCACCGAGCGCACGAGGGTCCAGCCGCAGACGGCGAGGGCGCCGACGGAGGTCGCGGCGGCCGGCAGCACGACGAGGTCCGAGGCGGTGCGCAGCGGGTGGATCAGCTCGCCGAGCGCGGCGAAGAGCGGGAGTTTGAGCAGCCCGATGAGCACGAACGAGCCGAGCGCGGCCAGCGAGCAGCCGGCGAGGACCACCGCACAGCCGGTGACGGCCCACAGCGCGGCGGCCGGGGCCAGCCGATCCAGGGCCCGGCGGGCCAGGGCCGGCAGGGCGAACGGCAGCAGCAGGGGCAGCAGGAGGAGTGCGGTCATCATTCGTCGGCTTCGAGCAGGTCCCGCAGGATCCGTTCGTCGTCGGGGCTGAGCTGGGCGACGAAGCGGGCGAGGACGGTCTCGCGGTCGCTGTCCCGGTCGAGTTCGCTGTGCATCCGGCGGGCGGTGAGGCCGTGCGCGTCCTGGACGTCCCGGACCGGGAGGTAGGCGTAGCCGCGGCCCTGGCGGTGCCGCTCGACGACGCCCTTGTCGTACAGGCGGGTGAGGATCGTGGTCACCGTCGTACGCGCCAGGTCCGCGCCGAGGCTCAGCTGGACCTGGCCGGGCGTCTGCGGGGCGCCGGCGGCCCACAGTGCGGCCATGACGCTCGCCTCGAGCTCACCGGCCGGCCGGCGCTCGTCCTTCGCCTCGGTCATGGAACGTCCCTCACCCGTCTTCGTGTGCAGCTGTGCGGCCCGGGCGACCGTCTACACGATGGTAGTCAATCGAGCCTTCGTACGGCTGTGCCCCCGCACCCATTATGGGAGGACTGGTCGTCAGGGACTGTCGTCAGGGGGACAGGGGGCGGGGGCGGGGACGGCTGGGGGCCACCGTGCCGGGACCGGGGGACCCGGGGCTGCGGTTGAAGGACCGCCCCCGAAAATGGGGGACCCCGGGACTGCGGCTGGGGCCACCGTCCCGGGGACCGGGGATCTGGAGCTACGGCTGCGGGGCCCCGTCCCGCAGGCCCGGGTTGCGGGGCCCCGTCCCGCAGGCCCGGGTTGCGGGGCCCCGTCCCGCAGGCCGGGAACCCGGGACTACGGCTGGGCCGCCCTCCCGGGGACCGGCGCCCTGGAGCCACGACTGCGGGGCACCGCCACGGAGAGCGCCGCTCCCGGGCTACAGCTGGGGCCACCGCCCCGAGACCGGCGACCCCCTGACTACGGCTGGGGCTGCCATCTCCGGGGCGCGGAGACCCGGATACGCGACCACGGGCCACCCACCGGGACCACAGACCCGAAACACCGGCTCGACCCGCCGCCCCGAGACCACAGACCCGAAACACACCGGCTCGACCCGCCGCCCGCCCCGAGACCAGAGACCCGGAGCGACAGTTGGGGGCCGCCCTCGCCAAGCCCGGAGACCCCGGCGACGACCGGGGCCCACCGACCCCGGCACCAGAAAGCCCGGGACAAAGGCCGGGCCCCGCCGTCCAGGAGCAGGCCCCTGGGGCGCCGGCCAGGGCGGATCAGCTCGTGCCGGTGTGGATGGCGTTCAGGCGGGTCAGTTCGTCCGCCGTGAGGCGCAGGGCGCCTGCGGCGACGTTCTCGGCGACGTGGTCCGGGTTGCCGGTGCCGGGGATGGCGAGGACGTGCGGGCCCTGGTGCAGGGTCCAGGCGATGCGGATCTGCGCGGGGCTCACGCCGTGGGCGCGGGCGATGTCGCGCACGGTGTCGTCGTGGGTGTCGGCCGCCGCCCGAGGTCCGGCCTCGCCCGCGACGGCGAAGAAGGGGACGAACGCGATGCCGTGTTCGGCGCAGAGGCGCAGCATCTCGTCGTCGACGGGATCGGGCCGGTCCAGGGCGTACCGGTTCTGCACGCACACCACGGGGGCGATCTCCAGCGCCTCGGCGAGGTGGCGCGGTCCGACGCCGGAGACGCCCAGGTGGCGTATCAGGCCGGCCTCGCGCAGTTCGGCGAGCGCTCCGAAGTGCTCGGCGATCGAATCCTGTTCCTGGCGGCGGAAGTTGACGACGTCGAGGTGGTCGCGGCCGAGCTGGCGCAGGTTCTCCTCCACGTGGCCGCGCAGCTGGTCGGGCCGTGCCGCGTGGCCCCACTCGCCGTAGTAGTCGCGGAACGGACCGACCTTGGTCGTGATGACCAGGTCGTCGGCGTACGGGGCGAGGGCGGTGTTGATGAGTTCGTTGGCGGAGCGCGTGGCGGAGAAGTAGAAGGCGGCGGTGTCGATGTGGTTCACGCCGAGCTCCACGGCCCGCCGCAGCACGGCTGTGGAACGGGCGCGGTCGCTGGGCGTGCCGAGGTGGAACGCGGCGCTGCCCGTCAGCCGCATGGCCCCGAAGCCGATGCGGTGGACGGGCAGGTCGCCGAGTTCGAAGGTGCCGGAGGCGTCCGCGGTGATCGTTTCAGCGGTCATTCGGCGGAGTGTCGCACATCCGGCGTACCACGCAAGGGAATTACCGCAGCGGCTTGGCCAGCACCGCCTTGCGGTGGCTGAACGTCTCGATGGAGTAGCGGCCGTGGTAGCTGCCCATGCCGCTCTCCCCCACCCCGCCGAACGGCAGGTCGGAGACGGTGAGATGGGCCAGCGGCAGGCCGTGCCCCAGGCCGCCGGAGGAGGTCTCGGCGGCGATGCGTGCCCGGGTCCGCTCGGACTCGGTGAAGACGTACAGCGCGAGCGGCTTGTCGCGGTCGTTGATGAAGGCGATCGCCTCGTCGAGGCCGGACACGGTGACGATCGGCAGGATCGGGCCGAAGATCTCCTCCCGCATCACGGGCGCCTTCGGGTCGACGTCCGCCAGGACGGTCGGCGCGATGTACTTGGCGTCGCGGTCGCTCCTGCCGCCGACCGCGATCCGGCCGGAGCCGAGCAGGCCCGAAAGCCGGTCGAAGTGCCGCTCGTTGATGATCCGGCCGTACTCGGGCGAGGTCGCCGGATCCGTGCCGAACAGCGCCTCGACCGCGCGCACCAGCGCGGGCTCGAGGGCGGCGGCGGTCTCCGGGTCGGTCAGGACGTAGTCGGGGGCGACACAGGTCTGGCCGGCGTTGAGGAACTTGCCGCGGGCGAGCCGGTCCGCGACCACGTCCAGGTCGGCGTCGCGGTCCACGAACACCGGTGACTTGCCGCCCAGTTCGAGGGTGACCGGGGTGAGGTGCTCGGCGGCGGCGCGCATCACGACCCGGCCGACGGTGCCGTTGCCGGTGTAGAAGATGTGGTCGAAGCGCTCGGCCAGCAGGGCCGTGGTCTCCGGGATGCCGCCCTCGACCACGGCGACCGCGTCGGTGTCCAGGTAGGCCGGGATCAGCTCGGCGAGGGCGGCCGAGGTGGCCGGAGCGAGCTCGCTCGGCTTGGCGACGACCGCGTTGCCGGAGGCCAGCGCACCGGCCAGCGGGGCGAGCAGCAGCTGCGCCGGGTAGTTCCAGGGGGCGATGACGAGGACGACGCCGAGCGGGTCGTACTGCGTCCAGGCCGTCGCGTCGGCGCCGAGGTGGGCCGGGACCGGCGCGGGCTCCGGGCGCAGCCACTCCTCGAGGTGGTCGAGGGTGTGGTCGATCTCGCGGACGGTGAAGTCGATCTCGGTGCGATACGCCTCGGCGCTGCTCTTGCCGAGGTCGGCGTGCAGGGCGGCGGCGAGGTCGGCGCCGCGCTCGGTGAGCATCGCGCGCAGTCGGCGCAGCTGGCCGGTACGCCACTCGACGGGCTTGGTGCGGCCGGTGGCGAAGGTGGCGCGCAGCCGTGCGACGAGCTCGGCGGGCTGTTCGGTGGCGGGATGGTTCACGGGTGCCTCGCTGGTGGTGCACGGGCGGCTTCGGCCCGGGCCTGGATCGGACGGTGGATGTATTTACCAACCTTTCAGTTCCTCAAGTTCATTCCGGCCGGTCACAGTGACGCGGGTCACGTCGCAGGAGGGTGGATCTCCCGACCGCGCCGCTCCAGGTAGGCCCGCTCGGCCTCGCTCCCGGCCAGCTCGGCGGCCAGGCCGTACTCCGCGGCCGCGTCGGCGGTGCGGCCCAGGCGGCGCAGCAGGTCGGCGCGGACGGCGTGCAGCACGTGATACCGGCCGAGGTCCAGGGAGCCGACGAGGTCGAGCGCCCTGGCCGGCCCCTCGGTCTCGGCCACGGCGACGGCACGGTTCAGGGCGACGACCGGGGACGGCGCCACGGCCATGAGCTGGTCGTACAGGCGCAGGATCTGGTCCCAGTCGGTGGCCTCGGCGGTGGGCGCGTCGCTGTGCACGGCGTTGATCGCGGCCTGGATCTGGTACGGGCCGGGCCGGCCCCGGCTCAGGCAGTGCCGGACCAGGTCCTGGCCCTCGGCGATCAGCTCGCGGTTCCACCGTGTGCGGTCCTGCTCGGGCAGCGGGACGAGGACGCCGTCCGTGTCCCGCCGGGCGGGCCGCCGCGACTCGGTGAGCAGCATCAGCGCGAGCAGGCCGGTGACCTCGGGCTCGTCCGGCATCAGCGCGGCGAGCAGCCGGCCGAGGCGGAGCGCCTGCGCACACAGGGCGGGGTCGCCGGTGTAGCCCTCGTTGAAGATCAGGTAGACGACGGCGAGGACACCGCCGAGCCGTTCGGGCAGGTCGGTGTCGCGGGGCACGCGGTACGGGATGCCCGCGTCGCGGATCTTGGCCTTGGCCCGCACCAGCCGCTGGGCGAGCGTCGGCTCCGGCACCAGGAAGGCGCGGGCGATCTGGGCGGTGCTCAGTCCGCCGAGCAGGCGCAGGGTCAGGGCGACCCGGGCCTGGAGGGCGAGAGCGGGGTGGCAGCAGGTGAAGATCAGGCGGAGCCGGTCGTCGCGCACGGGACCTTCCTCGGGCGGGGCCTCGGGCGCGTGCAGGTCGGGCGCGAACAGGTGGGGCGCGTACAGCCGGACGGCCTCGGCATGCCGGGCGTCCCGCGAGGACTCGCGGCGCAGCCGGTCGATGGCCCGGTTGCGGGCGGTGGTGATGATCCAGCCGGCCGGGCTCGGCGGCACGCCGGACTCCGGCCAGGTGCGTACGGCGGTGGTGAAGGCGTCCTGCACCGCTTCCTCGGCGAGGTCGATGTCGCCGAGGAAGCGGACGAGGACGGAGACCGCTCGCCCGTACTCGGCGCGGAAGACGGCCTCGACATCGACGGTGTCCGCCATGGGCGCCCGTGCCCTTCTGTCCGATCACGCCGCTCTGTCCGGTCACGCCGCGACCCGGACGACGCCGGCCGTGGGGCGGAGTGCGGCCCGGTGGCCGGCCGCGGTCCTGCCGTGGCCGCTCGCCGGAAGCGTACGGGGACGATCACGCCGAGCACCGCAGACAGGCGCGGACCTCTCGCCCGCCGCGCGTCTGGTGGATCTCGGTCGACTGTGCCAGGGAGTCGACGATCCCGGTGCCGCGGCCGTGCTCGTCCGGGGCTGTGTCGTGGTGGACGCGCTCGACCGCCGTTCCGGAGTCGGTGACCACGATGTGCAGGGTGCCGCTGTCGAGCACGAGCAGCAGCGTCATGCGTTCGCGGCCGTACTGGGCGGCGTTGGCGGCGAGTTCGTCGACGATGAGGACGGCGGAGTCCCGCTCGCTCTCGGGCACGCGCCAGCACTCCAGCAGTTCCGCCGCGAGGTGACGGGCGGCGGGGACATGCGCCTCCTGCGCGGGCAGGGTGAGCATCGCCTCGTGGTGGCAGGACCGTGCGGGGAGGGTGTCGGCACGGGCCGAATCGGTCACAAACATGGTCTTCCGGCTCTTCTGCGTAGGAACCCGTATGAGCACTCATTCAGTTCTACGGACGACGAGCACATATGGTTCGAGCTATTCACCCGTTTCGCGCATCTTCTTCGACGTTCACCTCATGCCCGGATCGTGACCAGCTTCTGGCCCGCGCCCGAGACGATCTCGAAGTGCTCGATGGCCCCCGGTGACATCGGGACCGCGCCGGGGATCGTGGTGCCGACGGGATACGTGCCCGCCAGCCAGGTGGCGGCGTCCGCCCTGGCCCCACCGGGCCCGACCGCCTGCAACCGGCAGGTGATGCCCGCGGGCGCCCCGTGGGCGGAGACCTGCAGCACGCTGCCCCACGCCGAGGGCGAGACCCGGACCGAAGCAGTGACGCCGGTGGTGGGGTCGCTTCCGGAGAAGGTGCGCACCGGGGCCGGCGTGACCGGTGCGGGCCGTGTCGCCTGACCGGCCACGGATCCGCTGATCGCCAGCCATGTGCCGCCGACCGCCGCCCCGGCGACCAACGTCAACGTGGCGAGCGCACCGGCCAGTTGCCGCCGCCAGGTTCTGCGGCGCCTGGCAGCGGCCTGCTGCAGCATCCGGTCGAGCAGTCCCGCCTCGGGAGCCCGAGGCGCCGTGGACGTGCCGGGCGGCGCCTGGGGTGTGCCCCCGGCGCTCTCCGCCGCCCGCCGCACCAGCCGATCGGCCGGATCCTCGTCACCGACCGGTACGGGCCGGCCCTCGGCTTCCGCCGCGCTGACCGTCGCGAGCAGCGCCGGAAGTCCGGCCAGCTCGGCGTGTTCGGCCCTGCACCCGTCGCATTCCGCGAGGTGCGCACGCACCTGTTCCGTCTCCGCCGGGGACAGCACGCCCAGGACATATGCTCCCAGCGCCAGCCGGAGGGCGTCGTGGTCCGCGTTCATGGCCGGCACCTCCTCCATGCCGTGGTCATCGCTCGATGCCTCGTTCCCGCAGAGCCAGCCGGAGGGCGTGCAGGGCGTAGTACGTCCGCGACTTCACGGTGCCCGGCGGGATGCCCAGCACCTCGGCGGCCTCCGCCACGGTCCGGCCTCGGTAGTACGTCTCCAGCAGTACGGCCCGGTGATCCGGGGACAGGGTGTGGATGGCGTCGGCGACGGCCCAGCTCTGCAGCGCCTGCTCGATCCGGTCCTCGCCCGGCGTCCGCTCCGCGGCCCGCTCCAGGGCGTCGCCCCCCACCTCCGTCGGCCTCGCCTGCCGGGCCCGGTGCGTGTCGATGACCAGGCGCCGGGCTACCGTGCACAGCCAGGGGCGCGCCGGGCCGCGTTCCGGTTCGAACGCGGCGGGGTGCTGCCAGGCCCGCAGCAACGTCTCCTGCACGACATCCTCGGCCCACTGCCGGTCTCCTGACGTCAGTCGCAGGACGTAGTGGAACAGCGGGCCCGCGTGCTCGGCGTACAGAGCCCGGAGCAGTTCCTCGTCCGTGGTCGGAATGGTCCCGCTACCCGAGACACGGCGCCCGGAGCGACTCGGATCGGCCGCATCGCCACGTTTTCGGGTCTTCCATGGCATAAGCCGATCCTCACGCATACGCATCGGTTTGTCGTGTCATACCCGGTGAACACTACGAGATCCGACAAAAGATGCATATCTCCCCGAACCGCGCGACACCGCCGCCCGTGGAACCAGGCATGAGCCGTCGCACACGGCATCACCTGATCACTGGGGAATGAACATCATGTACGTCAACCTCCGCCCCATGGGCCGCCGATCGAGCCGTGCGGCCGGGCCGGCCCTCGCCACCGCCGCCGTACTGGGGCTTCTGAGCGCGTGCGGCCAGTCGACCCGCTCCTCGGACACGGGCTCCCTCACGCCCGGCCCGGGTCAGCATCGGCTCGCCGGGGTGCCCGGCACCTCGGCGACACCCGGCATGACCATGCCCATGAGCTCTCCGGGCAGGAACACGGCCGCCGCACCGGTGTCCGCGAACGCCGTGGCGATCAAGAACTTCGCGTTCTCTCCGGCCACGCTGAAGGTCAAAGCGGGCACGACGGTGACCTGGACCAACGAGGACACCGATGCCCACACCGTCACCAGCGCCGGCTCGGGCGGTCCGCTGCACTCCCCCGCCCTCGCGACGCACGGCACCTACTCCTACACGTTCACCAAGCCCGGCAGCTACGCCTACGTCTGCACCATCCATCCGTTCATGACCGGCACCGTGGAGGTGACCTCATGACCGCGTACGACGACCACCGGAGCCCGGCACCGGACGACGGCGCCGGGGCACCCCCTTCCGAACACGGCATGACCCGGCGCCAACTCATGCGGCACGCCGGATGGTTCGGCGGAGCCGTGGTGCTCACCGTGGCCGGCGGAGAGGTGATCAGCCATGTCGCCGGTTCGCGGGACACCACGGCACGGGCCGCCACGGCACCGGGCGCCGCGCTGCGGTTCGTGCAGGTCTCCGACAGCCACATCGGCTTCCAGGGCCCGGCCAACACGGACGTGGTCGGCTCGTTCACCGCGGCGATCGACCAGGTCAACGGGCTCGGGTTCCGGCCCGACTTCGTCATGCACAGCGGTGACCTGACACACCTGTCCACGGCGGGACAGTTCGACCAGGTCAGGCAGATGATGGCCGAACTGCGGACGGATCGTGTCTTCACCGTGCCGGGCGAGCACGACTCCATCGGCGACGCGGGCCGCGCCTACCGGCAGACCTTCGGCAAGGGCACGCTCGGCGACGGCTGGTACAGCTTCGACACCCACGGTGTGCACGTCCTCGCCCTGGTCAACACCCTGAGCCTGGAGAAGCTGGGTCACCTCGGCACCGAGCAGATCGATTTCGTCCGCAAGGATCTCGCAGGCCTGCCGCCGGACACCCCGGTCGTGGTCTTCAGCCACATCCCGCTCTTCGCCATGTACCCGCGGTGGGGCTGGAGCACGGACGACGCACTGAAGGTGATCGCGCTCCTGCGCCGCTTCTCCTCGGTCACCTGCCTCAACGGACACGTCCACCAGCTGTTCACCAAGACGGAGGGCAACATCACCTTCCACTCCGCCACCACCACCGCCTACCCGCTGCCCAAGCCGGGACGGGCAGCCAGCCCCACTCCCCAGGTCGTGCCCGCCCGCCGGCTGAAGGACGCGCTCGGCATCCGCACCGTGGACCTCCGGAGGGGAGACCAGCAGCTGGCGATCAAGGACGAGCGGCTGGCCTGAGAGCGGCAGGCCGCTGCTCCGCATGATCCGGCAGGTGGCCGCGGCGGTGCGGCAGCGCCGTCGCCGGCCGCCCCGGCGCACCTCGCGACCGCCTCGTCCGGGCCGCGAGGTGATCCGGGGGACGAGGCTAGTGCTGGTCCACGAAGGGCCGTACCTCGATGGGCAGGGTGGTCGCGAGGGCGGCCTTGCGGCCCCACTCCAGGGCCTCGTCCAGGTCGGCGGCCCTGATCAGGCAGAGCCCGCCCAGGTACTCCTTGCCCTCGGCGTAGGGCCCGTCGGTGACGAGCACCTCGCCGTCCTTGGGGCGCAGCACGGTGGCGGTCTCGGGGCCGTGCAGGCCGCCCGCGAACACCCAGGCCCCGGCGGCGCGCAGCTCGTCGTTGAAGGCCTCGACGTCGCGCATGATCGCGGCGAGCGCGTCGGGGGCGGGCGGGGTCACGCCGGTCGGCTGGACCACGCTGAGCAGGTAGTGCTTCATGATGTCCTCCTCGGTGACTTCAGGGTCTCTCGGATGCGAGACACCTCCTACACGAACGGCCGCCCCTCGGATCGACACGGCGCCGGAACAAATCTTCGGAAGAATCACCCGTATGACAGCCGCCACCGCACATCCGCTCCTGGACCGCGCCCACCGGCTCGCCGCGGACCTGCTGATCCCCGAGGCCGAGCGGGTCGACCAGGAGGGCGTGCCGACGAGCCACATCGAGGCGGTGAAACGGTCGGGGCTGCTCGGGGCGGGCGCTCCGGTCGCGTACGGCGGCTCGGGCGCGCCGCCGGACGTGGTCCGCCGGATCGCGGAGATCCTGGCCGGGGCGTGCTGTTCCACGTGGTTCGTGCAGACCCAGCACCACACGCCCGTGCAGGTCCTGACCCAGAGCGAACTCCCGGTACGCGAGCGGTTGTTGGGCCCGCTGTCGAGGGGCGAGCTGATGTCCGGGGTGGCGTACGCGCACCTGCGGTCGTATCCGCGCGTGCCGGTACGCGTCCGCCGGGAGGGAGACGGCTGGCGGTTCGACGGGACCGTGCCCTGGTACACCGGGTGGGGCCTGAACGACGTGATGCTGCTCGCCGGGGTGACCGACGCGGGCGAGGCGCTGCTCGCGTTCGCCGAGGCGCGCGCCCAGCGGGGGCTGCGGGCCTCGGAACCGATGCGCCTCGCGGCGCTCACCGCCGCGCGCACGGTGTCGCTGGAGCTGACCGGACTGTGGCTGCCGGAGGAGTCGGTCGCCCTGCGGATGCCGTACGAGCGGCTGGCACCCCTGGACCGGGCCAGGACGCTGAACGCGAGCCCCGCGGTCTTCGGCCTCACGGAGGCCGCCCTGTCCCTGCTGGACGCGGAGACAGCAGCCCCGCTCACGGCCCGGCTCACCGACGTCCGCCGTCGCGCCTACGCCCTGGCCGACCATCCGGCGCCGCTGGAGCGGGTCGCGGAGCGGCTGGCGGTGCGCGCGGAGGCGTACGAGGTGCTGCGGACGGCCACCACGGCGGCGGTGGTGGCCGGGGGCGGCCGGTCGATGGCCCTGACGAGCCGCGCCCAGCGCCTCGCGCGGGAGGCGCTGTTCCTGCTGGTGCAGGGGCAGACGGCCGAGACCCGGGCGGCGCAACTGCGGGCGCTGGGCGGTGGGTGAGACAGCTGGTCACGGTAACGACACGGACCTACACATAAAGAAAAAATAAGAGCAGACTGGGAACACGGTGGTAAACACACACCGCACCAGACACGGTCTGGCCTGCAAGTCAAAGGAGACGAGTTATGGCCAACGTGCACAGGGGTGACATATCGACCCACCCCGATGTCTCCGAAATGCGGGCACGCTACGCCCGCATGCTCGGCGGTCGTGATGTGGCGCTCGTGGACGGGCCGGTCTTCCTGCTCGGGCTCTACTGCGCGGCATCCCCGTGGATCGTGCACTACACGACGAGCCAGCCCGCGCTCATGACGCACAATCTGATCATCGGCATAGCGATAGGGCTGCTGGCACTGGGATTCACCCGGGCCCCCGAGCGGATGTACGGCCTCAGCTGGGCCATGTGCGCCATGGGCATCTGGATGATCATCGCACCCTGGATCGTGGGCAGCGGCCCGGACAGGGGCGTGATCATCAACAACGTCGTCATCGGCGCACTGGCGCTGGTGCTCGGACTGGTATGCGCCGGTACGGCGGCGCGGAGCACCCCCAGGCCGTGACAGGAGACGCACGGAAAGGATCAACAGGAAGTACCGGAGCACTGCGGGGAGACCGGTCCGCCCGGGCGGGCCGGTCTCCCTCGCCTCCGCTCAGCGGCCCGGCACCAGCCAGGGCTCCTGCGGCAGGGTCCGGCCGGTCTCCAGCAGCGACTTGAGGTTGGACAGCACGGCCGGCCAGCCGGAGGCGACGTCCGAGCGCTCGCCCTCGTCATTGAGGTCCTCGTGGACGACGGTCAGCCGGACGATGTCCTCGTACGGGCGGATTTCGAAGGTGACGCGGGAGTGCCGGTCCTCCCGGCTCTCGTCGTCCGGCGCGGCCCAGGTGGTCACCAGCCGGGTCGGCGGGTCGCTCTCCACCACCTTGCCGACCACGTCCGCGATGCCGGAGCCGTCGGTACGCACGTGCGCCCAGCGGGAGCCGGGCCGCCAGTCGGACTCGTTGCGGTGACCCCAGTAGGCGGCCGTCAGGTCGGCGTCGGTCAGCGCCTCCCAGACCTTCTCGGGTGTGCTCGCGATATAGGTGACGTACACGAAATGCGGCTTGTCGGTCATGGCTTCCTCGGCTCGTCGCTTCAGAGCGCCGAGCGCGCTCAGGCGCGGGCGCTCGAACTTGTCGATCCACCGCTCCTGGATCTCGTGGAGCGGTACGGGGTTGAGGTAGTGCAGCTTCTCCCGCCCCCGCCGCACCGTGCTGATCAGGTTGGCGGCCTCCAGGACCGCCAGATGCTGGGTGACCGACTGGCGCGTCATGGCGATGCGCTCGCACAGCTCACCCAGGGTCTGGCCGTTGTTCTCGTGGAGCCGGTCCAGCAGGCGCCTGCGCGTGTCGTCGGCCAGCGCCTTGAAGACCCTGTCCATCCCGGTGTCGTCCTCTGATCGCACACTCAACGTTATGCAGGTAATGACTTGCATGTCAAGGATCGAAAGACTCAGGACGCCCGACTGCCTCTGCATTGCCTGGTCCGTGGCGTCGAAGACACCGACGAGCGAAACCGGCCGAAGGACAGTCCACCTATGCGTGCTCTTCGCACCCTGCGCACCGGCCTCGTCACCGCCGACGCCACCGCCGTCCTCGCCACCAAGGGCCGCGCCGCCTGCGGAGAGAACAACGGCCTGCACGTCACCCTGCACCCGAACGGCAAGGTGACGCCCTGGCCGACGGCACCGAACTCGACACCCTCGCCGCCACGGGCCGCGCCGCCTGCGGAGAGAACAACGGCCTCCATGTCGCCCTGCGTGCGGACGGCCGGCTGACGTGCTGGGTGGACGACATCCCGGACACCACCACGGCCGAGCCCACCGTCGACGTACAGGTCAACTGACAGGCCCGGCTGGGAAATCGAGGTGTGCCGGTGACAGACCGGCCGTCACACGGGTGCCACGTCCGGGTCCGCGCCCGCCAGGTACTCCTCGCTGATCTCCTTCTGCCCGAACGGCCACACCTTCTCCAGCCGTGCCCAGACGACGTAGGCCACACACCCGAGCGCCAGCCAGGCGAGGGACCATTCGATGGGGTGGCGGCCCGGGGAGTTCTTGTCGGCGTAGGCGTAGATCACGCACCAGCCGGCGAACGCGACGAGGCTCGGCAGCGGGTACAGCCACATGCGGTACGGGCGGCGCAGGTGCGGCTGCCGTTGCCGCAGCACGGTGAGGGCCAGGATCTGGGCGAGCGCCTGGACGATCACCATCACGGTGGTCAGGAGCTGGATGAGGGTGGCGAGGTCGGTGTGGCGGCCGATCAGGAAGCCGACGGCGGTGATCACGCCCATGGTCGCGAGGCCCAGCATCGGGAAGCGGTGCCGGGGGTGCAGCTTCTCGTACGGCCTGAAGAAGACGCGGTCGCGGGCGGCGTCGTAGGGCACCCGGGAACCGCCGAGCAGCCCGGTGAAGACCGAGGCGAACGCGGTGACCAGGATCAGCACGGTCACCGTGTCGGCGGCGCCCTTGCCCCAGGTCTTCTCCAGGACCGCCGAGGCGACCGAGGTGGAGGCGATGTCGTGCGGGTCGGCCATCCGCTTCCAGTCGACGACCCCGAGGGTGCCGATCTGGAGGAGCAGGTAGATGGCCATGATGCCGAGGATGGAGAAGAGGATCGAGCGCGGGAGGATACGGCCCGGGTCCTTGATCTCGGCACCCATGTACGCGGTGGTGTTGTAGCCGAGGTAGTCGTAGATGCCGATGGTCAGGCCGGCGGCGAACCCGAGCCAGAAGTGGCTGCTCGTCAGGTCGAAGGCGCCCGACGGGTAGGTGAAGGCCAGGTGCGGGCTGAAGTCGGAGGCAGCGGCGACGATCACCAGCAGCACCGAGGCGATCATCACCGCCCACATCACGGCGGTGATCCGGGCGATGTGCTCGATGCCGCGCCAGAGCAGGATCACGACCAGCGCGATGATGCCGAGGCCGATCAGGTCGCCGGCGGTCTGGCCGAGATCCGGGGCGAGATAGCCCAGGTACTGGACGAAGCCGACCACGCCCGTGGACATGATCAACGGGATGAAGAGCATCGCCGTCCACACGAACAGGAACGGCATCAGCCGGCCGGTGCGGTACTGGAAGGCCTGGCGCAGATAGACGTAACTGCCGCCGGAGCCGGGCATCGACGCGCCCAGCTCGGCCCAGACCAGCCCGTCGCACAGCGCGAGGACGGCGCCCGCGACGAAGCCGATGACCGCCTGCGGGCCGCCGAAGGCGGTGACCATCAGCGGGATCGTGACGAACGGCCCGATGCCGCACATCTGGCTCATGTTGATGGCCGTGGCCTGGAACAGGCCGACACGGCGGACGAAACCACCCGTGGGCGGCGGACTACCGGACATGGGGACTCCTGACGCCACGGGCGCGCTCGACGGCACCCGGCGGGCTGACTGGCCGATAAAGTTAAGGAGCCTTACTAGAGTCGTCAAGTATGCGCCGGGAATACCTGAGAATGGTCCGATGACCGTCAGTGACGCCGCAGAGCAGCAGGAACAGCCCTGGAGCCGCCGGCGGCTGCGCAGCACCAACGAGCGGCTGCTGCTGGACCGGCTGCGCGCCCTCGGCGCGGCGTCCCGCGCCCAACTGGCGCGGGAGACCGGCCTGTCGAAGCCGACGGTCTCCAGTGCGCTGGCCTCCCTGGAGGCGGCCGGCCTGGTGCACGAGGTCGGCACCCACGCCCCGGAGCGCGGGCGCACCGCCGTGCTCTACGCCCCCGACCCGGCCGCCGGGTACGCGCTCGGCGTGGACATCGGCCGCGGCTGGCTGCGGGTCGCGGTGGTCGACCTGGACGGCGCGGTCGTCGCCCGGGCCGACGTACGCAACCGGGCCCGCGCCTCCGCCCAACTGGCCGACCTGGTGGTGGGCACCGCCCGGCAGGTGATCGGCAATTCGGGCGTGGACCCGGCCGGGGTGGTGCACGGCGTGGTCGGCACGCCCGGTGTCTACGACGAGAAGCAGCGCCGGGTGCGGTACGCGATGCATCTGCCGGGCTGGGGGCGAGCGGGGCTCGTCGACCGCATGCGCGAGGAGCTGGGCGTGCCGCTGGAGGTGCACAACGACGCCAACCTGGCGGCGCTCGGCGAGTACACGTACGGCGTCGGCACCGGAAGCCGGCTCTTCGCGTACATCCTGATCGGCACCGGACTGGGCATGGGCGTGGTCAGCGAGGGACGGCTGTTCACGGGGGCGCACGGGCTGGCCGGCGAGATCGGCTTCCTGCCGTGGCCGGGCCGGCACAAGCCGGAGCGGCTGGAGGACGCGGTGTCCGGGGTGGCCGTGGTGGAGGCCGCCCGGGAGTTCGGGATGAGCGGGCAGCTCACGGCGAAGGCGGTCTTCGACGCGGCCCGGCAGGGAAATCCGGCCGCCCTGCGGGCGGTGGAGCTGGAGGCCGAGCGGATCGCGCACACCGTGGCGGCGGCCGCCGCGGTGCTCGACCCGGATCTGGTGGTGCTCGGCGGCGGCGTCGGCCACAGCGTCGACCTGCTGCTGCGCCCGGTCCAGGAGCAGGTGCGCGCCCTCACCCCGCTGCGGCCGCGTATCGCGCCGAGCCGCCTGGGCGAGGACGCGGTGCTGCTCGGCGCGGTGGCCACGGCGCTGGACACGGCGCGGGACCTGGTGTTCGAGCGCAGGACGGCCGGAACCTGACCGGGCCCACGGCGCCGCCGCCCACCGTCATTGACACGACCCCACGCGGCGTCCTAGCTTGAGGCGAGTTAGTAAAGTTTCCTAACTTTACCGCCCCGGGAGCCCTGCCATGTCCCCTCGCCCCGCCCTCGGACGCCGGTACGCCGTCACCGCCCTGGTCCTCGGCCTGCTCGGCTCCCTCACCGGCGGCGCCTGGGGCGGCGCCCGGCAACCGGCCCCACCGCACGGGCCCGCCCGGACCACCCGCGTCCCCTCCACGGCCGGCACCGACACACCGCTGGCCGGTTACGCCATCCAGTCCTCGGCCAAGGTGAGCGACTCGCCCGCCGCCATCTCCTCCCCGGGCTATCCGGCGCAGGGCTGGTATCCGGCGGGCCCCCGCTCCACGGTCCTGGCCGCGCTCCTCGCCGACGGCGTGTACGCCGACCCCTTCTACTCCACCAACCAGCAGAAGATCCCGAAGGCCGACTTCCAGGTCCCCTGGTGGTACCGCTCCGACTTCACCGTCGCGGACACCACGCGGCGCACCTTCCTCGACTTCAGCGGGGTGATCTCGGCGGCCGACGTCTATGTCGACGGCCATCAGGTGGCGCAGGCCGCGGACACCACCGGCGCCTACACGCGCCACGAGCTGGACATCACCTCGCTGGTCAGATCCGGCACCAACACGGTCGCCTTCCGCATCCGGCCCAACGATCCGGACAAGGACCTCACCATGGGCTGGATCGACTGGCTCCAGCCCCCGCCCGACCGGAACATGGGCATCGTCCGGGACGTCCTGGTGCACAGGGGCGGCCCGGTGGCGCTGCGCGACGCGCACGTGATCGCCAGGCTCACCGTCCCGTCGCTCGCCTCCGCCGACCTGACGGTGAAGACGCAGGCCCGCAACGACACCGGCAGCGCGGTCACCGCCGAGGTCACCGGACACATCGGCGCGACCACGTTCACCCGGCAGGTCCCGCTCGCCGCCCACGAGACGAAGACCGTCACCTTCTCCCCCGCCGACACCCCGGGCCTGCGTCTCACCTCGCCGAAGGTGTGGTGGCCGGCCGGGATGGGCGAACAGCCGCTGTACGACCTCGACCTGACCGCGTCCGTCGCCGGTACGACGTCCGACACCGCGCACGACAGCTTCGGCATCCGCGACGTGCAGGCCCCGCTGAACGCGGACGGCGCACGCCAGTACCGGATCAACGGCCGCACACTGCTGATCAAGGGCGGCGGCTGGTCGCCGGACGAGTTCCTGCGCTGGGACAGCGCCTCGGTCGAGGACCGGCTGAAATACGCGCTCGACCTGGGTCTGAACACCATCCGTCTGGAAGGGCACCTGGAACCCGACGAGTTCTTCGACCTCGCCGATCGCTACGGCATCCTCACCCTGCCCGGCTGGGAGTGCTGCGACAAGTGGGAAGGCCAGGTCAACGGGAGCGAGACCGGCGACAAGTGGACCGAGGCCGACTATCCGGTGGCGCAGGCGTCCATGGCCGGCGAGGCCGCCCGGCTGCGCGACCACCCGAGCGTGATCTCCTTCCTGATCGGCAGCGACTTCGCGCCCGACGCGAGGATCGAGAAGACCTACCTGGACGCCCTGAAGGCCGCCGACTGGCCCGACCCGGTGGTCTCCGCCGCCTCCGACAACTCCTCGCCGCAGCTGGGCAGTTCGGGCATGAAGATGACCGGGCCGTACGACTGGGTGCCGCCCGGCTACTGGTACCTCAAACGCGAGGGCGGGGCCACCGGTTTCAACTCCGAGACCAGCGCGGGCCCCAGCATCCCCACCCTCGACACCCTGCGCCGCATGCTGACCCCGGCCGAGCTGGACACCCTCTGGAAGGACCCGGACGCGAGGCAGTACCACCGCTCGCCGTCCCCGGTCTTCGGCACGCTCAAGATCTACGACACCGCGCTCACCGGCCGCTACGGCGCGCCGAAGAGCCTCGCCGACTATGTGCGCAAGGCCCAGCTGGCCCAGTACGAGAACGTCCGCGCCCAGTTCGAGGCGTACCAGCGCAACGCCACGGACTCCTCGAAGCCCTCGACCGGAGTGATCCACTGGATGTTCGACAGCGGCTGGACGTCCCTGCACTGGCAGCTGACGGACCGCTACCTGGATCAGGGCGGGGCCTACTTCGGCGCGAAGAAGGCGAACGAGCCGCTGCACATCCAGTACTCGTACGACAGCCGCTCGGTCGTCGTCGTCAACCACCGGCACGCCGCCGCGACCGGACTCACCGCCCGGGCCACCCTGTTCGACCCCGACGGCACGCAGAAGTACGACAAGACGGTCGGCGGGCTGACGGTCAGCGGTGACGGGGCGCACGGGACCGCCCTCACACTGCCGTCCTCGGTGGGCGGACTGTCCTCGACGTATCTGCTCCGCCTGGTCCTGACCGGCGCGGACGGCAAGGAGGTGAGCCGGAACGTGTACTGGCTCTCCACCCGGCCCGACACCCTCGACTGGTCCGGCACCACCTGGTACTACACGCCGACGACGAGCTACGCCGACCTCAGCGGGCTCGCCTCGATGGCACAGGTGCCGGTGTCGGCGACGGCGGCCACCCGGTCGTCGGACGGTACGGCGACGACGACCGTCACCCTGCGCAACACCGGGAGCGGGAAGACGCCGGCGCTGCTGACGGACGTCCACCTCGTGGACGCGCAGGGCAGGCCGGTGCTGCCGGTGCGCTGGTCGGACAACGAGGTGAGCCTGTGGCCGGGCGAGTCGGTGACGCTGACCGCCACCTGCCGGACGGCCGATCTGCACGGCTCGGCACCGGGCGTGCGGGTCTCCGGCTGGAACACTCCGGAGCGGACCGTGCCGGCGGCCCGACGGGACGGGGGCGGACCGGTACGGCCCGCCCCCGGCCGGTTCAGCTCACGTTGAGCGCGGTGTCGTCCACGACGAACGACGTCTGGTACTGGGAGCCCTCGGTGCCGGTGAACTTCAGCGTGACGGTCTGCCCGGCGTAGCTGCTGAGGTCGAAGCTGCGCTGGGTATAGCCGGAGGCGGCGTTGAGGTTGGAGTACGTCGCCAGGGTGCCGAGGACCGTGCCCGAGCTGCCCAGGACCTGGACCTTGAGGGTGTCGTAGGCCGTGCTGGTCGAGGTCTCGGCCGTGTCGACGTGCAGATAGAAGCTGAACGTGGCCGTCGAACAACCGGCCGGGATGGTCACCGCCTGGGACAGGGTGTCGGTGGTGGCGGTGCCGTAGCCGTCGAGCCAGGCGTAGTACGAGCCCGAATGAGCCGACTCGCCGGTGGAGTTGGTGATGACCCCGCTGGACGCGCTCCACGCGGTGTTGCCGGACTCGAAGCCGTTGTTGCCGAGGAGCTGGGCGGCGGTGCAGGTGCCGGTGCCGCCACCACCGCCGCCTCCCCCGCCGCTGCTGGTGCCCGAACCGGCCAGCCAGGCGGTGGCGTTGAGGGCGAGGGCCGCGTTGGTGGCGCTGCTGTCGTTCCAGCCGTCGTACAGGGTGTTGCCGGACTGGCCGGTGCCGTCGTCGATCGGGGAGCTGTCGCCCCAGAAGGCGACGCGACCGCTGCCGAAGGTGCTGGTGAGGAAGAAGGCGCCGGTGTTGCCGGAGTAACCGGTGCGGTAGAGCAGGCCCTTGACGGCGGGGTTGTCGGCGGGCTTGAGGGTGGCGGTGGTGCCGTTGGCGATCAGGCTCTTGGTGACGGTGCCGAAGGAGCCGTGCAGCACCGGGTCGGTGCTGTCGCTGATCGCCGCCGGGTGGTCGGAGCTGATGTTGAGCGAGTCGACCGAGAAGCCGAACGGGTCGGTGGAGTCGACGCTGTTGTTCGTCATCAGGTCGTTGAGGATCTTGACCGCGTCGTAGCCGTCGTTGTTGCGGTCGGCTCCGGTGTGGTCGGAGATCATGAACAGACCGCCGCCGTTCTTCACGAAGTTCATGATCGCCGTCTTCTCGGCGCTCGTGAACAGCGTGTTGGGTTCCGGCAGGACCAGCGTGTCGAAGTTCGACAGGTCGGTCGACGACGAGCCGCCGTAGCTGAGGCTGGAGCCCGAGGGCAGCGTCTTCAGGCTGTAGTCGCCGGTCTTCTGCAGCGCCACGCCCCAGGAGGACAGGGCGCCGGTCCAGTCGGTCTCGGCGGACGGGGAGGGGTTCTCGCCGAGCGGGTCGGGCTGACTGGTGGAGATGATCCAGTCGGCGTTGCCCGCCGTCTCGGCGTGGGCGTTGTCGAACAGGATGCGGTGCGTGGTCGCCGCGTGGGCGGCGGTGCCGCTGCCGATCTGGACGGCGGCTCCGGTGAGGAGCAGTCCGAAACCGGCCAGGGCGGTGGTGAGTCTGCGGCGGGATCTCCTGGATCCGAGCATCCGGCGAACCTCCATGAGGGGTGGGGAGAGGCGGTGCGGGCGCCAAGTCTGCGCGCGTAGAGCCCGCTTGAGGGTTCTACACGCGTCGAGTGGTTGAAAGGTACATGGCATGAAGCTCGGATGAACAGAAAGTCCCGGCAATAACCGGTGCGGACCGTCGCCGCTCACGACGGCCAGGCGACTGAACTGATGGCAAGTCAGCTGCCGTACAGATACGGGGTCGTGGTGCTCAGCGCATGGAAGCCGAGGCGCTCGAGGATCGGGCGGCTCATGGGTGAGGCGTCGACCTGGAGGTAGCGGTAGCCGAGGTCGGCGGCGACGCGGGCGCGGTGGGCGACCAGTGCGCGGTAGACGCCCCGGCCCCGCCAGGCCTCGACGGTGCCGCCGCCCCACAGCCCGGCGAACCGGGTGCCGGGCACCAGCTCCATCCGGGCGGCGCTCACGGGTTCGTCCCCGGCGAGCGCGACCACGGCGACGACCGTGCCGGGGTCGGCGGCCAGACGGGCGAGCAGCCGGTGCCGCAGCCGGGTGCCGTCGGTACCGAAGGCCTTCTCGTGGACGTCCACGACGAGGTCGACGCCGGCCGCGTCGGTGGCCTGTACGAGGCGGATGCCCTCGGGAGGTCCGTCGTCCACGGCGAGCCGGCCGGTCTCGCCGATCATCAGTGTCTCCGCGGGCTCGGCCCGGAATCCGGCGGCGAGGAGCCGGGCGCCGAGGTCGTCCGGCCGGTCGTGGCCGTAGAGCTTCCACTCGAAGTCGCGGCCGAGGCCGGTGAAGTAGGCGACCTGGTCACGGATCGCCCGGTCCGCGCCCGCCGCGTCCAGAGCGGACCAGAGCACGCCGTTCCACCCGTGCCCGTCCGCGACCTGACGCACCACGGCGCCGACCCGTTCGATCCGGGCACCGGGTCCGTCGGAAGCCGCGTTCTCGCGCACGTCACGGTCGTAGAGGGCGAGCACCGCCGAGAGATCCATGCCCCGACTCGACCATGCCGGACCGGTCCGGGGCAACGGGATTGTCCCGGCGGCCGGCTCAGGGGCCAGGCACTCGGCGGGCGAGGACAGCTCGCCCGGTCCCGAGGGGTACGGCCCGGGATCAGCCCAGTTCGAGCGTCGTGACGCCGAACACCCGGTGCCGGGCGTGCTCGCGGACCGGCCCGGTGTACATGCGGGCGGTCTCGAAGGAGGCCTGGAGTCCGGCCTCCTCGGCGAGCGCGACGCCGGCCGCGTTCGGCTCGGGCACGTCGATGGCGATCTCGCCTCCCGCGGCCTCGGCCGTGAGGGCGGCGAACAGGGCGCGGGCGTCGTCGGCGGTGTCCGCGAAGAGGGGGCCGACGCGGAGGGTGTCGCGGCCGGGGCGGAGCACGCCGTAGCCGGTGAGGCGGGTGCCGTCGTGGCGGACGAAGGCCCGGTGTCCGGGGCCGGTGAACCACTCGGCGAGGAAGCGCGGACGGTCGGCCGGGTAGCAGGCACTGTCGTAGGCGGTGATCGCGGCGAGGTCGGCGGGCCCGGCCGGCCGGACGCCCGCGGGCGTCTCGCGCCGCGGGGCCGTACCGGTGAACCGGGTCGTGCGGTACGCGAGTTCGAACCCGGACTGGCGGTAGTTGTCCTGCTGGGCGACAACGCCGTCCAGGCCGACGGTGCGGTTGCCGGCGTGGGCGAGGGCGGTCTTCCAGGTGGTGAGGCCGTGGCCGTGGCCGCGCAGGTCGGGGCGGACCAGATAGCAGCCCAGGAAGGCGTACTCCGGGCCGTAGTTCACCACGGAGACGGCCGACACCGGCTCGCCGTCCATCCGGCCGAGGAAGAACCCGTCGGGATCCTGCGCGAAGAACGCGGGCCCGTCGCACAGCCCGGGATTCCAGCCCTCCGCCGCCGCCCATCCGGCGATCACCGGCCAGTCGGCGAGGGTGGCCTGGGTGACGACGAGGTCGTGGGGGGCCGCAGGGGTCATCGATGCGCTCCGTTTTCCGTCGGGACCGGACTGCCGTGCCGCATCCTTCCGGATCAACGAGGGCCGCGCCACGGGGAGATCGGCCGTTGCACCCGACACGGCCCGGCCACCCCGGAGCACGCACCGGAGCCCAGCGCGCCCGCTGCGGCAGCACCCGCCATCCTCCTCGTACACCACCGGCCACCGGCGGAATCCCGTGCGCCGTGGGCCACCGCGGGTCGCCGGTGCAGCAGGCCCCACCGGGCCGGTGTCCGGTGGGGCCTCTGGAGAGGGTGGGTCAGTTGGTGTCGGCGGGACGGAAGCGGCGGTAGAGGGCCGTGCCCGTGAGGAGCAGCGCGGCGCTGCCCGCCACGGCGGGGAGTGCGATGTCCGCACCGGTGTGGGCCAGCGCGGACACGTCCGGCCGGACGACGGGGCGTGCCGTGCGCGGGCTGCGGTGATGCCTGGTGGGGGCCGGGCTGCTCGGGGTGCGGGGCCGGCCGACGGGGCCGTTCACCGAGTGGTTGCCCTTGGCCGGGTTGCCCACCCCGACCACGTTGACGCTGTTGCCGCTGACGTTCACCGGCAGATCGACGGGGAGCTGGACGTCGTTGCCGGCCAGCACGCCGGGCGAGCCGGCCGCGGAGCCGTGGGCGGCGGCGCCGCCGGACTCCGGCCCGCCACTTCCGGTGCCGCGGTTCACGCGGTTCGCGCAGGCGTTGCCGACGGCAGGGTTGAGCAACCCCACCACGTTCACGGTGTTGCCGCACACGTTCACCGGCACGTGGACCGGGAGCTGGATGCCGTTGCCGGAGATCAGCCCGGGCGAGCCGGCCGCGGAGCCGTCGGCGGCGGCACCGCCGGCCGCGAAGGCCGCGGACACCGGCAGCGCCACGGCCATCGCACCGGAGGCGGCGACGACGGCGATCACACCGTTACGGGTAGCCCGTCTCATAGGTTCCCTGCCTTCCAGACTTCGTCGCGGGCACTCACCCGCACCCCATAAAACGCAGGCGAACCATCCGAGTTATGGCTTATCGGTCTTTCACCCCGTCGAGCGACAGTGTTATCGAACTGCATGTAAAGACTCTCAATGATCGATAACGGGCATCGGGGGCGCGGAGAGTACGGCACCGGATGCCGTCCCGCTCGTCGGGAGGCGGGCCGTCCGGGGCCCGCTTATGGTGAACCCGAGGGCGCCGTCCCCACCGCCCGCGACAGGCGTCCCGGGAGGCGATCGATGCTGGCCAAGCTGTCCACACGGCCCGCCGTGCGGCGCTGCGCGGGTACCGGAGCCCTCGCCCTGACGCTGCTCGGCGCCGGCCTGCCCGCAGCCGGCCGACCACAGCCCGACCTGTCCCGCTTCTACCGGCAGAAGGTGACCTGGACGGCCTGCAAGGGCCCGGACATGCCCAAGGACCTCCAGTGCGGGAAGGTCACCGTCCCGCTCGACTACGCCCGGCCCCGCACGGGCACGCTCGACGTGGCCCTCGCCCGCTACCGGGCGACCGGGAAGAAGCAGGGCTCGGTGCTGCTGAACTTCGGCGGACCGGGCGGTGCGGGTGTCCCCGAACTGGCCACCGACGGCAAGGAGTTCATGGACCTGACCAACGGCTACGACGTGGTCACCTTCGACCCGCGCGGCGTCGGCCGCTCCTCCCCCGTCAGCTGCGGCGAGGGCAGCGACGAGGCCTCGACCGCGCTGGACGACGAGGCCGGCCTCGCCCATCCGCAGGTGCTGCTCGCCAGGTTGCGCGAGGCCGCCGGCGCGTGCACCCGGCACTCCGGCCCGGTACTGCCCCACATAGGGACCGTGAACGCCGCCCGCGACCTGGACGTCATCCGCCAGGCCCTCGGCGACAAGAAGCTCAACTACCTCGGTTTCTCGTACGGAACGCGGCTCGGCGCGGTGTACGCGGCACAGTTCCCGCACAAGGTCGGCCGGCTCGCCCTCGACGGTGTGGACACCCTGACCGAGCCGCTGTCCGCACAGGGGCTGGCCGCCGCCGAGGGGCAGCAGACCGCGCTGGACGATTTCCTGGACTGGTGTACGACGGACGTCGCCTGTCCGTTCGGCCAGGACCGGCGTGCGGCCGCGGACCAGGTGGCCGGGCTGGTGCGCTCGCTCGACGCGAACCCGGTCCCGACGGACTTCGGCGGCTCGTTCTCCGGACAGGACCTGGTCGGCGCGATCGGGCAGGGCCTCTACAGCAGGCAGTTGTGGCCCTCCCTGGAGCGCGCCCTGGCCTCGCTGGTCCAGGACGGCGACGTACGGGGCGTGCAGAACTTCGCCACCGGCGGCGCCGGCCTGCCCCTGGGCGGCCACCGCAACGGCGGTCTGGTCGATCCGCAGGACGTGCCGGCGGACAACCTCGAGGCCGCGCTGATGGCGATCAACTGCGCCGACGACCCCGACCGGCCCGGCGCGGCACGGATCACCAAGGACCTGAAGGGCCTGCAGGCCGAGTACGAGCAGGCCTCGCCGGTCTTCGGCCGCTACCGGCTGACCGAGCTGCTCATGTGCTACGGCCGCCCCAAGGGCACCGACTTCATCCGCGACCGGGTGAAGGACGTCGACTCGGCGAGGATGCTGCTCGTGGGCACACGCGGGGACCCGGCGACGCCGTACCAGTGGACGGTGGAGACGGCCGCACGGCTCGGCCCGTCGGCGGTGGTGCTCGACAACAAGGGCGACGGCCACACCGGCTACACCTCCTCCACGTGTGTGCACCAGAAGATCGACGACTTCCTGCTCTACGGCTCCCTGCCGCCGAGCGGCAGCTCCTGTCCGGCGGACGGCGAGGACTGGAGCGCCACCCTGAACCCCACCAGCTGATGACAGCGGGGACGCACACGGGCAACGGGCGCGGGGACGGCGCCGCGCTGCCGACGCCGGAGGGCGGCGCCGGCACCTACCGGCTCGCGGCCGGGGGGACCGCCCACGCCGACGTCCGCGCCATCGGCCCGGCGTACCCCGAGGCTCGCCGGGTGGACACCGTGACCGTGGCCGCCTCGGCTGTCGGCCTCAGCCGGTGATCACCTCGGGCGTGTAGACCTCCAGCCACCGCGCGAGGTCCAGAGCGCGCTCCAGGCCGCGCCGGGCCGCCTGGGTGCTGACCGGCGCCTCGCGCTCGGCGGCCCGGCGGAGCCGGTCGCGGTCGACGAGGTCGAAGACCTGGTGCGAGGGCCGGGAGAGCAGCTCCTTGGCCTGTTCCTGGAGGGCGCGGGCGTACTGCGGGTCCTGCGTGGAGGGGTACGGGCTCTTGACCCGCTCGTACACCGACTGCGGCAGCACGTCCGCGGCCGCCTCCCGCAGCAGGCTCTTCTCCCGGCCGTCGAAGGACTTCAGCGCCCACGGGGCGTTGTAGACGTACTCGACCAGCCGGTGGTCGCAGAACGGCACCCGGACCTCCAGGCCGACGGCCATGCTCATCCGGTCCTTGCGGTCGAGCAGAGCGCGCACGAAGCGGGTCAGGTGCAGATGACTCATCCGCCGCATCCGGTACTCGAAGTCGCTCTCGCCGTCGAGCCGTTCGATGCCGGCGACGGCCGTGCGGTAGCCGTCGGCGACGTAACGCTCCAGGTCCAGCGACTTGGTGAGGTCGGCGCGCAGTACGTCGGCGTCGTCGCCGAAGTGCCGGTTGAACGTGGCCAGCCAGGGGAAGGTGTCGGCGCGGCGCGCCTCCTCGTCGAAGAACTGCAGATAGCCGCCGAAGACCTCGTCGGCGGACTCCCCGGACAGGGCCACCGTGGATTTCTCGCGGATGGCGCGGAAGAGCAGCAGCAGGGAGGTGTCCATATCGCCGAAGCCGACCGGCAGATCGCGGGCGCGGATCACCTGCTCGCGCACGGCGGGGTCGGCGAGGGACTGCGCGTCGAGCACGATGTCCTGGTGGTCCGTGCGCGCGAGTTCGGCCACGTCGTGCACGAACGGCGTGTCGGGGGTGCCCCGCAGTTCGTCGGCGACGAAGTTGTCGGTCTGGCCGACGAAGTCGACGGCGAAGCTGCGCACCTTCTCGCCCTGCCGGGCGAGTTGCCGGGCGGCGATCGCGGTCATCGCGGAGGAGTCGAGGCCGCCGGAGAGCAGGGTGCAACGCGGAACGTCGGCGACCAGCTGGCGGCGCACGATGTCGTCGAGCAGCGAGCGCACGGTCCTGATGGTGGTGTCGCGGTCGTCGGTGTGCGGGCGGGTCTCGAGGCGCCAGTAGACGCGGGTGGACAGGCCGGAGCGGTCGACGGTGACGACCGTGCCGGGTTCCACTTCGCGCATGCCGTCCCAGATCGCGTGTCCGGGCGTCTTGACCAGGACGAACAGCTCCCGCAGCCCGTCCAGCGTCACCCGGCGGCGGACCAGCGGGTTGGCGAGGATCGCCTTGGGCTCGGAGCCGAACAGGACGCCGTCGGGGGTGCGGTGGTAGTAGAAGGGCTTGATGCCCATGCGGT
This sequence comes from Streptomyces sp. NPDC001153, assembly GCF_053598315.1. Classification (NCBI taxonomy): domain Bacteria; kingdom Bacillati; phylum Actinomycetota; class Actinomycetes; order Kitasatosporales; family Streptomycetaceae; genus Streptomyces; species Streptomyces sp. NPDC001153. Next base: position 111,746 of record NZ_JBSFJZ010000001.1, read on the forward strand.
CGCGGATCATCACGAGCTTGTCGTGGCGGCCGTCCCAGACGGCGAACGCGTACATGCCGTTGAGCCGTTCGGCGACCGTGTCACCCCATTCCAGGTAGCCGTGCAGGACGACCTCGGTGTCGGAGTCGGTGGTGAACCGGTGGCCGCGGCCCTGGAGTTCCCGGCGCAGTTCGGTGAAGTTGTAGGCCTCCCCGGAGTACACCATGGCGACGGTGCCCTCCGGGGTCGCCACGGACATCGGCTGACGGCCGCCGGGGAGGTCGATGATCGCGAGCCGGCGATGGCCCAGCGCGGCCGGGCCCTCGGCCCAGGTGCCGCGGTCGTCCGGGCCGCGGCAGGCCATCGTCTCGGTCATCGCATGCAATGTGGTGGCCTCGGCGGTGAGGTCGCGATCGAAAGAGACCCATCCTGCGATGCCGCACATGCGCTGCCTCCTGCCTCCGGCACTGGGCCGAGCAAACCAGTTGTATCGAGCACCTATATGACGAGCCTCCGTCAGGTGTTCCACACGGTCAACACGGCCGTAACACGCGTGCCCCACGCTCCTCATGGTTTCGGCCGGGTTTTGCCTTCGCGAAACGCCCGGAGCGCCGGGACTCCGGGCCGGCAGCGCGGGGAACCGGCCACGGGCAAAGACTTGGCCAAGCAGCTCGCGTGTCAGTCCTTCACGGCCAGAAACGAAGCAAGCGCCTCCGTCAGCTCGGCCGGCTTCTCCAGGGGCAGCTCATGGCCCGCGTCGAGGATGCGGACGACCGCGTCCGGGTAGGCCTTGGCCATCCGCAGCATCTGCCGCACCGGCAGCTGGACGTCGTGGTAACCGTGCACCATCAGCGTGGGCGTGCGGATCTCCCCGGCCCGGTCGAGGACGTCGAAGGCGCGCATGGCGCCGTACAGCGTCATCACGACCTCGCGCGGAGTCGCGGCGGAGGCGCGGATGTGCGCGCGGATCTCCTCACGCGGATAGCCGGGCGCGAAGGCGCGCTGGATGTTGGCGGCCACGAACAGCCGGTACGGCACCAGGGTGGAGGCGGCCATGAGCAGGCCCCGGCCACGGCTGTAGGTCATCCGGCCGATGGAGCCCACCAGCGCCATCCGCTCCACCCGCGCGGGGTGGGCCAGGGTGATGGTCTGCGCGATCATCCCGCCCATCGAGTGGCCGACCAGCGCGAACCGTTCGACCTCCAGGTGATCGAGGAGGGCCAGCACGTCCCGCGCCAGCTCCGCGATCGTGCGCACCCCGGCCCCGGTGCTCTCCCCGTGCCCGCGCAGGTCCAGCCGGATCACCCGGCGTCTCGCCGAGAAGTGCGCGATCTGGTGGTCCCAGCGGTGCCGGTTCGCGGTCCAGCCGTGGACGAAGACCAAGGGCACCTCCGGCGCGTCACGGGGGCCCTCGTCGTCGTACGTCAGGGCCGCTCCGTCGACTTCGAGCTGCGGCATGTCAGGCCTCCTGGGGCGTGCTGCGGTCGGGTTACTGGCCGGTACGGTAGCCGTCCGCGGGGTGCCGCGTCACCGGTTCCCACGGGGGAATCCGCTGCGGTGTTCCGGGCCCGGAACACCCCGAATGCCGTACTCGTGAATCCGCCCTATCGTGCTGTCATGGAGCACGCACTGAGTCCCGCAATGCTGGCCGAACTGCGGCGCCCGCGCCCTTACCCCGCAGTGTCCGTGCTGACCCCGACACACCGCCGGGAACCGGACAACGAGCAGGATCCCGTCCGGCTGCGCAATGTCGTCACCGAGGCACGCAAACGCCTGGAGTCCGACCCCGCCGTCACCCGTGAGCGGCGCAACGACGTCGTGGCCCAGCTCGACCGGGCGCTGGCGGAGGTGGACCTGGCACATGCCGAGGACGGCCTGGTGATCTTCGCCGCTCCGGGCGAGCACCAGGTCTGGTCCCTGGCCCGCACCGTCCCCGAGCGGGTGGTGCTCTCGGACACCTTCCTCACCCGCAACCTGGTCGCCGCGCACGCCTCCGAACGGCCCTTCTGGGCGCTGTCGGTCTCCACGGACCGCGTCACCCTGTGGAGCGGCGGCGAGGGCCGTGTCGTGGCGGAGGAGTCCGGCGGCTTCCCGCTGGAGCGTCGGCAGGAGAACTTCGACGCGGAGCGTCAGATGCAGATCGGCGACCAGCCGAGCGCCTTCCGCGACGAGGGCACGCGCCATTTCCTGCGCGAGGCGGACACCGTCATGGCCGCGCTGCTGCGCGACCAGCCCCGGCCGCTGTACATCACCGGTGAGCAGGCGGCGCTGTCCCTGCTGGAGGAGGTCGGCATCGCGGCCAAGGAAGCCACCCTGGTCCCGCACGGCGGCCTTGCGCACGCCGGTCCCGAGGCCGTGTGGCAGGCATTGCGGCCGGTGCTGGAGGACGAGGCCCGCAAGGACACCACGTCCGTGATCCGGGAGCTGACCTCGGCGCGCGGCCACAAGACCTACGCGGCCGGTCTGGACGAGCTGTGGCAGAGCGCCCGCGACGGCCGGGTCCGGCTGCTCGCCGTGGAGGAGAACTTCCGGGCCACCGTCAACGACCTCGGCGGGCATCTGGTGCCGGCCGAAGCCGGCGACCTGGACGCCCGCGAGGACATCGTGGACGAGATCGTCGAGCAGTGCCTGGAGACCGGCGCCGAGGTCCGCTTCGTGCCCGACGGCGCACTGGGCGACGCGAACGGGATCGCGGGCGTACTCCGGTACTGAGCCGCCCCCGCACCCCCCGCACTCCCCCGGCAGCGCTCCCTGCCCGGCGTACGCTACGCCGTGATCGTCACGGCGTGATCGTCGGGTAAGGGAGCGCACACATGGGTGACCTGCTGGGAGTGGCGGTACTGGGTGCCGGACACATGGGGGCCGACCACATACGACGCCTCGACCAAGTGGTCAGCGGAGCCAGGGTCGCGGCGGTGGCCGACCCCGATGTAGAGCGGGCCGAGAAGGCCGCGGCCGGACTCGACGCGGTGACCGTGCACCCGGACCCCGTGGCCGCGCTCGACGCCCCCGGCGTGGCGGCCGTGCTGATCGCTTCCCCCGGCCCCGCCCACGAGGAGGCCCTGCTCGCCGCCTTCGCCCGCGGGCTGCCGGTGCTGTGCGAGAAGCCCATGGTGCCCGACTCCACGGGTGCGCTGCGGGTGGTGGAGGCCGAGGCACGGCTGGGCCGCCGCCTGGCGCAGATCGGCTTCATGCGCCGCTACGACGCCGAGTACCGGCGGCTCAAGGCGCTGCTGGACGGCGGCGATCTGGGACGGCCGCTGATGCTGCACTGCACCCACCGCAACGTCTCCTCCCCCGGCGGCTTCACCAGCGCCATGCTGATCAACAGCTCCGTCTCGCACGAGATCGACGCGGCCCGCTGGCTGCTCGGGCAGGAGCTGACGGCGGTGACCGTGTTGCGTCCCACACCGTCCGCGAACGCCCCCGAGGGGCTGCTGGATCCGCAGTTCGTGCTGTTCGAGACCGCGCAGGGCGCCCTGGTCGACGTGGAGGTCTTCGTCAACTGCGGCTTCGGCTACCAGGTGCGCTGCGAGGCCGTGTGCGAGCGGGGCAGCGCGCGGATCGGCGAGGAGCACACCATGGTGGTCACCACCGCGGGCGGCGCCCGCGAGGAGGTGGCGCAGGACTACCTCGTCCGGTTCGCCTACGCCTACGACCGCGAGGTGCAGGCCTGGGTGGATGCCACCCGGCGTGGCGAGGTCACCGGTCCGAGCGCCTGGGACGGATACGCCGCGTCCGTCGTGGCCGAGGCGGGCGTCCGGGCGCTGGAGACCGGCGGCCGGGTGGCCGTCCAACTCGCCCCGCGCCCGGACCTGTACGGCCCCTGCGCCGGGGTCAGCCGCTGACGCCGGCCGCGCCCGTCTCCAGGTGCCCGGTGAACCGGCGCGACCAGGTCGCGTCGGAGTCGACGGTCACCGTGAAGTCGTACCAGCCGTTCTGGTACGCGACGGCGTTGAAGTAGTCCTCCGCCGAGGCACCGGCGGCGACGGTGTAGGTCCACGGACCGTCGCCGCGGTAGTGGTTGGAGGTGATGGTGAACGTCACCGAGGACGAGCCCGCGTTGGTCATCCTGAAGTAGATCGCGAGCTTGCCCGTTCCGGGCTCGACCGCGTAACGGGTGCTCACCTCGGCCGACTTGCCCGCCCTGGTCGCGTCGCCCTGGAAGCGGCGCAGGAAGCGGTTCGGACCGACCATGGTCAGGTCGTACTTCCCGCCGCCGAAGCCCGTGCCGATGTTGAAGTAGTCGGAGGCGGTGCCGCCCGCGTCGACCGTGTACTGCCAGGGGGTGGTGTCCCGGTAGGCGTTGGGGTGGATGGAGAAGTGGGCCGCGCGGGCGGCCGGGCTGCCCTGGTTGGTCATGGTGAACCAGGCCAGGATCTTGCCGGCCGCGCCGAACTCCAGGTGGTCCAGGTAGCCGTTCGGCTGGTAGGGCAGCGCGCGGGCGGGGCGGGTGCCCGGCTCCTGGGCGGGCTGGGCGTTGTCGGTCGGCGCCGGGTTGGGCAGCGGGCCGCAGGTGTCGATGCCGATGACGCTGGTCGCGGGCAGGGAGACCGGGCCGTGGACGGGGTTGGCGAAGTCGAAGACTCCGGTGAGGTCGCCGCTGACCTTGCGCCGCCAGTCGCTGATGTTGGCGCACTTGGCCGGCTTGCCGATGGCGGACGTCCAGGTCTCCAGGAAGCGCAGCACCGAGGTGTGCTCGAAGACCTCCGAGGAGACCCAGCCGCCGCGCGTCCAGGGCGAGATGACGATCATCGGGACACGGAAGCCGAAGCCGTACGGCACCCCGTTGAGGAACTCGCCGGCCGTTCCGGCGGGGGGTGCCGGCGGGGGCACGTGGTCGAAGTAGCCGTCGTTCTCGTCGTAGTTGAGGAACAGGACGGTGGAGTCGAACACGTCCTGGTCGGCGGCGAGGGCCTGGTAGACGAGGTTGACGAAGTGCGCGCCGTCGCCGGGCGGGGCGTAGGGGTGCTCGGAGAAGGCCTGGTTGGGCACGATCCAGGAGACCTGCGGGAGGGTGCCCGCGAGCACGTCGGCCTTGAGGGCGGCGGCGATGTCGTCCGGGGTCGAGCCGGTCACCTTCGGCACCGAGGACATGCCGCGGTCGTACAGCGGGTCACCCGCCTTGGCGTTCGCGAAGTTCTTGAAGTAGGCGCAGCCGTTGTCCCCGTAGTTGTCCGCCGCGTTCTGGTAGACCTTCCGGGACACCCCGGCGGCCTGCAGCGCCTCGGCGTAGGTCTGCCAGGTCAGGCCGGACTCGTCGCCGCCGTCGTAGCTGGTGGAGTCGACCTTGCCGCTCCACAGGAAGGTGCGGTTGGGGCCGGTGGCGCTGAGCGTGGAGCAGAAGTATGCGTCGCAGATGGTGTAGTTGTCGGCGAGCGCGTAGTGGAAGGGGATGTCCGAGCGGTCCAGGTAGCCGAGCGAGCGGACGTTGCCGACGCCCGCGACCCAGTTGTCCATGCGGCCCTTGTTCCAGGCGGAGTGCTGCGAGGACCAGGAGTGCGGCAGGTCGCCGTTGCACTGGGCGAGGGTCTCGCCGTCCTTGCCGCCGGCGGACGGGGTCGCGCTGAGCTTCCACGGGTACTGGCGGCCCGTCCCGTTCGGCTGGTCGAAGACCGGGTGGCCGCCGCCGAGGGTGATGCCGCTGCGGTCGTCGAAGCCGCGCACGCCCTTCAGACGGCCGAAGTAGTGGTCGAAGCTGCGGTTCTCCTGCATCAGGATCACCACGTGCTGTACGTCCTTGATCGTGCCGGTCGCGGTGGTCGCTGCGGCTGCGGTACGGGTGGCGGCGCCGCCCAGCGCCACACCCGCCGCCACGGATGCGCCGAGCCCCACGAAGCCTCTTCGGCTGATCGGTGTCATTCGCCCCGTCCTTGTCACCTTCGGATGCCCCTGCGGCACACCGCGCGCCAGGGTGCCCGGGGCCGTCGTCGCGGTCCATACCGCAGCGGTGAGGCGAAGGTGAACAGAAGTCAAAGCAGCCGGGGCTCTCGCCTCATACCCCGCCGAACAGGGCGCTCAGCCCCCGCTCCACCACTCCGCCCAGATCCTCCTGCCCCGGCGCCACCACTCCGTAGGTGCGCAGCAGGAAGCGGCGCAGGGCCGACGCGGGGAACTGCAGCAGGGCGAGCCCGTGGGGCGAGTGGAACTCCAGGACGGTCCGGGTGCGGCCGTACGGCCAGATCTGCACGTCCCCGTGGCCGGCCGGGGCCCGAAGTCCCTGGTCGAGCAGGGAGCGCGCGAAGACCCAGGTGACCTCCACGCCGTCCAGGGCGGCCTCGCCCGGGAAGTCCACGAAGACGGCCAGGGGGTCGTCCGTGGTGTAGCGCAGCGTGGCCGACACGGGGATCTCCTCGTCCTCGGCGGTGACGAGCCGGGCCTGTGCGGGCTGTTCGACAGTGATGGCGTCCATGCCTTAATGGAGTCCTCGAAGGCGCCTCGCATGCCGCGAAATCCGGTCAGACTTCGACAGGTACAAGACGCTTGCCGCACACTGGAACGAAGGAGCGTCGAACACAGGGGTGAGCGTCGAGGAAAAAGCGGCCCGTAGGAGACAACTCGCGTAGTTCTCCTACGACTTGACCCGCCCGGCGCGTACATCGTTCGTGTGCGCGGATCACTCGGGGAAGACTCTGGCATATGCCGGAAGCACCACCGTATCGTGTGTTGCCAAATCCCTTACGGGGCGTCGCGGGCTGTGCGAGAGTCGTAACGGTCCCCCGTCCTCCCCGACCGTCTCGTCCCCCAACGGAGTGCGTCATGCCGTCACCGGTCTCCGCGGACCGCTCAGCCGCCCAGCCACCCGGACGCGGCTCGGTGGAAGCGTTGATAACGCAGACGCGGCGGCTCAAGGGCGACGTGGACGCCGTACGGCGGGACACCCCGAGCGACGGTGCGGACCCGGAGGAACGCTGGCAGCGCGCCCTGTACGACCTCGCGCTGCACCAACTGGACGACCTGGACGCCCATCTGGCCCAGCTCCGGGACGGACCGGCCGCCGAACCCGCCGAACCGGTGGAGGCACCCGCCCTCCGGCCGGCGCCCGCCGCCGCCCCGAGCGGCTCGCTGCTCAGCCGTGTCGGCAGCGCGGAGTGGAACCTGCTGACGGACGAGGCGACCTGGTCCGGGGAGCTGTACCAGATCCTCGGCCTGGACCCGGACGCCCCCGCCCTCACCCTGGACGAACTGCCCTCGCTGGTACTGGAGGAGGACCGGCCGAAACTGACCGCGATGGTGACGGACTGCCTGGTCGACGGCAAACCCATCGACGGCGAGTTCCGCGTCGTACGGGCCGAGGGCTCCGTACGGGCGGTGCACATGATGGGCGAACCCGTGCTCGGCGCCGACGGCGGCACCTCCTCGATGTGGGCCGTGCTGCGCGACGTCAGCGAACTGCGCCGCTGCCGGCGGACGGTGAGCGAGACCCGTGACTCGCTGCAGCGTCAGCGCCGGCAGGAGCAGACCGAGCACCGGATCGCGGTCGAGCTGCAGGAAGCCGTGCTACCGCCATGGCGCGGCTCCCTGCGGCTCCCGCACCAGGGGCCGCGCACCCTCGACCTCGCCGCCCGCCGCCTCCCCGCGGCGACGACCACACCGCTCGGCGGCGACTGGTACGACGCGCTGGAGCTGTCCGACGGCGACACCCTGCTGAGCGTCGGCGACCTCACCGGGCACGGGGTGGCCGTCGCCTCCGGGATGGCGATGCTGCTCGGTGCCGTACGCGGGATGGCCCTGGCCGGCAGCCCGCCCGGTGAACTGCTCGGCATGCTCAACCAGTTACTGGACGCCACCGTACAGCCGGCCCTCGGCAGCGCCGTCTGCTGCCGCTACCGGCCCGAGACCCACGCCCTGGTCTGGGCGCAGGCAGGACACCCCGCCCCGCTGCTGTACCGCGACGGGACGGGGCGCGTGCTGAACGCACCGGAAGGCGTCCTGCTCGGCGCCACCTCGGGCGCCGTCTACGGGCAGGCCGAAGAAGCCCTCCGGCCGGGCGACCTCCTGCTGCTGCACACCGACGGGCTGGTGCCGGGGCACAGCCCGAGCACGGCCGTGGACCGCCTGCTCGCCCTCGCCCCGCGGTTCGGCGCGGCGCGCACCGCGCAGGACTGCCTGCGGGCGGTGGTCGAGGAGTTCGGCGGAGCCGGACGCGAGGACGACGCCTGTGTGCTCGTCGCCAGGGTCACCGCATGAGCTGAATGGGGAGTTGTCGAGGTCATCCAGCGCACAGGCGTGGTGCCTGTGCGCTCACGCCTGTGCGCTGCCCGGGCCCTTGGCCCTCGGCTTGGGCAGCGCGAGCCGGATCTCCTCCCGCAGTTCGTGGATCCTGGGATAGCCCGAGTACTCCGCGGTCAGCCGGTACATCTGCCGCAGCCGGTCCCAGGTGCGACGGGAGGAGTTCGAGCCCATCGACATCAGGGCCAGCCGGGCGTAGCGGTCGGCCTGTTCAGGGTCGTCGGCGATGAAACAGGCCGAGGCCATGGACAGATGGTCGAAGATCTTCGACCGCTCGCGCCCGTCGACGCGCAGGGACAGGGCCTTCTCCGCATAGTGCTGGGCGTGCACGGCCGCGCTCGGGTCGAACTCGGCCAGCGTGCGGTAGGCGAGGGCCTGCATGCCGTACAGGTCCTCGTCCTTGAAGGTCTGCATCCAGTCCAGCGGTTCGCCGTCGCCCCGGTCGGCGACGAACATGTCCTCCGCCTGGCCGAGCGTGCGGCGCATCGCCTGGCCCTTGCCCATGGAGGCCTGCGCCCAGGCCTCGATGGTGTGGAACATCGCCTTCGTGCGTGGCTGCAGCCGGTCGCCGGCGCCGTCCTGGGCGAGTTTCATCAGGTCCAGGGCGTCGTCGGGCCGGCCCAGGTGCACCATCTGCCGGGCCGCCCGGGACAGGGCCTCACCGGCGCGCGGCCGGTCTCCGCCCTCGCGGGCGGCATGGGCGGCGATGACGAAGTACTTCTGCGCCGTGGGCTCCAGGCCGACGTCGTGCGACATCCACCCGGCGAGGACGGCGAGGTTGGCGGCGACGCCCCACAGGCGCCGCTGGAGATGGGGTGGATGGTGGTAGGCGAGCATGCCGCCCACCTCGTTGAGCTGGCCCACGACCGCCTTGCGCTGAAGCCCGCCGCCACGGGCCGCGTCCCAGGCGCGGAACACCTCGACCGAGCGCTCCAGTTCCTCGATCTCCTGCGACCCGATGGGGGCGGCCTCATAGCGGTCGAACCCAGCGGGGTCGGCGTGCAGGGGGTCGTCGAGGACAGGGGCGTCGGCCTTCAGGGCCGGGTCGGTGTGCAGCCAGTCGTACATGGCGCTGCTGAGTGTGGATCCCGCGGCGAGCGCGGCACCCGCGCCCACCAAGCCGCGTCGGTTGAGCATGAGGTCCATTCCCGTGAATTCGGTGAGGACCGCGGCGGTCCGTTCGGGCGCCCACGGCACGCCGTCGGGATGTTCCTCGATCCCGTCGCCCTGCCGTTTCCCCGTACGCCCGTGCCGTACCAGACCGAGGTCCTCGATGGTCACGACACGGCCGAGACGCTCGGTGAACAGGGCTGCCAGCACCCGCGGTACGGGATCGCGCGGGATCTCTCCCATGTCGATCCACCGACGGACCCGGGAGGTGTCGGTCGACAGCTGGGGGTGGCCCATGGCCGCCGCCTGCTTGTTGACCAGCCTCGCGAGTTCGCCCTTGGACCAGCCGGCCAGGCCGAACAGGTCCGCAAGGCGGGTGTTGGGTTGTCCGCTCACGTCAAGCCCCCAGGTTCTCGGCTGAGTTGACAGTAGCCCGGTGCAGGTTGCCGGGCGACTATTCGCCAGGGTTCGCCAGGGTCCGCCAGATGGTGTGCCACTGGGCATCGGGTGTCGAGTAGGAACGCGCCACCCCGACCCGGTCGCCGCTCGGCTTCCCGAGCTGACGGGTGCATTCCCCAGGGTGCACCCGGGCGGCCGGGCCGGGCAGGCGCACGCTCGCAGTGCATGCGAACGGAGTACGGGCTCTCCCGTGCCCCGGCCCCGCGCATGTGCCCCGAGCACGCACCACAGGCAGGCACCGCAGGCACACGAAGGGATCTGTATCTCCCATGTACGCAGCATCGTCCTCCGTGTCCGCCCCGCCCCGGCCGCTGCGTTCCCGCCCCGCGGGCGGCGGGCCGTACCTGGACCCGGCGGCGCGTCCGGGCGGCCCCGTGCCGGTCGCCGGGCGGCTCCGGCGGGTACCGGGCCAGGTCGGTACCCAACCGCTCAGCGGGAGACTCGACTTGTCCGGTCCCCAGGGCGCGCAGCTGCGCACCGCGATCGCATCGGTGCACCGGATCTGTCCGGAGTTCACCCCGGTGCAGGTGCTGCGGCGCAGCGGACGGTCCGTCCTCCTCGTCGGGACGACCGGGCGCGGCGCGGCCGTGGCCAAGTGTCTCCTGGACCACTCGCCCGCCTGGGCCGAGCGGTTCCGCCACGAGATAGCCGCATACCGCTCGTTCGTCCGGCACCGGCCACCGGTCCGCGTGCCCCGGCTGATCGCGGCGGACCCGGACAACTGCACCCTGGTCATCGAGCGGGCGCCGGGCCGGGTGGCGGCGCTGCAGCGCCATCCGGCGGAGGCGCCGCCCCGTCCGGACATCCGGGCCGCGCTGGGCGCGGTCTGCCGGGTGAACGCCTGGCGGCCCCCGGCGGGCACCTTCGACATGCCCCTGGACTACGGCGCCCGGATCTCCCGGTACCACGAGCTGGGCCTGCTCACGGACCGGGACCTCGGGGATCTGCAGAAGCTGCTGCACGGCATCGCCCACGAGGTGGGCCGGCACGGCATGCTCCAGTTCAACCACGGCGACGCCCTGCTGTCGAACATCCTTCTGTCACCGGCCGGTCCAGTGCTGGTGGACTGGGAGCACGCGGGCTGGTACCTGCCGGGGTACGACCTGGCGACGCTGTGGCTGGTCCTCGGGGACGCGCCGGTGGCCCGACGGCAGATCAGCCAGATCGCCCAGTCGGCGGGCCCGGCCTCCAGGGACGCCTTCCTGGTGAACCTGATGCTGGTGCTGACCCGGGAGATCCGTACCTACGAGACCGCCGTGCAGCGTTCGATGCACGAGGTGGCCCCGGCGGCACCGGGCCTGGCCCACCCCGGTGCTGCGCCGTCCGGCGAGGAACAGCGGCTGCTGCTCAGGCGGCTGCACGACGACTGCCAGATGGCCCGCAAGGCCGTCCGAGCGGCGGTCGGTACTCGCTGACGGGGACGACGGTTCCGCGGTGCGCCAGAGCGGCGGCGCACCGCGGACCTTCGTGTGTCCGGGCCCGGGCGGCCACTGGTGTACACCAGTGACGCCCCGCAGGCCCGCGCACCGCCGTCGAGAAACTCGCCGAAAACCCTTCGTGACATGGGAAATCGCCGTCCTGAATGCATCATTGACGGATCGTCGGCCAGCCGGTACCACTGACCCAGCTCGGCGCCGCACGCCCCGCCACGCCCGCCCGTCACAGGAGGCCGCATTGCGAGGTTCCGCCACTGATTCCACGACCGCACCCGGCCCCGGACAACTGCGGCGAGCCGTCGGCCCGCTCGCCTCGGCGGCCCTGCTGCTGCCGCTGCTCGGCGCGGCCCCCGCCCAGAGCGCCGCGGACTCCTCCGCGGGCCGGCTGCAGCACGCCTTCGCCACCGCCGCGGCCGAGTACCACGTGCCGCAGAGCGTCCTGCTGGCCGTCTCCTACCTGCAGTCCCGCTGGGACTGGCACGCCGGCGCGCCCAGCGTGTCCGGCGGCTACGGTCCGATGCACCTCACGGACGCCCGCACCGCGATCGCCACCACGGAGCACAACGCCGAGGGCACGGAGGACGCCCGCGGCGACGGCGAACGCGCCGCCGTGCACCCCGCCGTCAAGGTGCCGGCCGAGTCCGCGCTCCCCGCCCGCCTGAAGACGCTGCCGAAGGCGGCGCAACTGACCGGCCTGAGGGCCGAGGAACTGCGCACCGACCCGGCGGCCAACGTGGCCGGCGGCGCCGCCCTCCTCGCCGCCGCGCAGAAGGAACTGGGCGCGCCACTGAGCGCCGACCCGGCCGACTGGTACGGCGCGGTGGCCCGCTTCTCCGGCGCCGACGACAGGGCGACCGCGGCGGCGTACGCCGACGACGTGTACGACGTCCTGCGCACCGGCGAGGAGCGCGTCACGGACGACGGCCAGCTGGTCGCGCTCGCCGCCCGGCCGCGGCTGACCGCCGACACCGCCCAGCTGCGGCGGACCGGACTGGGCACGCTGCCCACGGACGGCGTCGAGTGCCCGAGTTCGGTGTCCTGCGAGGCGGTCTGGGCGCCGTACGCGCAGTTCGGGAACGGAAACTACGGCAACCACGACCTCGGCGACCGGCCGGTGTCGCAGAGCATCAAGTACATCATCATCCATGACACGGAGGGCGCCTGGGACGGAGTGCTGAATCTGATCCAGGACCCGACCTACGTGTCGTGGAACTACACGATCCGCTCCACGGACGGTCTGATCGCCCAGCACGTGAAGGCGAAGGACGTGGCCTGGCACGCGGGCAACTGGGACATCAACGCCCGGTCCGTCGGCATCGAGCACGAAGGATTCCTCGCCAACCCGGACGCCTGGTACACCGAGGCGATGTACCGCTCCTCGGCCCGGCTGGTGAAGTACCTGGCCCGGAAGTACGACATCCCGCTGGACCGGCAGCACATCCTGGGCCACGACAACGTGCCCGGCCCGACCACGTCCACCATCCCCGGCATGCACACGGACCCGGGCCCGTACTGGGACTGGCGGCACTACTTCCAGCTGCTGGGCCACCCGTTCAAGAGGACCGCCGGCAAGAAGTCCGGACTGGTGACGATCCTGCCGGACTACGCCACGAACCAGCCGGCGTACACGGGCTGCACCACCGGCGGCGAGCCCTGCACGGCACACGGCTCCGACGAGGTGCGGCTGTACGCGGACCACGACGTGAACGCGCCCCTGATCAAGGACATCGGGCTGAAGAAGGACCCGACCATCGATGTGAACGACCTGTCCTCCCGGGTCGCCACCGGTCAGCAGTACGCGGTCGCCGACCGCTGGGGCGACTGGACCGCGATCTGGTACCTGGGCCAGAAGGCCTGGTTCGAGAACCCGCGCAAGGCTCCGACGGCGGTGCCCGCCAAGGGTGTGGTGATCACCCCGAAGGAGGGCCTGGCCGACGTCCCGGTGTACGGCAGGGCCTACCCGGAGAAGGAGGCCTACCCGGCGGGTGTCCCCGTGCAGTCGGTCGTCCCGCTGCCGTACACGATCCCGGCCGGGCAGAAGTACGTGGTCGGTGACGAGGTGCCGGGCGAGTACTACTACTCGGTCACCTTCACCACCGACTCGCACCGGGTCGTGATGGGCAAGGACCTGTACTACGAGATCCAGTACGGCCACCGGGTGGCCTTCGTCCGCGCCGCGGACGTGACCCTCGAGGGCTCGGCCGGCTGACCGGCGCGGGCGGCCTCAGCCCTGCTGGAAAAGCTCCGCCGGGAGCGGCTTCAGCAGGGCGTACAGGTCGTCGGTGATGGGGCGGTCCCAGGCGGCGATGGTGACGAGGACGCCGTCGCTGCGGTCGAACTGGACGCAGGAGATCCGGGACTCGGACAGCTTCAGCCGCCGCACGATGAGGAGGTTGTCGCCCTGGAGGACGGGGGTGTCCTCGACACCGACGACGGTGACATCCTCGTCGTTCTCCAGCGCGAGCAGCAGCTGGCCCACCTCGAAGGGGATCTCGCCGTTGGCGACCTCGCGGGCCGGGGAGCCCTCGGGAAGGTTGCCGATGATCATGGCGGGACCGCGGCCGCCGAAGAGGTCGTAGCGCAGGAAGACGCCCTGGCAGGTGCCGTCGGGCGCGGGCAGCAGACCCGCGCCGAGGTTGCCCGGCCAGTCGCCCGGGTCCATGGCCAGCACGTCGAAGTCGGGTCCGGCTGGGGTGGCGCTGCGGCGGCGGAGGAACGACATGCGGCCATGGTACGTGGGCTCCGCCGGAAGTGCGGAGCGGCTCCGCCGGAAGGACCGGGGTGGGGTCTCCCGGCCGGCTGCGGGTCCGTTGTGGCTGGTCGCTCCTCGAGGCACTGCCGCTCAGCTCAGGGGGCAGTCGGTGAGGAGCGTGGATGCGGTGGCGCCGGGCGGGCGCGGGACCGTGTGGTCGGCGGGTGGGAGGGCCGTGCCGGAGAGCCAGCGTTCCAGGGCCTCGAAGGCCGAGTGGTGGCAGGGCACCATCGGGCGGAGTCGGTCGGGGAAGGCGTCGACGAGTGCGTCGGTGTGGGTGCCGTCCTCGATGCGGTAGCAGCGCAGCAGGGCGCCGCGCCCGGCCGCGTGGACCATGCGGGCGTAGACATCGGAGTCCTGGCTGATCGGCAGCAGCACGTCGAGGGTGCCCTGGATGGTGATCAGCGGTTTGCCGAGGCGTCCGGTGAGGGCGATCCGCTGGACGGCGCGGTGGACGGCGGCGGGCCGCGCCGCGTAGTCGTAGTCGGCGTCGCAGCCCGGTGTGCCGGAGGCGCAGAACGGGGTGCCGGCCTCGGTGGCCCCGTCGTAGCCGGGGTCGAGTTCCTCCCGGTAGATGCGCTGGGTGAGGTCCCAGTAGACCTGGTAGTGGTACGGCCACAGGAACTCCGAGCCGGCCGGGAAGCCGGCCCGGTGCAGGGTGGCCTCGGCCCGGGCGGCGCCTACGCCGCCGGCGGCGTAGGTGGGGTAGTTGCGCAGGGCCTGCGGCAGGAAGGTGAACAGGTTGGGGCCGTCGGCGCGCCAGAGGGTGCCTTCCCAGTCGACTCCGCCGTCGTACAGCTCGGGGTGGTTCTCCAACTGCCAGCGGACCAGGTAGCCGCCGTTGGACAGGCCGGTGGCGATGGTGCGGGCCGGGGGGCGGTGGTAGCGCTGGGCGACCACGGCGCGGGCCGCACGGGTGAGCTGGGTGAGGCGGGTGTTCCATTCGGCGATGGCGTCGCCGGGCCGCTCGCCGTCGCGGTAGAAGGCGGTGCCGGTGTTGCCCTTGTCGGTGGCGGCGTAGGCGTAGCCGCGGGCGATCACCCAGTCGGAGATGGCCTTGTCGTTCGCGTACTGCTCGCGGTTGCCGGGCGTTCCGGCGACGACCAGGCCGCCGTTCCAGTGGTCGGGCAGCCGGACGACGAACTGGGAGTCGTGGTTCCAGCCGTGGTTCGTGTTCGTGGTGGAGGTGTCCGGGAAGTAGCCGTCGATCTGGATGCCGGGTACGCCGCCGGGCGTGGGCAGATTCCTGGGGGTGAGTCCGGCGTAGTCGGCCGGGTCGGTGTGGCCGGAGGCCACGGTGCCGGCCGTGGTCAGCTCGTCCAGGCAGTCGGCCTGCTGGTGGGCGGCGCCGGGCACCCGGAGATGGGTGAGCTCGGCACAGTGGTCGTCCGGTGTGCCGGTGGGTGCCGCCGTGGCGGGGGTGGTCAGGAGCAGGCAGGCCGCGGTAAGCGAGAGTGCGGGGAGTAGAGCTCGGCGGATGGGCCGTCTGTGCGGTGTGGTCGGCATACGGGTTCCTCCGGCTGTGGGTGGACGCGCAGGAGGCTAGGGGCGGACTGGGCGCGCCGGACATGTGTGGGGCCGCCATGAAGACGGCCCCGGCAGCGTCGTCGGCCACCATGACCGACCGTGGCTGACCTTGTGTCAGAGGCGGCCGCTGCCGGCGATGGTGTCGCAACCCCTCGCGCAACTCCGTGGCGCTGCGCGCGACGACCCTGATGTCCTGGTCGCCGCACCGCCGGCAGGGCGCGGGCGCGGGGCGGCGTGCACAGCGCCGGACGTGGCGGAACCGTGGCCGACCCGGCCTCGGTGCTGCCCGGGCTCGGCGCTCTCACTCCTGCGGCGGTACCGGGGGCACCACCGCGATCGGGCTCGCCGCGTGCAGCAGGACCGCCTGGGTGACCGAGCCCATCATGCGGGCCGGTGCGAGCAGGCGCCGCCGGTGCCGGCCGACGACGACCAGCTCGGCGTCCTTGGAGGCGGCGACGAGATGGCCGGCCGCGTCTCCGGGCAGCGCCTCGGCATCGGCGCGGACCTCGGGGTGCCGCTCGCGGTGGGGCGCGAGGAAGCCCTCGGCTAGGGCGCGGGTCTCGTTCTCGACGGCGCCCTGGTCGACCTGGGGCGGCACCAGCTGGCCGGGGGCGGACCAGGTCTGCACCGGCCACGGATAGGCGGCGATCACCTGGACGCGCGCGCCGCGCAGAGCGGCCTCGGTGAAGGCGAAGGCGAGGGTGGCCTCGTCGGGGCTGTCGGCGTGCAGGCCGACCACCACCCGGGGCCCGGGCTCGGCCGGACCCTCGCCGTGCACCTGCCGACCGGGCCGGGGTACGACGACCACCGGGCATTCGGCGTCCCGGGCGGCGGCGAGCCCGTTGGAGCCGAGGAGCAGGCTGGCGAAGCCGCCACGGCCGCGGGAGCCGAGCACCAACAGCTGGGCGTCGGCGCCGAGTTCCGGCAGGACGGCGCCCGGTACGCCCTCCAGGGCGACGTACTCGACGGCGGTTTCCGCGCCGCGGTCCGCGAGCCGGGCGTGCACGTCGTCGAGCACCGGATCGCCCTCCACCTCGGGCTGTGCGGCGACCAGCACATCGGCCTGGCCCCAGGCGGCGTACTGCCGTACGTGCACGACCCGCAGCGGTGCGGCGCGGCGGCGGGCGGCGTCGAAGGCCCACTCCAGCGCGCGCAGGCTGTCGTCGGAGCCGTCGACCGCGGCGATGACCGGCGCAGTGCTCATCGTCCCTCACCTTTCGGAACACGACCTTCCCCTTGCCGGGCCAGCCTGACGCAGGCGTCGGCCGCCGCGGGGCCCTGTTGGTCGCGTGTCCGGAAATCGGGTCGGAACACCCCCGGTTCAGGTCAGGTGGACCCGGCTCAGGTGAGGTCGAACTCCCCTTCCCGGGCTCCGGAGACGAAAGCGCCCCATTCCGCCGGCGTGAAGATCAGGGAGGGGCTCTCCGGACGGCCGCTGTTGCGCATCGCGATGAAGCCCTCGACAAAGGCGATCTGGACATCGCCCAGACCTCGGCTGCTGGACTGCCACTCGGCCTTGCTGAGGTCCAGCTCCGGCTTGTCCCAGCCCGCGAGCGGCTTGTGCTGGGTGGTGGTCTCGGCCACGTCCGTGCTCCTCCCGGTTCGTCGTCCGCGGGTCAGCCTAGCGACCGCTCACGATGCCCAACAGGCCACGTGGGGAGGACTTTCAGGCGTCCGGGGGCTGTGTTCCCACGAGCCACATGGAGAAGAACTGCGACCCGCCGCCGTAGGCGTGCCCGAGGACCTTCCTGGCGCCGTCCACCTGGTGTTCTCCGGCCTGGCCGCGCACCTGGAGGGCGGCCTCGGCGAAGCGGATCATGCCGGAGGCGCCGATGGGGTTGGTGGAGAGCACTCCGCCCGACATGTTGACGGGCAGGTCGCCGTCGAGTTCGGTCACCCCGGACTCGGTGAGCTTCCAGCCCTCGCCCTCCTCCGCGAAGCCCAGGTTCTCCAGCCACATGGGCTCGTACCAGGAGAACGGCACGTACATCTCGACGGCGTCGATGTCCCGGCGCGGGTCGGCGATGCCGGCCTGCCGGTAGACGTCGGCGGCACAGTCCTTGCCGGCCTGCGGGGAGACGAAGTCCTTGCCCGCGAACAGGGTCGGCTCGCTGCGCATGGCGCCGCCGAGCATCCAGGCGGGCGGCCGGGGCGCGCGGGCGGCTCCGGCGCGGTCGGTGAGGACCATGGCACAGGCGCCGTCGGAGGAGGGGCAGGTCTCGGAGTAGCGGATGGGGTCCCACAGCATGGGCGAGGCCTGGACCTTCTCCAGGGTGATGTCGTGCTCGTGGAGGTGGGCGTACGGGTTCTTCAGGGCGTTGCGCCGGTCCTTGTAGGCGACGAGGGAGCCGACGGTGTCGGGGGCGCCGCTGCGCCGCATGTAGGCGCGCACATGAGGGGCGAAGAAGCCGCCGGCACCGGCGAGCAGGGGCTGCTGGAAGGGGATCGGCAGGGACAGGCCCCACATGGCGTTGGACTCGGACTGCTTCTCGAAGGCGAGGGTGAGGACGGTGCCGTGGACGCGGGCGGCGACCAGGTTCGCGGCCACGAGCGCGGTGGACCCGCCGACGGAGCCCGCGGTGTGCACCCGGAGCATGGGTTTGCCCACGGCGCCCAGCGCGTCGGCGAGGTACAGCTCGGGCATCATCACGCCCTCGAAGAAGTCGGGTGCCTTGCCGATGACGACGGCGTCGATGTCGCCCCAGGTCAACTCGGCGTCTTCCAGCGCCCTTTGTGCCGCCTCGCGGACGAGTCCGGCGATCGAGACGTCCCGGCGGGCGGCGACGTGCCTGGTCTGGCCGATGCCGACGACGGCCACGGGTTCCTTGCTCATCGTGGATCCCCTTCGAGTACGGCGACCAGGTTCTGCTGCAGGCAGGGGCCGGAGGTGGCGTGGGCGAGGGCACGGTCGGACTCACCGCGGTGGATGCGGGCGGCGGCCTCGCCGATGCGCACGAGCCCGGCGGCCATGACGGGGTTGGCGGCGAGCGCCCCGCCGGAGGGGTTGACGCGGACGTCGTCGCCGAGGCGGAGGGCCCGGCGCAGGACCACCTCCTGGGAGCTGAACGGTGCGTGCAACTCGGCGGTGTCGACGGGGCGTTCGAAGGCACCGGCCCGCTCGGCGGCGAGCCGGGTGGAGGGTGAGTCGGTGAGGTCGCGGACGCCGAGGGCGTGGGCCTCGATGCGATGGTCGATGCCGCGGATCCAGGCGGGCCGCTCGCACAGCCGGCGGGCCCGCTCCCCCGCCGCGAGGATCACGGCGGCCGCGCCGTCGCCGACCGGCGGGCAGTCGCCGGTGCGCAGCGGCCGTACGACGTAGTCGCCCTGCGGCACCTGCCCCTTGAGCTGGGCGTGCGGGTTGGTTTCCGCATCCGCGCGGCTGCGGGCACCGACGGCGGCGAGCGCGGGTTCGTCGGTGTGGCCGGCGTCCATGAGGGCCTGTGCCTGGAGGGCGGCGAGGGCTATGGAGTCGGGCCACAGGGGAGCGACGTAGTACGGGTCGAGCTGACGGGTGAGGACGTCGCGGACCGAGCCGGGCGAGCACTTGCCGTACGAGTAGACGAGCGCGGTGTCGGCGTCGCCGGTGAGGAGCTTGGTCCAGGCCTCGTACAGCGCCCAGGCGCCGTCCATCTCGACGTGCGACTCGGAGATCGGCGGCCAGGCGCCGACGCCGTCGAGGGCGAGGGTGAAGGAGAAGGCGCGGCCGGCGAGGTAGTCGCTGGAGCCGGAGCAGGTGAAGCCGAGGTCGGCGGTCCGCAGGCCGGTCTGTGCCAGCACCTCGTGCAGGACCGGCATGAGCATCTCGACCTCGGAGGACTCCTCGGTGGAGCGCCGGTGGTCGGTCTGGGCGAAGGCGACGACCGCGATCTCCCTGGTCACAGCAGCTCCTTGTAGGTGTCGTAGTCGGCGTCGGGTTCACCGGCGGGCCGGTAGTGGTCGGGGTAGCGCGCGCCCTCGGTCCACACGGGCTCCACGCGCAGACCCATGCGCACCTGGTCGTAGGGGATGCCGCCGATCCGGGCGTGCAGGGCGAGGTCGGCGCCGTCGAGAGCGATGTGCGCGTAGACGTAGGGCACCTCGATGTCGAGGTTCTTCGCCTTGATGTTGACGATGCAGAAGGTGGTGACCGTGCCGCGGGGACCTACTTCGACCTGTTCCTTCGTGGCCACACCACATGTGGGGCACGCCCCCCTCGGGGGGACGTACACCTTGCGGCAGGAGGGGCAGCGTTCACCGACGGTCCGCTGTTCGGAGAGGGCGTCGATGTAGGCGGACTGGGCGCGGCCGGGTGAGTAGGAGTAGTCCAGTCGGGCCGGGGCGACGATTCCGGTGAGCGGGTCCTCGAACTCGCCGGTGTGGCCACCAGGTCGGTGGGGCTCTCCGTCGTACGGCTCGAAGCAGGCGATGTCGGTGATGGCGCCGGTGTGTTCGGCGGCCCAGCGGATGCGGACCCGCATTCCGGTGTGCACGGAGTCGGGGCCGGGGGCGTCGAGGGCGTGCAGCAGGGCGGTGTCGGCGCCGTCGAGCCGGACCAGGACCCAGGCGAAGGGGGTGCCGAGGGGCTGGCCGCGGCGCGGCTCGTGGTTCCACGCCCAGGTGCTGACGGTGCCCGTGGTGGCGACCTCCACCAGGTCACGGAGCTCCTCGGCGGTCACGGGGTCGTACTCGACGGGCGGGACGAGGGTGCGTCCGTCGGCGGTCTTCACGCCGAGGACGACACGTTCGCGCAGGCCGGTGAGGAAGGCGCTCTGGACGGGGCCGAGGGAGCGGGTGAAGGGGAATTCCACGACGAGGGGCGCTTTGAGGACTTCGGGCATCCTGGAGGTCTCCTTCGGCGGTTCAGGCACGCTTGTAGACGGGGGGCCGCTTCTCCGCGAAGGCGCGGGCGCCTTCCTTGGCGTCGGCGGTGTCGAAGACCGGCCAGCCGCGCGCGAGTTCGGCCGCGAGCCCGTCGGTCTCCGTCATCTCGGCGGTCTCGTACACCGACGCCTTGACGGCCTCGACGGCGAGCGGGCCGCAGGCGTTGATCTGCTCGGCGATCTCCAGGGCTTTGCCGAGGGCGGTGCCGTCGGGGACGACATGGCCGATCAGTCCGATGTCCGCGGCCTCCCGGGCGCTGTACGGCCGTCCGGTGAGCAGCATCTCCAGGGCGTGGGTGCGCGGGATCTGGCGCTGCAGCCGGACGGTGGAGCCACCGATCGGGAACAGGCCGCGCCGGACCTCGAACAGGCCGAAGGTCGCGGACCGGCCCGCGACCCGGATGTCGGTGCCCTGCAGGATCTCGGTGCCGCCGGCGACGCAGTACCCCTCGACGGCGGCGATGACCGGTTTGCGCGGGCGGTGGTGGCGCAGCATCGCCTTCCAGTGCAGGTCCGGGTCGGCCTTGAGCCGGTCGCGGTACTGCTCCCCTTCCATCCCCTTCCCGGCCAGCGCCTTCAGGTCCATTCCGGCGCAGAAGGAGCCACCGGAGCCGGTGAGCACGATCGAACGGATCTCGTCGTCCGCGTCGGCCTCCAGCCAGCCGTCGTACAGGCCGACGAGCATCGGCAGCGAGAGCGCGTTCCTGGCGTCGGGCCTGTTGAGCGTGAGCACGAGTGTGGCGCCCTCGCGCCGCACGGTGAGGTGTTCCGTCCCGCCCATGGGCTTGTCTCCCCTCGGTGAGAACGAGAACAGGTTGCAGTAGGCGGCGAGGCACTTCAAGGGAGCTTCCGAGGTTTTCTGACAGACAGTCAGATTTGTTTGGCGCCAGGCCTTCACAGTTGCGGCGCCCTTTGCTCTGATGACCGGCTAGCGGACGTATCCGGGCACGATCGGGGTCAGGAGGAGCGGTGGAGTACAACCTTGCCGACCTGTTCGAGTCGGTCGTCGACGTGGTCCCGGACCGCGAGGCGCTCGTGTACGTCGACCATCCCGGCACCGGCGCGGAGCGCCGCCTGACCTACGCGGAGCTCGACGCGGCCGCCAACCGCATCGCCCACCACCTCCTGGACAGCGGGATACGGCCCGGAGAACACCTCGGCCTGCATCTGTACAACGGCGTCGAGTACCTGCAGACGGTGCTGGCCTGCCTGAAGGCGCGGATCGTCCCGGTCAATGTCAACTACCGCTATGTCGAAGAGGAGTTGGTGTATCTCTACCGGGACGCCGATCTGGTCGCCCTGGTCTTCGACGCGGAGTTCGCCGACCGGGTGGCGGCGGCGCTGCCGCGGGCGCCGATGCTGCGGCACCTGCTGCGGGTGGGCCCGGAGACGGCCGGGGTGCGCGGGGCGGTGCCGTTCGGCGACGCGGAGGCAGCCGGTTCGCCGGCCCGGGGCTTCCCGGCCCGCTCCGCCGACGACCAGTTCATCATCTACACCGGCGGCACGACCGGTATGCCCAAGGGCGTGATGTGGCGGCAGGAGGACCTGTTCTTCGCGGGGCTCGGCGGCGGGGCGCCGACCGGGGAGCCGGTGAAGACACCGGAGGAGCTGGCCGAGCGGGTCGCCGCCGGGGGCTCCGGGATCACCTTCTTCCCCACTCCCCCGCTGATGCACGGCACCTCCACACTGACGGCGTTCATCGGCTTCAACTTCGGCCAACGCGTCGTGATACACCGCAAGTTCGTGCCGGAGGAGGTACTGCGGACCGTCGAGAAGGAGAGGGTCACCAGCGTGTCGCTGGTCGGCGACGCCATGCTCCGGCCGCTGATCGACGCGTTGAGCGGGCCGCTCAAGGGCACGGACTGCTCGGCCCTGTTCAGCGTGTCCTCGTCGGGCGCGATCATGTCGGAGACGGTGCGCCGGCAGTTCCGGGAGCTGGTCCCGAACGCCATGCTGCTCAACAACTTCGGTTCCTCCGAGTCCGGCTTCAACGGTACGGCGACGGAGGACTCGGGCCCCGAGCGCGGCTTCCGCCTGCGAGTCAACTCCCGTACCCGCGTGGTGGATCCGGGGACGCACGAGCCGGTCGCCGCGGGCGGGATCGGCCGGGTCGCCCAGTGCGGCCATGTCCCGCTCGGCTACTACAACGACCCGCGGAAAACCGCCGAGACGTTCTTCGAGAAGGACGGGCAGCGCTGGGTCCTGCTCGGCGACATGGCGACGGTCGACGAGGACGGCGTGGTCACCGTGCTGGGCCGGGGCTCGCAGTGCATCAACACCGGGGGCGAGAAGGTCTATCCGGAGGAGGTCGAGCAGGCACTCAAGGCGCATCCGGATGTGTACGACGCGCTGGTCGCCGGAGTCCCGGACGTCACCTGGGGCAACCATGTGGCGGCCGTGGTGCAGCTGCGCGAGGGTGCCGCGCAGCCCTCGCTGGCCGACATCCAGACCCACTGCCGTACCCGGCTGGCCGGCTACAAGATCCCCCGCCAGCTGGTGATCACCGACTCCATCCAGCGGTCGCCCAGCGGCAAGGCCGACTACCGGTGGGCCCGAGAGGTCGCGGTGGCGGCCGACAAGCGGTGATGCCCGGGGTGCCCCCCGCCCCCACCACCCGGTAGCACTACTCCGCGCGCACGATCGGCACCGCTCGACTACTTTGGGTGACTGTCGGTCGAATGGTGCCGGTCCAGGCCTTCCGCACCGGCACCGGGCCACGCACGGAAGGATCTCCGGGTGTCTCACCACACGCCTGGCCACCTGCCGGGGAGCGAAGACGATACGGACAGCGGCTCGGAGGAAGCCGGAGGGCGCGCGACGGCCGCAGAAGCCCAGCCGGCCGGGGAGGCGGAGCCGGCCGCGGCACCCGGCCGGGCCGGCATGCGCGCGCGTGTCGCACGGGGCCTGGCGACCGAGGCCGGCCGGCTCTGGCGGCGCGCCCGCATCACGCGGGGCCCGGGCGCCGGGGCCGACCGGACCGACGGGCCCGGCCCTCTCGCGCAGGACACGGCCACGACGGCCGGCCGGCTCACGGGGCGGGGACATGTCGTCCCGGGCCTCGCCGCGCTCGCCGGCCCGCCCGGCCGACGGGCCCGTATCGCGCGGTGTGCGGCCGTGGGCTCCACCGTCCTCGCCGTGGCCGTCCTGCTCGCGGCGCTGCTGCTGCCGGACCAGCCCGACCGGCTCACCCCGGCCGCGTTCGTACGGCTGCCGGCCGAGGGCATCCTGCTCGCCGCCGTGCTGCTCGTGCTGCCGCCCCGGGGGAGGCGGGCCGGGGCGGCGGCCATCGGCGTGCTGATCGGGCTGCTCACGCTCCTCAAGTGCCTGGACATCGGCTTCTATTCGGTGCTGTACCGCCCCTTCGACCTGGTGCTGGACTGGGGCCTGCTGGGCAACGCGGCGGACTATGTGCGGGACACCCACGGCCGCACCGGCGAGCTGGTCGCCACCGCCGGTGCCCTGCTCCTCGCGGTCGCCGTCCTTCTCCTGACCGCGGGCTCCACGGTCCGCCTCACCACCGTGCTGACCCGGCGCCGCGCCCGGTCCGTCCACGTCGTCCTGGTGCTGGGCACCGCCTGGATCAGCTGTGTCGTGCTCGGCCTGCGCGCGGGCGCCGGGCCCATCGCCTCCACGCTCGACGCCGGCCTCCTCGACAACCGCGCCAAACAGGTCCGCGTCTCCCTCGCCGACGCCCGGCTCTTCCGGCGCCAGGCCGCCCACGACGCCTTCGCCCACACGCCCCCGGACCAGCTGCTGACCGGCCTGCGCGGCAAGGACGTGCTCTTCACGTTCGTCGAGAGCTACGGCCGTTCGGCGATCGAGGACCCGGTGATGGGGCCGCCGATCGGCAACGTCCTCAAGGAGAGCGACGACGTCCTCAGGGCCGCCGGCTTCCGGTCCCGCAGCGGCTGGCTGCGCTCGCCGGTGACCGGTGGCGGCAGCTGGCTGGCCCACTCGACCTTCCTGTCCGGCCTGTGGATCAGCAACCAGCAGCGGTTCCGCAGCCTCACCTCCAGCGACCGGACCACCCTCACCGGCGCGTTCCGCAGGACCGGTGCCTGGCGCACGGTCGGCGTCGTGCCCGGGGTGCTGGTGGCCTGGCCGGAGGGCCGGTTCTTCGGCCTGGACCACGTCTACGACGGCCATCACCTCGACTACCGCGGCCCGGACTTCGGCTGGTCCCAGGTGCCGGACCAGTTCACCCTCCAGACGTTCCAGCGCCGGGAGTTCGGCACGCGGGGCCGGGGCCCGCTGATGGCCGAGATCATCCTCACCTCCAGCCACTATCCGTGGGCGCCCCTGCCCCGCATGGTCGACTGGGCGAAGCTGGGCGACGGCTCGGTCTTCCAGCCGATCAGGAGCGAGGGCAAGTCCCAGGACGAGGTCTGGAAGAACCCGGAGAGCGTGCGCACCGAATACCGCACCTCCATCGAGTACTCGCTGAACAGCCTCGTCGAATTCCTGCGGCGCTACGGCAACGACAACACCGTCATGGTGTTCCTGGGCGACCACCAGCCCGTGCCGACCGTCACCGGCAACAGCCCCAGCAAGGACGTGCCGGTCACCATCGTCGCCCGGGACCCCAAGGTGCTGGACCGGATCTCCGGCTGGGGCTGGACGGAGGGCCTCAAGCCCGCGGCGAACGCCCCCGTCTGGCCGATGGACGGCTTCCGCGACCGGTTCATGAAGGCGTTCGGGCCACAGCCGGGCTGAACCCGCCGGTGACGGTCCTCAACGGCCGGGCCGGTCGAGGAACTCCCGCACCACGGCGAGGAACTCCTCCGGCCGGGACTCGTGGACCAGATGCCCCGCGTCCACGGTCACCAGCGAGGCTCCGGGGATCAGGCCGGCGAGCTGCGCGACCTGGTCCTGCGGGATGTGGCTGGTGGGACCACCCCCGACGACCAGCGTCGGCATGGTGATCCGGTCCATGTGGTGCCACCACACAGGGTCAGGTGTGTTGCGCTGTTCATCGGTGGCCCGCACCATCGCCCAGTCGAACGGCAGCTCTCCAGCGGGCCGCTGGGCGGGCGGCCGGGGCGGGTCGAGCGGCACGGGTGCGCAGATGTCCTCCAGCACCAGCCGTCGTACGACACCGGGATGACGCTGGGCCAGCAGGTAGGCGACGATGCCGCCCAGCGAATGGCCCACGACATCGGCGCCGCCGACGCCGAGGGCGGCCAGCAGGGCGAGGACGTCCTCGCTCATCGCCTCGGCCCGGTAGTCCCCCGGCCAGTCGCTGTGTCCGTGGCCGCGCAGGTCGGGGGCGTGCACCCGGCGCGGGCGCGGGGGTGCCGCGAGCCGCTCGGCGATGTGCGTCCAGTCCGCGCCGTCCGCGCCCCGGCAGTGCAGCAGTACGACGGGCGGGGCGTCCGCCGGGCCCCAGGACCGGCAGGCCAGGGTGATGCCGTTCGCCTCGACGGTGTACGGCGCCGCGGTGTCCATGCCGGGCACGCTATCCGGTCGGTCCGGTGGGGAGCCGCCTACTCTGCCGAGGGCAGAGCGGCGCCCGCCGGCCCGTCGAGGAAGGCGAGGGTGCGTTCCCGGAACCACTCCGGGTCGTCCAGCCAGGGATAGTGACCGGCGCCGGGCTGGACGGCGGCCTCGGCGTCCGGGAAGGCCTCGGCGGCACGGCGGACGAGGTCCGGGAGGGGGCCGCCGTCGAGTTCCCCGGCGAGCAGGAGGACCGGCGCGGTCAGTGCGGCGAGGGCCGTCCGCGTCGCGTCCGGAGTGAAGGCGCCGTCGGCGAAGTAGCGGTCCGCCGCTTCCTCGTTGGTCTGCTCCGGTTCGGCGTCCGTGTGCGCCCGGGCCGCGTCGTCCCAGCGGCCGTAGAAGAACGGCAGGAACACGTCGTCGAAGTCCGCCTCCCCCGCCAGCCAGGCCCGGAAGGCCGGGAACGCCTCCGCGAACCACGGCTCGTCCGCGCGCAGCCGGGCCGCGGCCAGCCGGTCTTCGGGCGTCGCCCGCAGGCCCAGGGCGGACGGGTTGGGTGTGATCAGCAGCAGTCGCCGTATCCGCCGCGGGTGGCGGGCCGCGTAGAGCATGGCGAGGGCCGCGCCCGCCGAGTGGGCGAGCAGATCCATGTGCTCCAGACCCATGTGTGCGCGCCACACCTCGACGTCCTCGACCATCCGGTCGCAGCGGTACGTCGCCGGGTCCGCCGGCGGCGCGGAGTCCCCGGTGCCGCGCAGGTCCAGCAGGGTCAGTCGCCGGTGCGCGGCCAGCCCGCCGAGGTCTCCCAGGTAGGCGGAGGCGCGCATCGGGCCGCCGGGCAGGACGACGAGGGGCTCGCCGGCACCCCGCAGGTGGTAGGCGAGCCGGGTGCCGTCGGGCGCGGTGAAGGTCGGCATGGTGGTGATCATGTCGTTCGGCCCTGGAGCGGCGCAACGTATTACCGTCCGAGGCGCTTTACCGTACGAGGCGCTTTACCGTACGAGGGGCTTTGCCGCCCGGGGCGAGAGGCCGGGCGGCCTCCCAGGGCGGACTCCGCCAGATCACGTGATGCCCGCCATTCCAGAAAGGCGGGCGGGCCCGCACGGGCGGCGGCGTCCGTTCCCCTCACAGCTCCACGGGCCCCTTCTCCGGCGCGACCGGCGCAGAAATTCTTCGCAGGCCTCTTGCCTGGAGCCGTATGGCCTGGATTACTGGCCCCGAACGGATCGACCGAATGATCGGTCGTCCGGTATGTGAGTGCGGCGAGGGAGACGACTCGATGGCGGATGCGACCGACCTGCTCGACGCGGGCGAACGGCTCGGGCCCGAGGAACTGCGGGAGCTCCAGCTGGAGCGGCTGCGCGCCTCACTGCGCCACGCCTACGACAACGTGCCGTTCTACCGGGAGTCCTTCGACAAGGCCGGTGTCCGACCCGAGGACTGCCAATCCCTCGCCGATCTGGCTCGTTTCCCCTTCACGACCAAGGCCGACCTCAGGGAGAACTACCCGTACGGCATGTTCGCCGTCCCGCGCGAGCGGATCCGCCGGCTGCACGCCTCCAGCGGCACCACCGGGCGCCCCACGGTCGTCGGCTACACGGACAACGACCTTTCCATGTGGGCCGACATGGTGGCCCGGTCGATCCGGGCGGCCGGCGGGCGGCCCGGTGACATCGTGCATGTGGCCTACGGCTATGGGCTGTTCACCGGCGGTCTGGGCGCCCACTATGGTGCCGAGCGCCTGGGCTGTACGGTCGTCCCGGCCTCCGGCGGCATGACGGCCCGGCAGGTGCAGCTGATCCAGGATCTTCAGCCGGCCGTCATCATGGTGACCCCGTCCTACATGCTCACGCTGCTGGACGAGTTCGAGCGGCAGGGCGTGGACCCGCGCGGCACCTCGCTGCGCGTGGGGATCTTCGGGGCCGAGCCCTGGACGGAACAGATGCGGCGCGAGATCGAGGAGCGGTTCGCGATCGACGCCGTGGACATCTACGGGCTGTCCGAGGTGATCGGCCCGGGCGTGGCGCAGGAGTGCGTGGAGACCAAGGACGGGCTGACGATCTGGGAGGACCACTTCTATCCGGAGGTGGTCGACCCGGTCACGGGCGAGGTACTGCCGGAGGGCGAGCGCGGCGAGCTGGTGTTCACCTCGCTGACCAAGGAGGCCATGCCGGTCATCCGGTACCGCACCCGGGACCTGACCCGGCTGCTGCCCGGCACGGCCCGGGCGTTCCGCCGGATGGAGAAGATCACCGGGCGCAGCGACGACATGGTGATCCTGCGCGGGGTCAACCTCTTCCCGACCCAGATCGAGGAGATCGTGCTCCGCACGCCCGGCGTGGCGCCCCACTTCCAGCTCCGGCTGACCCGGGAGGGCCGGCTGGACCGGCTCACCGTCCGGGCCGAGGCCCGCGCGGACGCGGGCCCGGAGGCGCGGGACGCGGCGGCCCGGTCCATCTGCGCGGCCGTCAAGGACGGGATCGGGGTGTCCGTCGACGTGGAGATCGTGGAGCCGGAGTCCCTGGAGCGCTCGGTCGGCAAGATCCGCCGGATCGTGGACCTGCGGACCCGGAGCTAGGACGGCGACCCGAGACGGACGACCGGAGACGGACGACCCGAGACCGGCGGCCCCGAGGCGCGGACACTCCTCGGGGCCGCACCCGTCACGGCACCCGGCTCGGCGTCTCCGCGGTGCCCCCGGCCGGCCGAGCCGGTCGCGCCCCCGGTTCACGCCGTACCGGTACCGTCCCTGGACCCACCGAACGGCCGACCTGGCACGCCGAAGACCCCATGCACGCCACGGGACGCACTGGACCTGGTCGCCGCATCACCGACCATGGCCGTGCCTCCGGCCCGGATCGCATCGACGTACCCCGAAACGTCGCACCGGCCCTATACTCCGAGGCCATGACGGACACCGCTCCCACCCCGGACCCCGGCCTGGTCAACGCGCTGCGGGCGCTGTCCAATCCGATGCGGCTGCAGATGCTGCGCTGGCTGCGCGAGCCCGAGCGGCACTTTCCGATGGAGACGGCCATCGCCGATCCGGCCGAGGTCGGTGTGTGCGTGAGCCACATCCAGGCCAAGGCGGGCCTGGCCCAGTCGACCGTGTCGGCCTATATGGCCGAACTCCAGCGCGCGGGCCTGGTCCGGGCCACCCGGGTGGGCAAGTGGACCCATTACAAGCGGGACGAACGGCGCATAGCCGACCTGGTCGCGGAGCTGGGGCGGTCGCTCTAGCCCACTCGGTCGCCGGGGGCCACCCCTTGCGGTTCATATCGAGAATCTGCGATATTTCGAATCATCGCATCGAGCATCGAGCCGTCGACGCGCAGGGAGAGACACGATGACCGGGAAGAACGGCCTGGACCTCGGCAGGTTCGGGATCTACACCTTCGACTTCGAGCACCAGCCGGCCGCGCGGATCCGGGACTCTGTCCAGGAACTGGAGGATCTGGGCTGGCGAGCCGTCTGGATCCCGGAGGCGCTCGGGCGGGAGGCGTTCACGCACGCCGGCTATCTGCTCGCCTCCACGCGGCAGCTGAGCGTGGTGAACGGCATCGCCCGGATCTGGTCCCGCGAGGCGGCCTGGACGCACGGTGCCGCCCTGCTGCTCGCGGACGCCTATCCGGGTCGGCACATGCTCGGCCTGGGCTTCGGCGGGCAGCCCCGCCCGGGGATCAGGCCCCTCGCCGCGATGGCCGGGTACCTCGACGAGCTGGACGCCCTGCGGACGCCCAACCCCCGACCGGCACAGCCCGTCCGGCGCCTGCTGGCCGCGTACGGACCCAAGATGCTGGAGCTGGCCCGCGACCGCGCCGAGGGGGCCCAGACGTACCACGTGAACACGGCACACACCCGGCAGGCGCGGGAGATCCTCGGGCCGGACGCCTTCCTGGCCGTCGAGCACGCCGTGCTGTTCGAGACCGACCCCGGCCGGGCCCGCGCTCTCGCGCGCGAGCACCTGCACGGTTACCTCGAAACCCCTTACAACATCGCCAAGTTCCGTCGGCTCGGATACACCGACGACGACCTCTCCGGCGGCGGCAGCGACCGGTTCGTGGACGACCTGGTGTTCTGGGGCGACCCGGACACGGTCGTGCGCAAGCTGCACGGGCATGAGGAGGCCGGTGCGGATCACGTCGCCGTGCAGGTGATCGGTGTCGAGCCGGGCGGATCGGCGCTGCCCCGGTGGCGGTTGCTGGCCGACGCCCTGCTGCCGTCGAAGGCCGCTGACCGCCTCGGCTAGCCGCCGAAGCGGTTCCGCAGTTCGCGCTTGAGGATCTTCCCGCTGGCGTTGCGCGGCAACTCGTCCACGAACAGCACCCGTTTGGGCGCCTTGAAGGGCGCGAGCTTCTCCTTCACCTGCGCGATGAGCTGATCCTCCGTCACCTCACCGCGTGGGACGACGATCGCCGTGACGGCCTCGATCCACCGCTCGTCGGGCAGGCCGATCACGGCGGCCTCGGCGACCGCCTCGTGGGTGTACAGGGCGTCCTCGACCTGGCGTGAGGCGACCAGGACACCACCGGAGTTGATGACGTCCTTCACCCGGTCCACGATCGTGAAGTAGCCGTCGGCGTCGCGCACCGCGAGGTCCCCGGAGTGGAACCAGCCGTCCCGGAAGGCCTCGGCGGTCTCCTCGGGTTTGTCCCAGTAGCCCTCGCACAACTGCGGTGAGCGGTAGACGATCTCGCCGGGCGTGCCGTCGGGTACGTCCTCGCCCTGGTCGTCCACGACCCGTGCGTCCACGAACAGTACGGTCCGCCCGCAGGAGTCCAGCCGGCCCTCGTGCTCGTCGGGGCCGAGGACCGTGGCCAGCGGTCCGATCTCGCTCTGCCCGAAGCAGTTGTAGAAGGCGAGCCGCGGCAGGCGCTCGCGCAGCCGCTGCAGCACCGGGACGGGCATGATCGACGCGCCGTAGTAGGCCTTGCGCAGGCCGTCGAGGTCCCGGGTGGCGAAGTCGGGCCTGCCCGCGAGCCCGATCCACACCGTGGGCGGCGCGAAGAGGCTGTCCACGCGGCCCGCCTCGATCAGGTCGAGAAGCCGGTCCCCGTCGGGCGCGTCCAGGATGATGTTGGTCGCGCCGACGGCGAGGTACGGCAGCAGGAACACGTGCATCTGCGCCGAGTGGTACAGCGGCAGCGCGTGCGCCGGAAGGTCACCGGCGCTGAGGTCCAGGGCGGTGATCGCGCTCAGGTACTCGTGCACGAGGGCGCGGTGGGTCATCATCGCGCCCTTGGGCAGGGCGGTCGTACCGGAGGTGTACAGCAGCTGCACCAGGTCCTCGGTGCGGGGTTCGGGCCCGTCGTACGGCGGCGCGTCGGCCAGCCGGGCGAGCAGCGAGTCCGCGGTGTCCCTGAGCGGCAACACCCGTACGTCGTGCGGGAGTCGGCCGGCGAGGCCCGGGTCGGCGAGGACCAGGGTGCTGCCGGACTGGCCCACGAGGTACGCCAGGTCGTCCCCGGTCAGGTTCTGGTTGACCGGCACATGGACGAGGCCGGCGCGGGCGCAGGCCAGGAAGCCGATCAGGTAGGCGTCGGAGTTGTGGCCGTAGGCGCCGACCCGGTCGCCGGGCGTGAGGCCCTCCGCGAGCAGCACCGAGGCGGCTCGGGAGACGGCGTCGTCGAGTTCCTCGTACGTCCAGCGGCGCCCTGCGTACTCCACCGCGCGGCGGGCCGGGGTGCGCCGGGCGCTGCGCCGCAGCACCCCGTCGACCGTGCTGCCGTGTCCCTGGGTCATGGCTCATGATCCTGGGTCCGTCGAGGAGACAGGTCAAGCATCGTGGAGGCGCATACACCGGTCCCACCGGTCGTCCGCCGAATGCGGTTTTCGCTTCCGCGTGCTCCTGTGCGCCCCTTTGGAGAAAGGATTTGGGCAACCGGCCACCACAGAACCTGGGCAGGACTTGTCTCGGGCGCCAAGTCCGTAGCAGTTCACGCACTTCTCATGTCACGTAGGGCAGGAGGAATCCATGAACCGTGCTGTGCCTGAGCAGAAAGAAACGTGGACGACAGGTACTGCTCCCGGCATATTCCCACTCCTCGGCCACGGTATCGCCTTATACCGTCGGCCGCTGGCGTTTCTGAATTCTTTGCCGGCGTACGGGGATCTGGTCGAGATACGGCTGGGTCCCCAGCGCGCCTGGATGGTGTGTCACCCCGAGCTGACCCACGAGGTGCTCATGGACCCGCACACCTTCGACAAGGGCGGTCCGCTGTACGACAGGCTCGGCAAGCTGATGGGGGACGGTCTCGTCACCTGCCGCCAGCCGGCGCACCGGACCAAGCGCAGGATGCTGCAGCCCGGCTTCCGTCCCTCGTACGTCGCCCACTACACCGACCTCGTCGCCGAGGAGGCCGAGGCGGTGTACCGGAAGTGGCCGGCGGGTCGGACGGTACCCGTCACCGAGGCGATGATGACCCTCACGACACGTGTGATCAGCCGCGTCCTGCTCTCCGACGCGCTGGACGACACGACGACCACCGAGGTGCGGGACTGTCTCACGGACGTCGTCCGTGGACTGTTCGTCCGCACGGTCGTACCGATCGACGCCCTGTTCCGCCTCCCCACACCCGCCAACCGCCGCTACCGGCACGCACTGTCGCGTCTGCACGCGATCATCGACACGGCGATCGCGGAGCGCCGCCGGGGCGCCGACCGCGACGATGTGCTGGGAACGCTGCTGGCGGCCGCGCGCGGCGACGGCGGAGCGGCCGCGATCACCGACCAGGAGGTCCACGATCACCTGATCACGCTGCTGCTCACCGGCGTCGAGGCGCCGGCGCTGTGCCTGGCCGACGCCTTCAGCCTGCTGGCCCGCCACCCGGAGGCGGAGCGCCGCCTGCACGCCGAGCTCGACGCCGTCCTCCCCGGAGGCCGACGGCCCGGCCCCGAGGATCTTCCGCACCTCGTCTTCACCCGGTGCGTCGTCTCCGAGACGCTGCGCCACTCGTCCCCCGGCTGGCTCTTCACCCGGGTCGCCACCAGGGAGACGGAACTCGCCGGATGCCGGCTGCCCGAGGGAGCCACCGTTCTGTACAGCCCCTACCTCCTGCACCACGATCCCTCGTCGTTCCCCGACCCCGGGCGTTTCGACCCGGCCCGCTGGTTGCCGGGCAGGCCCACCGCCGAACAGCGCCGCGCGCTGATGCCGTTCTCCGCGGGCAACCGCAAGTGCCTCGGTGACGAGTTCGCCATGGTGGAGGCCACCCTGGCGCTCGCGACCATCGCCGGCCGGCGGCGCCTGCGCCATCTGCCCGGGTACGTCGAGCGGAATCCGCGGCCGGCGATCACGTTGGGCCCGCGTTCCCTGGTGATGGCCTGCGAAGCACGTTCGCCCATGCCTTCCGGCGCATCGGATTCCCGGACGGCGGGTGACGACGTTGTCGACAACGCATGAGGAAATCCCGGTCGCCGTACCGGACGGAATTCCGGTTCCCACGCTCAGGGACCTGATCGACGGCCACCTCCACATGCCCTTCCCGTTCGAGCGCAATCCCCATGAATCCGAAGCCGCGGCCGGCGTCGACGCATGGCTGAGCGCGTGGGGGCTGACCGACGAACCAGGCGTGGCGGAGATGATCGTCCGCACGCGCCCGGCCGAGCTCGCGTCCTACAACAGCCCCACCATGGATGCCGGTCTGCTCCAGATCGTGGCCAATCAGATCGCCTATCAGTTCGTCTTCGACGACCGTGCGGAGGACACCGGTCGGCGCTCACCGGGCAGGCTGGTTCCCATGCTGTGCGAGAGCGTCGCGATTCTGCGGGACGGCCGGCGGCCCAGCACTCCCCTCGGAGCGGCTCTGGCCGATCTCCACCGGCAGGTCCGGGAGCGGTGCACACCCGCGCAGGCGGCGCGATGGGCCTGGAAGAGCCGGGAGTACGTGCACGGTCTGTTGTACGAGGCGGTGGCCCAGGCCCACCCCCTGCTCGTGCGGACCGGGGACTGCACCTCGATACGGTCGCTGACCGCGGGCGTCGAGCCGTTCTACCCGCTGTGCGAGGCCGCGCAGCCGTACGAACTGTCGTCCGCCGAGCTCCACCATCCCGTCGTCCAGCGCCTGAGCCGGCTGTCGGCCGACGCGGCGGTGTGGATACCCGACCTGTTCTCCGCGGTGAAGGAACAGCGCGCAGGCGAAATGATCAATCTGGCCCTTGCCCACCAACGCGAGCACCGGTGCTCGCTGCAGAGCGCCGTCCTCATGGCCATCGAGAAGATCAACGCGACGATCAAGGAGTTCCAGGCGCTCTACGCGGAGATCGAACCGGAGCTGAGCCCGGCGGGCGTCGGCTACGTGGAGGGCATGATCGGCTGGATCCGCGGGTGCTACCACTGGTCCCGCACCGTGCCACGGTACGCGGACGTGACCTCGGTGCCCGCGGAGCCGTGGTCCGACCAGGTCCCATACCCGGTGGGCAGGCATTATCCCATCTGAAGCCGACGATTCATCCTATGGTGCTCAATCCGGCCTGCCCCACCTCGGCGAGGCGTACGCTCGGCTCCCCTGGCCGAACGACAGAAGGCGGTAGGGCACATGGCGACGGGGCCGCGGCAACCGATCACGCAGCAGCCGACGTTGATCGAGCGCCGACGGGAACTCCAGGCCCTCGACACCGCGTTCCAGGAGTTGCGGCGCACCACCGCTGGCGTGCCGCGAGCCAGACGCCGCGGTCTGCTGGCCTTCACCGGGCAGGCCGGTCTGGGCAAGACGGCACTCATCGCGGAGGCACGGGCCCGGGCCGCGGCCCACGGATTCACGGTGCTGTCGGGCAGGGGCGGCGAGACGGAACAGGGGTCGGCGTTCCGCGTGGTGCGCCAGTTGGCGCAGCCCTCGCTGGCCGCCATGGACGGGGCGGAACTCCGCTCGTTCATGGGAAGTTGGTACGACATCGTCGCCGCCGCGCTGGGTCTCGAAGCGAGGGACTCCGCCCCCGCCCCGGACCCGACCGGGGTCCGCGAAGGGCTCGACTGGGTCATGACACGCCTCACGGTGAAGAAGGCACCCGTCGTCCTGCTCCTGGACGACCTGCACTGGGCGGACGCCGAGTCCCTGAGCTGGCTCGCCTCCTTCGCCCCGCGGGCAGAGGACCTTCCGCTGCTGATCGTGGTGGCGTACCGGCCCGACGAGCTGCCACCCGAGGCGGGCGAACTCCGGTCGCTGGTCGGAGACCGGGGGAACCGCCCCCATGACCTGGCGCTGCTCACCGCCGACGGCGTGGCGCAGATCGTCAGGAAGGAAATCGGGGCGGCGGCCGAGGACCGGTTCTGCGAGGAATGCTGGTCGGCCACGGGGGGAAGCCCCTTCGAAGCGGTGGAGCTCGCCATCGGACTCGCCGAGCGGAAACTGAGCGGCACCGAGGACGACCTGCCCGCGATGCGTGAGCTCGCCGCGGCGATCAAGGGCCCGGGACTGATCGAGCGCCTGGAACGGCTGGACACCGCGACCGTCCGCTTCGCGCACACCGCGGCCGTACTGGGTTCGCCCTTCTCACCGCGGCTCGCCGCGACCATCGCGGTGCTCGGCGACGAGGCCGTCGCCGAGGCGACCCAGAAGCTGCGCGCGGCCCGGATCCTCGCCGACGGCCACGGCCCCGAGGGCGAGCTCGAGTTCGTGCACCCGCTGATCGCCACGACGATCTACCGGTCCATCCGCACGGCCTTCCGGGCCGGTCTGCACAACACCGCCGCGCAGACCGTGCTGGCCGCGGGATACGGCCCCACCGCCGCCGCCCGGCATCTGCTGGAGGTCCCCTGCGAGGGCAGTTCCGAGACGGTCGATTGCCTGCGCGAGGCCGCTCGCGCCTACCTCCGCGCCGGGGCGACCGAGGCCGCCCGGCGTCTGCTGTCCCGCGCGCTGCAGGAGCCGCCGCTCCCCGAGGACCGTGCCGCGCTCCTTCACGAACTCGCGTGCGCCACGTTCCTGATCGAGCCCACGGCCACGGTGCGGCATCTCCGCCAGGCGCTGGCGGAGCCCCACGTCGACCCCGATCTGCGGGCTTCCATCATCTTCCGGCTGACGCAGGCTCTGGCCCACACCGATCAGCTGGCCGAGGCCGTGACCGTGGCCGCGGAAGAAGCGCGGCGGGCCAGGAGCCCGCGCGTGAAACTGCGGATGCAGGCCGATCAGTTCGTCTGGAGCATGGTCCGCACCGACGACCCCGACTCACCCGCCCGCTCCCGGACACTGGCGCGTCTGGCCGAGCAGCTGCCCGGTCGCAGCCTGGAGGAGCGCTACATCCTGGGGCTGCGGGCCTGGGACGCCGTCAAGCGCGGTGAACCGCGGCAGACCGCCCTCGGGTATGCCGAGAAGGCCCTGCGCGGCGGCATGAGCTGGATCGACGAGAACCACGGTTTCGAGGTGCCCGTTTCGGTCGCCCTGGTGTTCATGTACGGCGACCAGCCGCGACGGGCAGAGGAGTTGTTCGACAAGGGCATCGCCGAGTGCGTGGCGAAGGGCTGGCGCGGCTCCCATCTGGCCCTCGGCCAGACCCTCGCCGGCTACATCCGCTACCAGCGCGGCTGCCTGGCCGAAGCCGAGGATCTCGCACGGGAGGGCCTGCGCATCGCCGGCAAGGTGGCAGGTGCCGTACCCGCCCAGTGGTTCGCCGTCGGCATCCTGATCCAGACCCTGCTGGCCCGTGGCCGTGTCACCGAGGCACGCGCACTGGCCGACGAGCACCGCTTCGGTGAGATGACCCCGAACGCCGTCATCTATCCCGACCCGCGCACCATCTACGCGGAACTGCTCCTGGCGGAGGGTGCGCACGCCGAGGCGGCGCCGCTGTTGTCGTCGGTCGGGCACTGGCTGGACGGCCGGGCCTGGCGGAATCCGGCCTGGTGCCCATGGCAGCTGCGGCTCGCGTCCGCGCTCGCCCCCACCGCCCCGGAGCAGGCCCTCGGCCATGCCCAGGAAGCCGTACGGCGCGCCCGGAACTTCGGCGCCGCCTCCGCCGTCGGCCAGGCCCTGTACACCCTCGCCGAGGTCACCGGCGGTCCGGCCGCACTCGACCTGTACGCGGAGGCGGTCGACCACCTGGAGCAGTCGCCCGCCGCTCACGAACTCGCCCGCGCCCAGATCGGCCACGGCGCCGCACTGTCCCGCAACGGGCGGCTGCAGGAGGCCGCCGACCGGCTCTACCAAGGCCTGGAAGGCGCCGTGCACTGCGGAGCCGAGGCACTCGCCGCCCGGGCCCGGGAAGAGCTCTCGGCGGCCGGACTGCGCCCGCTGCCGCTGCGCTATGCGCAGGCGGACACCCTGACCGCTCCGGAACGCCGTACCGCCGAACTGACCGCCCAGGGACACTCGGTGGCTGTGGTCGCGAAGGAGATGCGCCTCCCCGAGCAAGGCGTGCGGCAGTTGCTGTCCAGCGTCTACCGCAAGGCCGGCACCGACGCGGCGGGCCTCGCCGGCTTCCTGGCGGCCGGAACCCGCCCCCGCCCGTGAAACCGCAGGTCCCGGCCACCGGGTCCCGCCGTGGTCAGACCGGACGCGTGCGCCCCTCCCAGTACGGGTCCCGCAACCGCCGCTTGTACAGCTTGCCGTTGGGGTCGCGGGGCATCTCGGCGATGAAGTCGACGCTCCTGGGCCGCTTGTAGCCGGCGAGCCGCTCGGCGCAGTGGCCGAGGAGGGCGGCGGCGAGGGCCGGGCCGGGCTCGTGGCCGGGGGCCGGTTCGACCACGGCCTTGACCTCCTCGCCCCAGTCGTCGTGCGGGATGCCGAAGGCGGCGGCGTCGGCGACGGCCGGGTGGGACAGGAGCACGGACTCGATCTCGGCCGGGTAGATGTTGACCCCGCCGGAGATGATCATGTCGATCTTGCGGTCGCGGAGGAAGAGGTAGCCGTCCTCGTCGAGGTAGCCGAGGTCGCCGACGGTGAAGAAGTCGCCGATGCGGTTCTTCCGGGTCTTGGCCTCGTCCTTGTGGTACGAAAAGCCGCCGGTGCTCATCTTCATGTAGACGGTGCCCAGTCGGCCCGCCGGGAGCCGGTTGCCGTCGTCGTCGAAGACCGCCAGTTCGCTGATGGGCCAGGCCTTGCCGACGGTGCCGGGCTTCTTCAGCCAGTCCTCGGCGGTGGCGAAGGCGCCGCCGCCCTCGCTGGCCGCGTAGTACTCCTCCACACAGTGGCCCCACCAGTCGATCATGGCCCGCTTGACGTGGTCCGGGCAGGGGGCGGCGCCGTGGATGGCGTGCCGCATGGACGAGACGTCGTAGCGGGCCTTCACCTGGTCCGGGAGGGCCAGCAGACGGTGGAACTGGGTGGGGACCATGTGGGTGTGGGTGCACCGGTGGGTGTCGATGAGGCGGAGCATCTCCTCCGGGGTCCACTTGTCCATCAGGGCCAGGCGGTGGCCTATGTGCAGGGACGCGCCCGCGAACTGCAGGACGGCCGTGTGGTAGAGCGGAGAGCAGACCAGGTGGACGTTGTCGTCGAAGGGCTTGATGCCGAAGATCCCGAGGAAGCCGCCCAGGTACGCCTCCTCGGGCGACTTGCCCGGCAGCGGGCGGCGGATGCCGCGCGGGCGTCCCGTCGTACCGGAGGTGTAGTTCATGACCCAGCCGAGTTCCCGGCCGGAGGGCGCGGACTCCGGCTGTCCGTCGAGGAGTTGGGGGTACGGCCGGAAGCCGTCGGCTTCGCCGACCGCGTACCGGTGGGTGGCGGGCAGTCCAGCCTCGTCGGCGGCGGCGCGTGCGGCGGCGGCGAACCGCTCGTGGGCGATGAGCACCTTGGCGCCGGAGTCGGCGACGATCCAGGCGATCTCGGGGCCGACCAGGTGGTGGTTGACCGGGACCAGATAGAGGCCGGCCTGGGTGGCGGCCAGGTAGGCGGTGACGAACTCGACGCCGTTGGGCAGGACGACGGCGAAGGCGTCACCGCGCTCCAGACCGGCCGCGCGCAGCCCGTGGACGAGCCGGTTGGCGGCGCCGTGCAGTCGTCCGGCGGTCCACTCCTCGCCGTCGGGGGCGACGAGGACCGTGCGGTCGGGCCGCTGGGCGGCCTGGGCCCAGAATCCGGCGGGGGGCGTGCTGGTCACGTGCCGCTCCTTCCGGCGATGCGGTTGATGCGGTCCACGGCCTTCTCGAAGCCGCGGGTGAGGTCGTCGAAGACGGCCTGGACGCTGCGTTCGCTGCTCATCCGGCCGACGATCTGTCCGACCGGCGTGCCGAGCAGCGGCTCGACCTCGTACTTCTGGATCCGGGAGACCGCCTCGGCCACGAGCAGGCCCTGCAGCGGCATGGGCAGGGTGCCGGGTCCGGCCGGGTCCTCCCAGGCGTCGGTCCACTCGGTACGGAGCTGGCGCGCGGGTTTGCCCGTGAGGGCACGCGAGCGGACGGTGTCGCCGGACCCGGCGGCGAGCAGCTTGCGGGTCAGGGCGGGCGAGTGCAGGTCCGCTTCTGTGGTGGTCAGCCATATGGAGCCCAACCACACACCCTGCGCGCCGAGTGTGAGGGCGGCCGCCACCTGCTGTCCGCTTCCGATGCCGCCCGCGGCCAGGACGGGCAGCGGATCGACGGCCTCCACCACCTCCGGCGTGAGCACCATGGTGGCGATCTCGCCGGTGTGGCCGCCGGCTTCGTAGCCCTGGGCGACGACGATGTCGATGCCCGCCTCCTGATGTTTGCGGGCGTGCCGGGCGCTGCCCGCGAGCGCGGCGACCAGCACGTCCCGGTCGTGGGCGCGGGCGACGACGTCGGCGGGCGGGGAGCCGAGGGCGTTGGCGAGCAGCTTGATCGGGTGGTCGAAGGCGACGTCGAGCTGGGTGCGGGCGACCTGCTCCATCCAGCCGGTGATGCGCCACCCGGACGCCTCGCCCTCGGCCAGTTCGGGGACGCCGTACTTGGCGAGGGTGTCCCGCACGAACTGCCGGTGTCCCTCGGGGATCATCGCCTCGACGTCGGCTTCGGTCACGCCCTCGACCTTCTTGGCGGGCATGACGACATCGAGCCCGTAGGGCCGGCCGCCGGCGTGCGCGTCGAGCCAGTCGAGGTCGCGTTTGAGGTCGTCGGGGGCGGTGTAGCGGACCGCGCCGAGCACGCCGAAGCCGCCGGCCCGGCTGATGGCCGCGGCGACGGCGGGGAACGGCGTGAAGCCGAAGACGGCGTGCTCGACTCCCAGTTTCCTGCTCAGCTCCGTCTGCATGGGCGCAGGATGCCGCAGCGGGCCGGACGACGGAAGAGTTTTTCTGACGTACCGTCAGATTCTTTTGCCGAGCGCTGTCTTACGCAACGTCCTCCAGCACCGCCATCGCCGCGTTGTGTCCCGGTACCCCGCTCACCCCTCCCCCGCGCACCGCGCCCGCGCCGCACAGCAGGACGTTCGCGTGCCGGGTCTCCACGCCCCAACGGCCCGTGCCCTCCTGGGCGTACGGCCAGGACAGGGCGCGGTGGAAGATGTTGCCGCCGGGCAGCCTGAGGTCCCTCTCGAGGTCGAGCGGGGTCTTGGCCTCGATGCAGGGGCGGCCGTCGGCGTCGGTGGCCAGGCAGTCGGCGAGGGGTTCGGCGAGGTGGGCGTCGAGCTGGGCGAGGGTGGACTTAAGCAGTTCCTCGCGTACGGCGTCGTTGTCCCGGTCGAAGAGTCGGGCCGGGGTGTGCAGGCCGAACAGGGTGAGGGTCTGGTAGCCGCGCTCGGCGAGTTCGGGGCCGAGGATGGTGGGGTCGGTCAGGGAGTGGCAGTAGATCTCCGAGGGCGGCACGGCGGGGAGTTCACCGGCGGCGGCCTGGGCATGGGCGGTGGCGAGCTGCCGGTAGCCCTCGGCGACGTGGAAGGTGCCGGCGAAGGCCTCGCGCGGGTCGACGGCCGTGTCGCGCAGCCGGGGCAGCCGGGTGAGCAGCATGTTGACCTTGAGCTGGGCGCCCTCGGCGGGCTCGGGTGCCGGGTCCCCGGTCAGGACCGCCAGGTCCTGCGGGGAGGCGTTCACCAGGACGTGCCGGGCGGCGGCGACTCCCTCGCCGTCGGCGGTGCGGTAGGTGACCTCGGCGGTGTGTCCGTCGGTGGCGATCCGGACCGCCTCGTGCCCGGTCGCGATCACCGCGCCCGCCGAGCGCGCCGCGGCGGCCAGGGCGTCGGTGAGGGCGCCCATGCCGCCGACGGGCACGTCCCAGGCGCCGGTGCCGCCGCCGATGACGTGGTAGAGGAAGCAGCGGTTCTGGGCCAGAGAGGGGTCGTGGGCGTCGGCGAAGGTGCCGATCAGGGCGTCGGTGAGGACCACGCCCCGCACCAGGTCGTCCTGGAAGTTCGCCTCGACGGCGACACCGACCGGCTCTTCGAACAGGGTCCGCCAGGCGGTCTCGTCGTCGATGCGGCGGCGCAGTGCCTCGCGGGTGGGCAGGGGCTCGGTGAGGGTCGGGAAGACGCGTTCGGCGACGCGCGTGGTCATGCCGTAGAAGCGCTGCCAGGCCCGGTACTCGCCCTCGCCGCCGGTCAGCCGGGCGAAGGCCGCCCGGGTGCGCTGCTCGCCGCCGCCGACGAGAAGTCCCGTGGGCCGGCCGTCCCGCTCCGCCGGGGTGTACGAGGAGATGGTGCGGGCGCGCACCCGGAAGTCCAGCCCGAGATCGCGCACGATCTTCTGCGGCAGCAGGCTGACCAGGTAGGAGTAGCGCGACAGCCGGGCGTCCACGCCGACGAAGGGGCGGGTGGAGATCGCGGCGCCGCCGGTGTGGTCCAGCCGTTCCAGCACCAGCACCGAACGGCCGGCCCGGGCCAGGTAGGCGGCGGCGACCAGGCCGTTGTGGCCGCCGCCGACGATGACGGCGTCGTAGGTGCGTGTGTGCTCGTTGGCAGGCATGGTTCTTCGTAACACGCGATGATCCATGGCGGCCAGAGGCGTGCCCCGACCGTGGGCCGGGCGGCTTCGGACGGGCCGTTCGATCAGGTGGCCGCAGCACGCGGTCTCCGTCAGATGCCGCCGGACGCGTGCCGTCGGCGGACCACCGCGAGCCTGCGGTACAACTCGCCGGCCTCGGTGCCCCGCCCGAGGCGCTCCAGACAGTGGGCCTCGTCGCCGCGCGCGGCGAGCGTGTCGGGGTGGTCCGGGCCGAGGACCTCCTCGCGGGTGGCGGCCACCCACCGGTACTCGGCGAGGGCCTCGGCCCAGCGGCCGAGCCAGCCGAGGGCGACCGCGATCTCGCGGCGGCTGACGAGCGTGTCGGGGTCGGCGGGGCCGAGGACCTGCTCGCGGAGCAGACAGACCTCCCGGGCCTCGGTCAGGGCGTCCTCCCAGCGCCCGAGGCGGCCGAGGTTGACCCCGAGGCCGTGCCGGGCGCGCAGGGTCTCGGGGTGCGTGGGGCCCTGGACGCGGGTGCGGTGCACGACGAGCTCGCGGTACAGGCGCAGCGCGTCCGCGCTGCGGCCGAGGCGGCCGAGGCTGAGGGCGGTCTCGTAGCGGGCGGCGAGGGTGTCGGGGTGGTCGGCGCCGAGGACCCGCGCCCTGGCGTCGGCGACCTCGCGGTAGATGCGCAGCGCCTCCTCCCAGCGGCCCGACTGGCCCTGGGAGTAGGCGACTTCGCAGCGCGAGACCAGGGTGTCGGGATGGTCGGCACCGAGCACCCGGGCCCGGGCGGCGGCCACCTCCAGGGCCGTACGGCAGGCGTCGTCCAGGCGGCCGAGCCGGCCGAGGGTGCAGGCGAGGTTGTGGCGGCAGCGCAGGGTGTCGGGGTGGTCGGGGCCCATGACGCGCAGCCGGGCGGCCAGCACCTCCGCGTACACCTGGTGGGCCTCGAAGTGGCGGCCCAGCCGGCCCAGCGCGTAGGCCGTCTCCTGGCGGGCGGCGAGGGTGTCGGGGTGGTCGGCGCCGAGAACGCGCGCTCCGGTCTCGGCGAGGTCCGTGTAGGCGGCCAGCGCCTCGGCGACCCGGCCGGCGCGGACGAGGGCGAAGGCCGCCTTGTGGCGGCCGGCGAGGGTCTCGGGGTGATCGGGGCCGGAGCGCTCGGCGGTGGGCGCAGTGCACGCTGCGGGAAACGCCCGTACGGGTTGTCGAGCGTCTGCTGGTCCGTTGTGGCTGGTCGCGCAGTTCCCCGCGCCCCTTCGGGGCGCGTCCCACCGGACGGCGTCCCATCGGACCGACAGTGCCGCCCCCGCGTCCGGGCTCAGCGCGCCCGGTCCGGCGCCGAGCGCCTTGTGGCCGGTGGTCATGCCACGGGTCCAGGACGGCAGTCGGGCCGCGCCTCTCGCCTCCGGTATCTCCACCACCGTGCCGGAGACCACCGCCCCGTGCCCGGCCCGTATCCGGCGGACCAACTCCCCGGCGTCGTACGGCCGTTCCTCGGGCCGTTTGGCCAGCAGGTCGAGGATGATGCGCTGGAGGTGGCCGGGCAGCTCCGGGCGCCGTTCACGTGGGGGCCGGGGCGGGGTGTCGCGGTGGCCGATGAGGATCGCCCAGGCGTCCTCCAGGTCGAAGGGCGGCGCCCCGGTGGCGATCTCGTACAGCACGCAGCCCAGCGAGTACAGGTCGCTGCGCTGGTCCACCGGGTCGCCGCCGATCTGTTCCGGGGACATGTAGTGCGGGGTGCCCAGCGCGACCCCGGTGCCGGTCAGCCGGGCGGTGAAGCCGATGTCGTGGCCGAGGCGGGCGATGCCGAAGTCGCAGATCTTCACCGTGCCGTCGGCCAGCCGCACGATGTTGGCCGGTTTCAAGTCGCGGTGGACGACGCCCTGTTGATGGGTGTAGGCGAGGGCGGCGGCGATCTGCGCGGCGATGTCCACCACGTCCCGCACCGGCAGCGGATGGCCCTTGTTGTCCTGCAGCAGTCGGCTCAGGTCGCGGCCTTCCAGGAACTCCATGACCAGGTACGGGACCCCGTCGGACTCGCCGAAGTCGTGCACGACGGTCACCCCGCGGTGCGAGAGCCCGGCGGCCACCCGGGCCTCGCGACGGAAGCGCTCGCGCAGGACACGGGCGAGGGACGGATCGTGGTCGGGGCCGAGTGGCTTGAGGCACTTCACCGCGACCTGCCGGCCCAGGGACTCGTCCCGGGCCCGCCACACCTCGCCCATCCCGCCCCGCCCGATCAGGTCGAGCAGCCGGTACCGGCCCTGAACCAGCCTGTTCTCCCCCATAGCGATCCGCCGCCCCCGTCGCCGTCCGCCCCGCCGCCGGGAGGCCGGCCCGGCACCGCACCACGTCGGCCCGATCCGCGCCACACCCCCCTGCTCGTCCAGTATGGCGGTCTATCGTCCGACTTTGTACGGTGCCGGACGCGCTTGGGGTCCGAGCCTCGCCATGGCCCGCAGGATGTGTTTGGGCGGCAACTGCCAGCGCACACGTGCGGGAACGCACCGCAGCAGCGCGCCCGTGGCCCGCAGCCGGCGGGTGACGACGGCAGGCGTGGGGGCCGGTCTGCCGTACAGCTCATGGGCGTACGGCGGCAGAGCGGCGTACGCCAGGTGCGCCACGCGCCGCCACAGCACCTCGCGCGCCGGGATGAGGAGGGGATGCGTCGGCGGACGGAGCAGGAAGTCGTCCACCTCGCGTGCCTCGGGTCCCGCCGTCAGTTCCGGCCGTACCTTCCCGAAGTACGCGGCGAGTTCGGCCCGGCTCGCCGGTACGGTCTCCGGGTCGAGGCCCACCAGGCGGGCAGTGACCCGGTGTTCGGCTATGTACCGGTCGGCCTGGGCGTCGGTGAGCGGGAAGCCGGAGCGGCGCAGGACGTGCAGATAGGAGTCG
The DNA here is from genome assembly GCF_053598315.1 of Streptomyces sp. NPDC001153. Classification (NCBI taxonomy): domain Bacteria; kingdom Bacillati; phylum Actinomycetota; class Actinomycetes; order Kitasatosporales; family Streptomycetaceae; genus Streptomyces; species Streptomyces sp. NPDC001153. The sequence continues at coordinate 156,196 of NZ_JBSFJZ010000001.1, forward strand.
ATCTCCGCGCAGTGCACCCAGAGCAGCAGCTCGGGTTCGCCGACGCCGTACCGCTCGCCGGTCTCCGGGTCGGTGGCCGTCAGCACGCTGTGGATCTTCCGCACCCGGGCGCCGGCCCGCTCGGCGGCCTCGGTCGTGCCGTACGTCGTCGTCCCGACGAAGTTCGCGGTGCGCATCAGCCGGCCCCAGGCGTCCCGCCGGAAGTCCGAGTTCTGCAGGACGCCACGAACGGCGCGCGGGTGCAGGGCCTGGAGGTAGAGCGCGCGGACGCCGGCGACCCACATCATCGGGTCGCCGTGCATCTGCCAGGTCACGGAGTTCGGCGTGAACAGCCCGGGGTCGCCCATGCCCGCAGGCTAGCGCCGCACCCTGGGCATCCCCAGGCCGATCCAGGAGATGATCTCGCGCTGGATCTCGTTGTTGCCGCCACCGAAGGTGAAGATGACCGCCGACCGGTAGCCGCGCTCCAGCTCGCCGTGCAGGACGGCGCCCGCCGAGCCCTCCTTCAGCGGTCCCGCGGCCGCGACGATCTCCATGAGCCAGGCGTAGGCGTCCCGGCGGGCCTCGGAGCCGTAGACCTTGACGGCGGAGGCGTCCTGCGGGGTGAGCGTGCCGTCCTGGACGGCGCCGACCATCTGCCAGTTGAGCAGCTTCATCGCGTCGAGCCGAGTGTGGGTACGGGCGAGCAGCCGGCGCACCCAGGGCAGGTCGGCCACCCGGCGGCCGTCGGCGAGCTTGGTCTCCATGGCCCAGCGCTGCACGTCGCACAGGGCGCGGATGGCCATGGTGCCGTGGGCGGCGAGGGTGACGCGTTCGTGGTTGAGCTGGTTGGTGATCAGCCGCCAGCCCTGGTTCTCCTCTCCGACGCGCCGGGAGACCGGGACGCGGATGTTCTCGTAGTAGCTCGCGGTGGTGTCGTGCGAGGCGAGCGTGTTGATGACCGTGCAGGAGTACCCGGGGTCGGAGGTCGGCACCAACAGCATGGTGATGCCCTGGTGCGGCGGGGCGGCGGGGTCGGTGCGCACGGCCAGCCACACCCAGTCCGCGGTGTCGCCGTTGGTGGTCCAGATCTTCTGCCCGTTGACGACGTACCCGTCCCCGTCGCGTACGGCCCTGGTCTTCAGGGAGGCGAGGTCGGTGCCGGCGTCGGGCTCGCTGTAGCCGATGGCGAAGTCGATCTCGCCGGAGAGGATGCGCGGCAGGAAGTACGCCTTCTGCTCCTCGGTGCCGTACCGCATGAGCGTCGGGCCGACCGTGTTCAGCGCCATCAGGGGCAGCGGTACGCCGGCCTGGGCGGCCTCGTCGAAGAAGATGAACTGCTCCATCGCCGTCATGCCGCGCCCGCCGTACTCCTCGGGCCAGCCGACGCCGAGCCAGCCGTCGGTGCCGAGCCGGCGGATGGTGTCGCGGTAGAACCGCTTCTGTGCGACCGGGTCGGCGTACCGGGCGTAGGCGTGGTCCGGGACCAGCTGTGCGAAGTAGGCGCGCAGTTCCGCGCGCAGTCGCTGCTGCTCGGGCGTGTGGTCGAGATGCACGGCGCCTCCAGGCTCCCCAAGGGCGGTCCTGACGGCGCACACCGTAGAACGTGTTTCAGAAATTAGGAATGGTGCGCCCCGGGCGAATTCCGGACCCACGGCAGCCTCACATGAGGCTCTGCAGGAACTCCGAGCAGGCGTCGGCGCAGATCCGGCAGGAGGCCGCCGCCGACTCGGCGCCGGGCTGCTCGTCGAAGGCGCGGGCGCACTCCAGGCAGACCGAGCGGCACCACTCCAGCCGGACCCGGATCTCACCCTCGTCCTGCCGGCTCTCCTCGCACAGCACATGGCACGTGGCGTCGCACACCTCGGCGCACATGATGCCGAGCCTGCGCACCCGCTCATGGCGTTCGGTGCCGTCCGGGTCGACCAGACTCGCGCGCACGGCGCAGACCCGGGCGCATTCCGTGCAGGCCTGGGCACAGGCGAAGCGGTCCTCCAGGAACTGGTAGAGCTGCTGCGAAGTCGGCGTTGTCACACGGTGCGGGTAGCCGGGGCGCGGGGCCGCAAACCACTCCACGGGGCCGGAGAACGCCCCGGACGCGCCTCGGGAGCCGTCGACAGGAGCCGGGTTGCCGTCCGTCCGCCACCGGTCACACACAGTGTCCGGTTCGTCCGGTTCTGGGAGGGGTATTCCTGTCCTATGAATACCGCATCGATGCAGCTGGCCGCAGCGAGCGGCCTGATGAGCCTGTTCCTGTTCATCGTGGCCGTGGCCGTCCTGGCGCTGCTCGCCGGCGGCTTCTGGATGACCTCCCGCGTCAAGTACCGAGAGTCCCCCCGGCCACGGCCGGAGGAACAGCCCAAGCTGCCGCCGGAGGGGCCGGTGCGCGAGGTGCGGGAGAACAGGGACTACGAGGAGGTCCCCGAGATCCCCAAGGGCGGCCGTCCGCTCACCCCGTACGACCTGAGGAACCAGGACTCCAAGCCGAGCGCTTCGAAGGAGCGTCCGCGCTGGAGCCGGGGTTCCAGCGGCTCGTTCGGTGGCGGCGGACTCGGCGCCCACTGACCCACTCCAGCCGCCCCGGCCCGCGCTGTCCGTCGTACGCCCGCCTAGGAATCCTTCCGGGCGGCGTCCAGGCGGCCGACGCGGGCCACGTTCTGCCGGTCCTCGGGGTCCTGGCTGGGCTCGCCGGCGAACCAGGCGTCGAGGATCTCCTTCAGCAGGGGTTCGGAGGTCAGGCGCAGGCTCAGCGCGAGGACGTTGGCGTCGTTCCAGCGGCGCGCGCCGTCCGCCGTGACGGCGTCCGTGCACAGCGCCGCGCGCACGCCGGGCACCTTGTTGGCCGCGATGGACGCGCCCGTGCCGGTCCAGCAGCACACCACCGCCTGATCGGCGACTCCCTCGGCCACGTCCCGGGCGGCCGCCTCCGAGCAGGCCGCCCACTGCGCGTCGGCGCCGGGGCACAGGGCGCCGTGCGGATTCACGTCGTGGCCGCGCCGCCTCAGCTCGTCGAGGAGGAGGCGCGCCACGGGTTCGTCCATGTCGGAGGAGACGGAGATCCTCATGGCGGCGAGACTAGCGCCTGTGGCGAGGTGAGCGCCCCCAAGGGGCGCGGGAACCGCGCGACCAGCCATGACTCACCCGCACCCGCACCCGGCCAACGGCAGTGCGCCCCGAGCTGTGATCCGTCCGTCAGGGATGATCGGGCTGCTGTGCCGGAGGCACACCTCCGCCTTGGCCCCCGCCCTTCTTGCCCTTGTCCGAGCCGTGCGGGCGGCCGCCCGCGGCGCGCTCGGCTGCCTGCCGGGCCTTCATCTGGCCGCTGTCCTGCGGGGTGGCGCCCCCCTTGTCGCTGCGCCGCTGTTCGGGCTGCTGCGGATTGGACATGCGCCGGACTCCCTCCGGGTGGTGCCTGGTGCCCACGGGCTCCGGGTTCCCAGGACGGTGCGGGTCACCCCCGCCGCCCTCCGCGGGCGCGGCGGAGCCGGTCACCGTCCGGTGGAGGTGTTCGAGGGCGTCGAGGAGCACCGACCGGTGGTACCAGCTCAGCCAGGCCGCCGCGTCGGAGGCCAGCAGACCGAGCGCCTCGGCCTGGGCGGCGGTCGGCCGGTGCCCGGCGTCGGGCCACTGCAGGGTGATCACGCCGGTGCAGGCGCCGGCCGAGGAGAGAACAGGGACGCTCTGCAGGGCGCCCACTCCCGCGCTCAGCAGGACCCCCCGGGCCTCCTCCGAGAGCAGCGCGTCGGCGGCCACGTCGGGCACGCTCACCCGGTGCCCGCGCAGCCGGGCGAGCGCGTCGGCCGTGCCCTCGTCCCGGCCGCGCACGAGCAGGTCGAGAAACGTGTCCGCGCAGCCGTAGTGGGTCTCCAGCATCAGCGCGTTCACGGCCGGGTCCACGAGCCGCACATAACCGGCCGGCGCCCGGCCGATGGCCAGCGCCTCGTGCAGCACGGCGTCGATCATCTGCCCCCGGTAGCGGGGGTCGCGGCCGTCGCGGGCCAGGATCCGCAGCTGCGGCACGGGCACGGGGCGGCGGCCCGGGAACCACACCCCGCCGTCCGGGGGCCGGGCCACGACCACGGCGGAGACGAGGACGCGCAACGGCACATTGAATCGCTGCGAGGCCTCGCGCATCGCCCGGAAGGCGGTGCCGGAGTCGGTCAGGCCGTAGCGGACCATGAGCACGCCCTGCGCCATGCCGATGACCGGGGCGGTGCGCACGCGGGCGCGCAGCGCACGGACCTCCTTGCGCAGATCCTCGTAGCTGGGCCGCAGCGGATCCGCCATCTGGGACCGCCAGGCGGGCAGTTCCTCCACCCGGGAGACGGCCCGGGCCAGCTCCCGCATCGCCTCGTCGAGGGTGGCGTAGAGCCGGACCCCGTCCAGGCGGGCGAGATGCACCGCCTCGCGCACGCCGGGCCGGGCGCGGACGATGATCAGGTCCGGGCGGCCGCTGCGCGCCCGGGTCGCCTCGCTGAGCGTGTGCAGCACGGCGGCGCCACCGAGCTGCACATGGGCCATGTCCAGGACGGGCCGCAGTCCCGCGCGGTCGGCCTGTTCGAGGTGGCCCCGCAGCTCCGCCGACCAGGCCTGGGCGCCCGCGGGATCGAGGCTGCCGGACATGCGCAGCAGCAGCGCCGCCTCGGCGGGCAGTCCCTCGACCACGGACGACTCGATGACGAGCGGTGCCGGGGCGGCGGACGGGTCGGAAGAGGGATTCATGGCATCACCCGGACAAGACGGTGCGAGGAACGCGGGCGGCCTCTTCCCGACCACTGTGCACGGTAGGGGCCCGGCCCCCGGCCGCGCCGTCCACCGCGCCGGACGGGACGGGCCGCTCTGCTCACCAACCGCTGCCGCCGGGCCGTGGGCCGGCCCCTTTCCGGGCCTCCATCGAGTTCAGGTTCCGGGCCTCCATCGAGTTCAGGGCGGATGCCATGGTGGCGTGCACCCGGACGCCCGGCAGTCCCGCGGCGCGCAGCGCCTCCCGTACATGCGGCCGGGGCTGTACGACGGGCAGGGCGCGGCCGGAGAAGGCCAGGACCCCGGTGGCCCGGTCCACGGCCCGCACCGCGGCCGCGCAGGCGAGGTAGACCTCGGTCATGTCCAGCACCGGGTGCTCCCCGTCCCGGTCGGCCCGGGCGATGTGCTCGGCGAGCGTCTCGGAGAACTCCACGGCATTGGTGGCGTCGACGGTACCCCGCGCCTTCAGGACGCTGACGGCGCCGGTCCCGGGCCGGTCCTCACGCACGGTGTGCAGGAGCAGCGGGGCCGGGCCGCCGGGGCGGATCCGGGCACGGGACAGCTGACCTTTTTCCATGGGCATCGGGCTTCCTGGGTGAGCAGGGATCAGCCAGCCGCGTCTTGACCGGGAAGTTCACTGTGCCCGCGCCCCCCGCCTGACGCAACGATTCTCCCGGGCGTGTCGCACCAGGGGCGGTTCGGCCGACATACCGCCGGGCGGGTGAGGGCCGACGGGCCCGCTCCAGCGCCGTCGGCACGAGGAGGTCGACATGCGGCGCACCGGCCGGCCGGCAAGGACTCCGCAGGCCCGCCCACCGACACCCGCCTGGCCACGGACGACCGGCGGCTGTGCGCCACGGCCGAACGGTTCCTGGCGCTGGTCTCCCCGGGCCGCCCGGCGCTGATGGACGCGGGGGCGCCGAACGAGGAGTTGCCGGACCACCGGTGGCGGAGGGCGCGCGCTGTCCGGAGCGGGCCGGATGGCAGCCGCCCGCCACGTGATGCGCCGGCCGCGCGCGGGTGGGCCGTGTAGCGCGGTGTGCGCGGGGCACTCGGCGCGGCGACGGCAGGCCGCTCATGGGCCGCCGCGATGTCTCGCAGGAGGTGACGACATGGGTCACGGCGGAAACGTCATCCAGGAGCTGACGACCGATCACCGTGAGGTCGAGGAGATCTTCGGCCGTATCGAGGCGCTGCCGCCCGGCTCCAAGGACCGCAAGAACCTCGCCGACCAGGCGACGATCGAGCTGGTACGGCACTCGGTCGCGGAGGAGTCCTATCTGTACCCGGCGGTGCGCAAGCACATCACGGGCGGGGACGCCCTGGCCGACAAGGAGATCGAGGATCACGCCAAGGCCGAACGGATCATGAAGGACCTGGAGAGCCTGCAGGCGGACGACGCCCGGTTCGACACGCTCATGGCCCAGCTGATGAGCGAGATCCGGTCCCATGTGATGGACGAGGAGCAGAACCTCTTCCCGAAGATGGAGGCCGCCTGCCCGGCGGACGCGCTGATGGACCTCGGCGACAAGGTGCGCCGCGCGAAGAAGATGGCTCCGACCCGTCCGCACCCCTCGGCACCGGACACTCCCCCGGCCAACAAGCTGCTGGCCCCGGGCGCGGGCCTGGTCGACAGGATGCGCGACGCGCTGTCGGGGCGGGGCAAGCGGAGCTGAGGGGTGGGGTGAAGTGGGGGTGGGGTGAAGTGGGGCCGGGTCGCGGCCGGGGTGGGGCCGGGATGCGGGAAGGGAGTCGGTGGTCGAGCCCCGCGGGCAGGGGTCGACCGAGCCGAGGACCGCGACGGGTCTTGGCCCATGGCATGGCGCCCATGGCATGGCCGGGCAGACCCCGGCGTCTGTCTGTCGTGACGGTGGGCGGACGCCGGGGCCTGTCCGGCAAGGGCGGTCGTGCGTCCGTGGGATAGCGGGTGCGGCATTGCCCGCGAGGAGCGGCCGGGGAGCCGCCACCGGCTCCGAGCGGCGCGGCTGAATGACACTGCCGCGGGCCGCAGGCCGAGAACGCATGCAGGCGGAACAGGCACGGCAGGCGGAACAGGCACCGGACCCGGCCTCGGCCCGCGGCCCCGATCAGCACGGCGGCCGGCACGGCCCCGATCAGCGATCAGCGCCGCAGCCGTATCGGCCTCACGAGCCCCTTCATCACAGGCTTCACAGGGTCCACCGGCGACTCCGATCACCCGTCTCCGGCATCCGTGGGCCGACGAGGTCGCCGGTTGCCGCCACAGAGAGTCACAGCCATGGCCGCACGCTTTTTCCGGAGCGGGATCGGGCGCGGCTGCGGACCGCTCGGCCCAGGAGGCGGAACGCCTGGAAGAGGGTCAGGGGCCAGAGCAGCGCGAAGCACCACATCAGTGCGGGGTCCGAGGTGCGGACGCCCATGACGGCCGCGAACGCCGAGGCGATGCCCAGCAGCAGCACCGCCACCGGCAGCCACACGCCTCGCTGCGGGTCGCCCATGCGGCGCGCGAACCTGCGGTCCTGCTTGAGGCAGGCCTCGATCTGCAGCAGCGCGACACGTTCGCGTGGCGACAGCCGTACGTAGTCGTGCATCTCCCATGTTTCCCAGTCGTCCACGGCAACGGCACCTCCTCCGCCGATCGGCGGTTTCCGTCCCCGGACGCCCGAGTTCCCCAGGACGGCCCGGCCGATGCGGAGCCGCGACATCGCGGTCCGTGACCACGAACATCCCACGCGACCTCGGCTGGTCCAAGGTCGATACCGCCTGGAGCCTCTTGCTCCACCCAGCTCCGGCAAGGCGCACTCGGCGGTGTCCGGCGGGTCGTGCGAGCGGGGCGTGTTCCCCTGTCACGCCGGCCCGCCGGAACGGCGCGGCCTGAGCGGAGTCGTCAACTTGCCCAGGCGGGCCTGCCGATGTGCGCGAAGCTGAGTGCAGCACGCGCCGCGGCGGCACCCGTGGCCGAGTCCTCGAAGGCGATGGAGAGTTGGGGAGTTGTCCTGAGTGTTCCGCCGCCCCGGGGAGGGCTGCGGCGCCTCGGGAAAGCTCTTCGCGGACTCTTTCGAGGAGTGATTCGGCCTCACTGTCCGAGCGCGAGCCGGATACCGAAAGTGGCGATGACCATGCCCGTGACGCGGTCGAGAAAGCGGCGGGCCGAAGGCCGACTCAGGCGGTCCCGGAGCACGCGCGCGAAGGCGATCAGCGCCCAAGCCCAGGCGACAGCCAGGAGGATGCGCACGCAGGCCAGGAGCACGCCCGCACCGAGGTGCGAGGCACCGGCAGGGATGAAGTGCGGGAGGACCGCAACGTAGAAGGCGCCCATCTTCGGATTGAGGGGACCACGCCTCTGCCAACCCGGCGCTGAACTCTCCACTGCCCGCCCCGAGGTGCGTTCCGGTGTCCGCCGGCACGCACCTCGGCCATGTGCTGTGGTGAGAAGACCTGGTCCGCGCTGGCCGCTGCGGTCTCGGCCACCGGATACAGGGGCTCCCGCGGAGCCGGATCGCCGGGCGCGTCCGGCTCCGGGGTCCAGGGCCGCACGGGGCCGACGGCGGCTGCCCGATGGTCCGACAGCACAGCCCCGGCCCCGACCGGCCCCTGCGTGCCCGCTTCGACTCGCGCATCCGCTGAGGCCCGACCACTCCCCCGGCCGTGTTCTCCCGCCCCATTGTGTTGAGCCTTGTGCGGCTCTACTGTTCGACTTTGCCTGAGTCTGTTTGATGCTGATTGCTCAGTCGGTGGGGAGGCCGCAGTGCGGAGTGATCGGATCGGTTCAGAGGTTGCGAGACCCGGTCGCCGTCGGGGGTGGAGAGCGGTCCTCGCGACGGCCGCGACCATCGCCCTGGCGGCCGGCATGCCCGCGCCCGCCGCGGCGCGGGAGAGCGGCGGGCGGGCACCCGCCGCCGCGCCTGCCGCAAGTCCGCGGGCACACACGGTGAGTTTCGACGGCTACTCGTTCCTCGTCGACGGCAGGCGCACCTACCTGTGGTCCGGCGAGTTCCACTACTTCCGGCTCCCGAGTCCGGACCTGTGGCGCGACATCTTCCAGAAGATGAAGGCCGCCGGGTTCAACGCCACCTCGTTGTACTTCGACTGGGGATACCACTCGCCGAAGCCGGGGGTGTACGACTTCAGCGGGGTGCGTGACGTCGACAAGCTGCTCGACATGGCCCAGGAGGCCGGGCTCTACGTGATCGCGCGCCCGGCGCCGTACATCAACGCGGAGGTCGACAGCGGTGGCCTGCCCGGCTGGATGACCACCAAGGCCGGCCACAACCGCAGTGACGACCCGCAGTTCCTGAAGTACGCGGACGAGTGGCTCACCCGGATCGACCGGATCATCGCCCGCCACCAGCTGACCAACGGCACCGGGTCGGTCATCGCCTACCAGGTCGAGAACGAGTACTACAACGGCTCCACCGCCGGCCGTTCCTACATGAAGCACCTGGAGGACAAGGCCCGCGCCGACGGCATCACGGTACCGCTGACCGGCAACAACAACGGCACCTTCAACTCCGGTACGGGTGCCCTGGACGTCGACGGACCGGACTCCTACCCGCAGGGCTTCAACTGCTCGAACCCCTCGAAGTGGAACGGCGTACCCGACATCGGCTACGACCACCCGGCCGGCAGGCCGCTGTACTCGCCGGAGTTCCAGGGCGGCGCCTTCGACCCCTGGGGCGGGCCGGGCTACGACAAGTGCGCCCAGCTGATCAACGACCGGTTCGCCAACGTGTTCTACAAGCAGAACATAGCCGTCGGTGCCACCGCGCAGAGCTTCTACATGACCTACGGCGGCACCAACTGGGGCTGGCTGGGCATGCCGGAGAACTACACGTCGTACGACTACGGGGCCGCCATCCGCGAGAACCGCCGGCTCGATCCGAAGTACTACGAGGACAAACTGATCGGGTACTTCACGCAGTCGGTCGCCCCGCTGACCAAGACCGAGGCGATCAGGGCCACGCCGCCGGACGACCCGGCGGTCGTCGACACCGCCCGGATGAACCCCGACACCAAGACGCAGTTCCACGTCCTGCGGCACGGGAACTCCACGTCCACGGCGGTCGACGGGACGCACATCTCGCTGGACTTCAACGCCCAGCCGTCCGCGGACACCACCTACACCTGGGACGACCCCGACTCCGCGCTGCAGTACACCGGTTCGTGGTCGCACGTGGCCGACCAGAGCTACACCGGCGGCGACTACAAGCACACCGAGTCGTTCTCCGCCAAGGCCGGTGACTCGGTCACCGTCCCCTTCGACGGCACCGCGATCCGCTGGATCGGCTCGAAGACGAACAACCACGGCTACGCCGACGTCTACCTCGACGGCACCAAGGTGGCGACGGTCGACGACTCCGGCGGCGAGAACCAGGCGGTGGTCTTCCAGAAGACCGGCCTGATACCCGGAGCACACACGCTGAAGATCGTCGTCGACGGGAACCACAGCTCGGGGTCCACGGACAACTACGTGGCCATCGACGCCATCGACGTGCCGACGGCCGCTGCCTCGCAGCCGACCTACCCGGTCGTGCCGCAGCAGCCGGGCACTGCGATCACGCTCGACGGACGCGACTCGCACGTGATCGTGGCGAACTACCGGCTCGGGGACGCGCGGTTGCAGTACTCGACCTCGGAGATCATGACCAACGCGACCATCGGCAACCGGGATGTCGCCGTGCTCTACGGCGACCCGGAAAGCGACGGCGAGACCGTCCTTCGCTACTCCTCCAAGCCCACCGTGACCGCCCGCGGTGGCGCGGTCACGACCACCTGGGACGCGACCACCGGTGACGTGCGGCTCAACTACACGCACAAGGGCCTGATCCGCATCAGCATCAGCGGCGGCGGATCCCGCCCGGTGCTGCTGCTCGTCGGCGACAAGGCCACGGCGGAGACCTTCTGGCGCCAGGACACGGCCAGTGGCCCGGTGCTCGTGCGCGGCACCCACCTGCTGCGGACGGCGACCAGCCTGGACGGCGGCCACACCGTGGCCCTGACCGGCGACAACGCCGATGACGAGAACATCGAGGTGTTCACCTCCGCCGACCACGTCACCTGGAACGGCGGGACCTTGGACACCCAGGCCACCGACACGGGAAGCCTCACCGGGAAGATACCGGTGGCCGCCCCGATACACCTGCCGGCGCTGACGAACTGGAAGCATGCCGAGGAGTCCCCCGAAGCGGCCCCGGGTTTCGACGACTCCAGCTGGCTGGTGGCGGACAGGACGACCACCAACAGCGTCTCCGGCGTCAACTCGCTGCCGGTGCTCTACGCGGACGACTACGGCTTCCACACCGGCACCACGTGGTACCGCGGCCGCTTCCGCGCCACCGGCAAGGAGACCGGCATCCACCTGGTCTCGGACTCCGGCGGCAAGGCGCAGGCGTTCTCCGCCTGGCTCAACGGCACCTTCCTGGGCAGCTCCACCACAGGCAGCGCCGACCTCACCTTCCCGGCCGGTTCGGTGAAGCCCACGGGTGACAACGTCGTCTCCGTGCTCACCGTGAACATGGGCCACGAGGAGGACTACGACTCGACCAACGGCAACAAGACCGCGCGCGGCCTGACCAGCGCCTCTTTCGTCGGGGCGCCGCTGACCTCCGCCACCTGGCGGCTGCAGGGCGTACGGGGCGGTGAGGACCTGCAGGACCCGGTGCGCGGCCCGCTCTCGACGGGCGGCCTGTACGGCGAGCGCGCCGGCTGGTCCCTGCCGGGCTACCCTGACGGCGACTGGAACCAGGTGTCCCTGCCGACGGCCGACACCCGTCCCGGGGTCTCCTGGTACCGCACCGACGTCAACCTGGACCTGCCGCACGGCCAGGACACCTCGCTCGGGCTGACGTTCACCGACGACCCGTCACGCAGGTACCGTGCCACGATCTTCGTGAACGGCTGGCAGGTCGGCAACTACGTCAACTACCTCGGCCCGCAGAGCACGTTCCCGGTGCCCGACGGGATCCTGAATCCGAACGGCCGGAACACCATCGCCATCGCCGTGTGGAACCTGGACGGCGGCACCGGCGGGCTCGGCAAGGTCTCGCTCACGAACTACGGCAGCTATGCCTCGTCCCTGCGCGTCGCGCAGAACGACAGCCCCCGCTACGACCACCGGAAGTACGCGATGCCGAAGCGTCCGGGGGCGGATGTCGCCCTGGACGTGCCGGACACCGCGCAGCCGGGACAGGTCTTCGCGGCCGAGGCGACGGTGCGGGTGCCGAAGGACGGAGTGCCCGCCTCGCGGCTGACGGCCTCGCTCTCCGCGCCCGACGGCTGGAGCGTGAGTGCCACCGGCCCCACGTCGGTCCAGCGCGTGCGACCCGGCGGATCGGCCACCTTCGCCTGGAAGGTCCAGCCACCGAGCGGGACGCTGCCCTCCGCCTCGGCACTCACCGCCACGGTGCACTACGTGCAGAACGGACGGCAGGCCGCCGGCGGTGACGAGCGCATCGTCGGCGGGATCCCGCCGGCTCCGCCGGCCGGGAAGAGCGCGGTGAGCGACCTGCCGTTCCTGTCCTCCACCAACGGGTGGGGGCCGGTGGAGCGCGACAGCAGCGTCGGCGAGCAGGCGGCCGGGGACGGCCGTCCGATCAGCATCGCCGGCGTCGGTTACGCCAAGGGCCTGGGCACCAACTCGGTCAGCGACGTCGAGCTCTACCTGGCCGGACGGTGCTCGCGATTGACGGCGGACGTCGGGGTCGACGACGAGACAGGTGGTGCGGGAACGGTGACGTTCTCCGTGATCGCCGACGGCAGAGCCCTGGTGACCACGCCGCCGATCCGGGGCAAACAGGCCGCGGTGCCGATCGACGTCGACGTCAGCGGCGCCCAGGTGGTCGACCTCAGGGTCGGTGACGCCGGCGACGGCAACGGCAACGACCACGGCGACTGGGCGATGCCGACGCTGACGTGCGGCTAGGGTCTGGGGCTCCTGGACCTTCGCTGCCGCAAGGCCGATACCTCCGGTAGACGGGACGGGCGGCCGCCTCCACCAGGCGGCCGTCACCCGTGCGGTCCCTGTGCCCCCAGCCCCGCTGACGGTCCATCTGCGCAGCACGGGCAGCCGGCGACGGTGACCGGCTGGAGTTGGAGGTGTGGCGTGACGGAGTCCGCGCCCACAGCTACGACTCCTGGCCGGTCCGGGACGATGAGGCCGCCGACGACACACCCGTGGGCGCGGACCCCGCTGCGTTCCTGGCATTCTCCGCCGGGCCCGTGGACGGCCACCGCCTGTCCTCCGCGCTCGCGGACTACTGTCACATGAGCCGTGCGCCGCGGGCGCTCGCGGAGGTGCTGGACAACACCGCACTCGTCGTCCTGGGCACCGCCGAACGCCGCGCGCTAGGGCTGCTCCCTCTGCGCAATCGCACGCCTCGGCTCCGCCGCACGTGACCTTCGCTGCCGCAAGGTCGATACTGCCGACAGCAGGGCTTCCACCACAACGCCACCGATCACCGACAATGACTGACGCTCTGTCACGAAAGTCAGCATCGAGTCAGCGTCAGTACCAGCAAAAATACTGACCAGAGGCCCATCTGCCGGCCTCACCAGGAGGTACCCGTGAAGATGCTGTTCAACGTGCCCGAGACCGTCGTGGCGGACGCGCTGCGCGGGATGGCGGCCGCGTATCCCGATCTGACCGTGGACGTGGAGAACCGGGTGATCGTCCGCCGGGACGCACCGGTGGCCGGGCAGGTCGCGCTGGTGTCCGGTGGCGGGTCGGGGCACGAGCCGCTGCACGGCGGGTTCGTCGGCCCGGGCATGCTCTCCGCCGCCTGCCCCGGAGAGGTGTTCACCTCCCCGGTGCCGGACCAGATGGTGCGTGCCGCGGCGGCCGTGGACAGCGGCGCCGGCGTGCTGTTCGTGGTGAAGAACTACACCGGCGACGTGCTCAACTTCGACATGGCGGCCGAACTGGCCGAGGACGAGGGCATCCAGGTCGCCAAGGTGCTCGTCAATGACGATGTGGCGGTCACGGACAGTCTGTACACGGCCGGGCGGCGCGGCACCGGTGCGACGCTGTTCGTGGAGAAGATCGCGGGCGCCGCCGCGGCCGAGGGGCAGCCGCTGGAGCGGGTCGAGTCCATCGGGCGTCAGGTGAACGAGAACGCGCGGAGTTTCGGTGTCGCGCTCAGCGCCTGTACGACCCCGGCGAAGGGCAGCCCCACCTTCGATCTGCCCGACGGCGAGCTGGAGTTGGGCATCGGCATCCACGGCGAGCCGGGCCGGGAGCGGCGGCCGATGATGACGTCCGGGGAGATCGCCGACTTCGCGGTGAACGTGATCCTGGAGGACTTGCCGCCACGCAGCCCCGTGCTGGTGCTGGTCAACGGCATGGGCGCCACCCCGCTGCTGGAGCTGTACGGCTTCAACGCCGAGGTGCAGCGGGTGCTGCGCGAGCGCGGCGTCGCCGTGGCCCGCACGCTCGTCGGCAACTACGTCACCTCCCTGGACATGGCGGGCGCTTCGGTGACGCTCTGCCAGATCGACGAGGAGCTGCTGCGGCTGTGGGAGGCGCCAGTGAAGACCCCGGCGCTGCGGTGGGGGATGTGATACGGCGGACGAGGCGCCCATCACCCGCAGCACGCCGGTCACCACCCCTACCACGCAAGGAGATCCAGTGCTCGACGCCGACTTCTTCCGCCGTTGGATGGCGGCGACCGCCGTGTCCGTCGACCGTGAGGCGGAGCGGCTCACCGCCCTCGACTCGGCCATCGGGGACGCCGACCACGGCAGCAATCTGCAGCGCGGCTTCACCGCCGTACGGGCCGCTGTGGAGAAGGAGGCGCCGGACACCCCGGGTGCGGTCCTGGTCCTCGCCGGGCGGCAGCTCATCTCCACGGTCGGCGGCGCGTCCGGGCCCCTGTACGGCACGCTGCTGCGCCGGACCGGCAAGGCTCTCGGCGACGCCGCCGAGGTCAGCGAGGAGCAGCTGGCCGCGGCGCTGCGCGCGGGGGTGGACGGGGTGATGGCGCTGGGTGGGGCGGCACCCGGCGACAAGACCATGATCGACGCCCTGGTGCCGGCCGTGGACGCGCTCGGTGACGGCTTCGCCGCCGCGCGGGCCGCCGCCGAGGAGGGCGCGGTGGCCACCACCCCGCTGCAGGCCCGCAAGGGCCGGGCGAGCTATCTCGGCGAGCGCAGCATCGGCCACCAGGACCCGGGGGCGACCTCGTCGGCGCTGCTCATCGCCGGACTGGAAGAGGCGGCGGAGGGCGGACGGTGAGCGACGAGAAGGTGGTGGGGATCGTGCTGGTGTCGCACAGCGCGGAAGTGGCCGCCTCGGTCGCCGAGTTGGCGAAGGGCCTGGCGGGCGGGGCTCCGGCGGTGCCCGTGGCCCCGGCGGGCGGTATCGAGGGCGGCGGGCTGGGCACCAGCGCCGAGCTGATCCGCGCCGCGGCGGCCTCGGTGGACCGGGGCGCCGGGGTGGCGGTGCTCACCGATCTCGGCAGTGCCGTGCTGACCGTGAAGGCCCTGATCGCCGAGGGTGACGAACTGCCGGACGGCACCCGCCTGGTGGACGCGCCGTTCGTCGAGGGCGCGGTGGCGGCGGTGGTCACCGCCGCCACGGGGGCCGGCCTGGACGCGGTGGAGGCCGCGGCGGCGGAGGCGTACGGCTACCGCAAGGTGTGACACGACCACGGGGCCGGCCGGTCACCTGTTCGCCAGGAACAGCCTGGCCAGCCGCGCTCCCGCGGCCACGGCCGCCGGGTGGTCCTCGATGCGGTTCACGCGGGAGTTCCTGAAGACGATGTAGGTGACCCCGGACGGCACCCCGCCGCCGTCCGGGTCGGCCCGGATGCCCAGGCCCCGGGCCGTGGCGTAGGAGGCCTCGCCGATGACGTCGCGCGGGCCGATGTCGCCCACCACGGCGTACTGCACCCGGCCCCGGTAGACGACGGCGGCGACCGAGCCGCCGCGTACACCGTGCTTGCGGGGGTTCCAGATGCGGCTGGGGGCCGGGACCACGATGTAGGGCAGTTTCTCCGCGTTCAGATGGCGGCCGTCGGACTGATCGTAGGCGGTCATGGTGTCGAACTGCGGGTCGGTGCGGCGGTTGCAGCGGGCGGTGGGCTGTCCGTCGCAGTCGATGTCCATGTCGGCCTTCCAGAAGACGGCGTCTCGGGTGCCGCAGACGGGCACGGTCGGGTGCCGGCCGGCGTCGGTGCGGTACCGGCCGCGGGAGATCCGGTGGCATGCGCCCAGCCGGGCCAGCAGCTCGGTGGCGGCCACCGCGCCCTCGCTGCTGCGGGCCACGGGCCGTTCCCGGGCCGGGCCGGGGCCGGCCGGGGCGGGCAGCACGGCCGGGACGTGCAGCGCGGCCGGGGCGAGCAGGGCGACGCCGGCCAGGGCCGGCGTCAGCGTCGGGACACGCACGATGAGGGACCCTCTCGTCGGGGACGGGGCGGACGTCCGGCCGCTGTGCGGCGGACATCCAGCCCACTCTGGTGCGCATCCGCGCTCCCCGGCCGGACGGGCCGCTCCGAAGCGGCCGGATGGAGCAAGCATCTGACGCCCCGTGAGGGACGCCGTACAAGGAACCGCAGGTCGAACGGAGGGACATCGGCCGGGCCACGGCAGGAGCAGCGGTGGCCTTCGACAACAGGGGCCGGGGATCCGGGCCCGAGCCGGTCCGGATCCCCCGGCCGCCCGCGTCGGCGCGGGATCGGCGACGACAGCGTGTCCGCGCCACAGGGCATGAACTCCCCTGTCCTCTCGGGCAGTTCAGCCGCAGGGAGCCTCAGCATACGTAACTCCCCGGCGTGGTCACCAGCGCGGGCCCCCAACGGTCACCCGCGCGGGCGCCGATCGGTCACCCACGCGGCCTCGCGCCGGTCACTCGCGCGGCCCTCTTGCCGAGCCGTACCCGCCGCGCCATATTGGTCCGGACCTTTGCGTGATACCCATCCGCCGTCCCGGGGGAGGCAGAGCCGTGCGACGCGCTCCATGGCCGCTCGTGTCGCTCTGCGGGGCCCTGCTGCTGGTCACGTCCTGCGGCTGGAGCCAGGCCGACGAAGGCGACGAAGGCCGGGCACCCGGCGCTCCGACCGGGGTCACCGCACAGGCGGGCAGTGCCACCAGCGTGCACGTGATGTGGAGCGCGGTGCCGGACACCCCCGGTGTCCGCACCTACGAGGTGTATCGCGGCACCACAAAGGTGGAGGACGTGCCGGGTTCACAGCACATGGTGGACGTCACCAGGCTCAGGCCGTCCACCGTGTATGTCTTCACCGTGCGGGCCCGGGACACCGACGGGCGGCTCGGGCCGCCGAGCCGTGCGGTGCGGGCGCGGACACCGGCCGGGGCGCCGGCGGACCGCTCGGCGCCCACCCGGCCGTCGCATCCCGCCGGGCGGGTGCTCGGCGCCCGGGAGGTCCAGCTGTCCTGGGGCGCGTCCCGGGACGACCGGGGCGTGGCGTCGTACGACGTGTACCAGGGCGGGGCGAAGATCCACAGCGTGGGCGGGAACCAGACCGCGACCGTGGTCACCGGACTGCGCCCCGGCACCGGTTACGTCTTCACCGTGCGGTCCCGCGACGCCGCCGACAACCTCTCCCCCGCGAGCGCCCCGGTCCGCCTCACGACCCCGGGCACCGACGACGGCCGGAACACCGCGCCCACCGGTTTCACCGCGAAGACCCACCGGGCCGGCGGGGCGTACTACATCGACCTGTCCTGGGACCCGCCGCGCCTGGACGGGGTGATCACCGAGTACCAGATCCGGCTCGACGGCACCGCGGCGACGTCGCTGGTGTGGGGCGGCACACCACCGACCGGCCGGTCGCGCTACAGCTTCTACGTCGGCCGGTCCGCCGGCGAGGAACACCGGGTGCGGCTCCGGGCACGGCTGCCGGACGGCACGTGGGGCGGCTGGTCGCCGGAGCGAACGGTGACCACGGCAGCCCCGTAGAGGGCGCGGGACCGGGTCGGCAGACGGCTCCGCCATGAGGGCACCGCCCTGCGCCGGACGTGGGACACGGTCACCTGACCGGCCTCCTTCCAGGTGCGGCCGCCCCCGCGGCCACGTTGGCTGCTGCCCGGGCAGCACGGACGTTTCCCGACCCCCGGCGGCGCATGGGACGTACCGCCGACCGTGCCGCCGGAGGCCAGCCCATGCACACCTCGCGACTCCTCGTCCGCTCCGGTCTGGCCCTGGCGGCCGCCGCGGCGCTCCCCGCCGTCCTCGCCGGGCCGTCCGCCGCGGCCTCGGGCATCTCCGTCAGCACCACGGGGTCCGCCGTCTCGGTGGTCACCAGCGCGTGCTCCGAGATCAACGGCAGCTGGGGCAACGCGGCCCTGCTCACCAGCAAGCAGGCGAACTTCGCCCAGGGCCGGCAGGTGACTCTGGCGGGCACGTCCGTCAGCCAGTCCGCGGCCTGGTCGGGAGTGAGCCCAGGGACGTACACCGTGGTCGTGGTGTGCTCCAGCGGGAGCACCGCGGGCACCCAGTCGGTGACCGTCTCGTCCGGCTCCGGGCCGACGATCTCCTCGACGGCCTCACCGAAGACCTCGACGGCGACCTCGTCGACCTCGTCGACCTCGTCCACGGCCTCGCCGGCGCCCTCCCGGGGTGTGCTGGGCGGCCTGGGCGGTGCGGCCCGGGACTACGGCCCGCTGACGCTGGGCATCGGCGCGGCCCTGGTGGGCACCGGGGTCATCGCCACGGGCTGGTACCTGCGCCGGCGTTCGAAGCCGTACCGGCTCTGACGCACCGTCCGCGAACCCGGCTCAGTCGCCCTCGGGCAGTTCGGCGAACTCGGCCAGCGCGTGGGTGAGCCACTGGGTCCAGAAGGTCTCCAGGTCGATGCCGGCCCGCAGCACGAGATGGCGCAGCCGGTCCTCGGGAGCGTCCCGGTCCGGCGGGAAGTCGCGCTTCTCGATCTCCCGGTACTCGGCCAACTGCCGCCGGTGCAGCTCGAGATGGCGGCGCAGGTCCGCGTCCAGGCCCGCCGTGCCGACCACCGCCGCGGCCCGCAGCCGCAGCAGGAGCGTGTCCCGCAGCGGCTTGGGGTCCTGGGCGGCGGCGGTCCAGCGACCCAGTTCGGCACGGCCCGCGGGCAGGACCTCGTAGCTCTTCTTCTGCCCGCGGGCCGGCGCTTCCGTCGGCAGGGCGCGGATGAGGCCCTCGGCCTCCAGCCTCCCCAGCTCGCGATAGATCTGCTGGTGCGTCGCGGACCAGAAGTAGCCGATCGACTTGTCGAACCGGCGGGTCAGCTCCAGTCCCGACGACGGCTTTTCCAGCAGGGCGGTGAGGATCGCGTGCGGGAGTGACATGGCCTCATCCTAGGGATCGCCCGTACGGCGCGGCCTACAGCGCCGCCGCCAGCTCCGTGCCCTGCTTGATGGCCCGCTTGGCGTCCAGTTCCGCCGCGACGTCCGCGCCGCCGATCAGGTGGACGCTGCGCCCGGCGGCGGCCAGCTCCTCGTACAGGCCGCGGCGCGGCTCCTGGCCGGTGCACAGGACCACCGTGTCGACCTCCAGCACCGTGCTCTCGTCGCCGACCGTGATGTGCAGGCCCGCGTCGTCGATCCGGTCGTAGCGGACGCCCGGGACCATGGTCACGCCGCGGTGCTTGAGCTCGGTGCGGTGGATCCAGCCGGTGGTCTTGCCGAGCCCGGCGCCGACCTTGGTGGTCTTGCGCTGGAGCAGGTGCACCTGGCGGGGCGGGGTGGGCCGCTGTGGCGCGGCGAGGCCGCCCGGCGTCCGGTAGTCCATGTCGACGCCCCAGGCGCGGAAGTAGGTCTCCGGGTCCTCGCTCGCCTTGTCCCCGCCGTCGGTGAGGTACTCGGCGACGTCGAAGCCGATGCCGCCGGCGCCGAGGACGGCGACCCGGTCGCCGACGGTCGCGCCGCCCTGGAGCACGTCGAGGTAGCCGACGACGCGGGGGTGGTCGACGCCGGGGATGTCAGGGATGCGCGGGGTGACACCGGTGGCGACCACGACCTCGTCGTAACCGTCCAGGTCGGCGGCGGTGACCCAGGTGTCCAGGCGCACCTCGACGTCGTGCGCGTCGAGCTGGTGGCGGAAGTAGCGCAGCGTCTCGTCGAACTCCTGCTTGCCGGGGACCCTGCGGGCCACGTTGAGCTGGCCGCCGACCTCACTCGCCGCGTCGAACAGGGTGACGGCGTGGCCGCGTTCGGCGGCGGAGATCGCGCAGGCGAGTCCGGCCGGACCCGCGCCCACGACCGCGACGCGCTTCTTCAGCCGGGTCGGGGAGAGCACCAGCTCGGTCTCGTGGCAGGCGCGCGGGTTGACCAGGCAGGAGGTGATCTTTCCGCTGAAGGTGTGGTCGAGGCAGGCCTGGTTGCAGCCGATGCAGGTGTTGATGGCCTCGGGCGTCCCGGCGGCGGCCTTGGCGACGAAGTCGGGATCGGCCAGCATCGGGCGGGCCATCGACACCATGTCGGCGTAGCCGCCCGCCAGCAACTCCTCGGCCATTTCGGGGGTGTTGATGCGGTTGGTGGTCACCAGCGGCACGGACACCTCGCCCATGAGCTTCTTCGTGACCCAGGTGTAGGCGCCGCGGGGGACGGAGGTGGCGATGGTGGGGATGCGGGCCTCGTGCCAGCCGATGCCGGTGTTGATGATCGTCGCCCCGGCGGCCTCGACCGCTCTGCCGAGAGCGATCACCTCGTCCAGGGAGGAGCCGCCCGGGACCAGGTCCAGCATGGAGAGGCGGTAGATGACGATGAAGTCCTCGCCGACGGCCTCGCGCACCCGCTTGACGATCTCGACGGGGAAACGCGTCCGGTTCTCGTAGGAGCCGCCCCAGCGGTCGGTGCGCCGGTTGGTCTGCGCGGCGATGAACTCGTTGATGAGGTAGCCCTCGGAGCCCATGATCTCCACGCCGTCGTAGCCGGCCTGCCGGGCGAGGCGGGCCGCGCGGGCGTAGTCGTCGATCGTCCGCTCGATGTCCGCGTCGGTCAGCTCGCGCGGCACGAAGGGGCTGATGGGCGCCTGGAGCGGGCTGGGGGCGACGAGGTCCTGGTGGTAGGCGTACCGCCCGAAGTGCAGGATCTGCATCGCGATCCGGCCGCCCTCGCGGTGCACGGCCTCAGTGATGACCTTGTGCTGCTCGGCCTCCGCCTCGGTGGTGAGCTTCGCGCCGCCCTCGTACGGCCGGCCCTCCTCGTTGGGCGCGATGCCGCCGGTGACGATGAGGCCCACGCCGCCGCGGGCGCGGGCCGCGTAGAACGCCGCCATGCGCTCGAAGCCGCGCTCGGCCTCCTCCAGACCGACGTGCATGGAGCCCATGAGCACGCGGTTGGGCAGGGTGGTGAAGCCCAGGTCGAGCGGGGTCATCAGATGCGGGTAACGGCTCATCGGGCCCTCCGTGCGCGGTGTCGTCGCCTCTTGTTGTAGAGGAAGCCAGAGCCTTTATGCAACTAGTTGCACAACTGGCGGGGGTGACACCGGCCACTCTGTACCTACTAGTATGTACATTCAGGAGGAACGAACCGACGCCCCCCGAGAGGACGTACCACCATGCCCTTCGTCCGCATAGACACGCTCGGCACCGACCCCGCCCGCCTCGACGCGCTCGGCCAGGCCGTCCAGGACGCCCTGGTGCAGACGCTCGGCGTCCCGCCCGACGACCGCTTCCAGGTACTGACCGGCCACGACGGCACCACCAGCACCCTGCACTACGACGACCACCTGGGCCTGCGCAAGGACGACTCGGTGGTCTTCGTGGCCATCACCATGCGCTCGGGGCGCTCCCCGGAACTGAAGCGCGGGCTCTACCGGCGGATCGCCGAGCTGGTGCACGAGCGCACCGGCACCCCGCCGCGCGATGTCGTCGTCACCGTCACCGAGAACGCGCCCGTCGACTGGTCCTTCGGCGAGGGCGAGGCGCAGTACGCCCCGGCCGACGCGGAGCCGGCCGGGGCGTTGCCGTAGTGCGCGGGAGGGTCAGCGGCTGCGCAGGCGCAGATGCAGGTCCCTCTCCTGGTCGCCGGAGGCCGTGCAGGTCTCCTCGACGGTGAACATCGAGTCCAGGGTGTGCCGGAACCGGTCCACCGCCCAGTAGCCGCCCTGGACGTCCGCCTGGACGGACGCGTCGAGGTGGACCGGCGGGCAGCCCGGCCCCCGGGCGTCCGCGACGTCGTACGTGCCGAGCCACACCATCGGCCGGACCTCGTGGAGCTGCTGAGGGATCTCGTCCGCGCCCCGGTCGGAGGCGAAGCAGGAGCCCAGCGCGTCGAAGACGAGGCGGGCGTCCTCCTTGGAACCGCTGATCTCCACCGTGACGGTTTCCGGGTGCGACCGCTCCGTATGTGCCATTGATCGCTCCTTTCGTGCCGCGCCGCGGTGGAAGGGAGTACCCCGTCGAACGCGTCCATCCCCAGGAAAGCACCACCGGCCGCCCGGCACACCCCAGGCGCGGTCAGCCGCGGGAGAACTTGTACGTCTTGCTGTCCGTCAGGATGCAGAAGCCCGGAGACATCACGATCACGCGCAGGATGCCGGTGCGGCGGTCGTAGTCGATGCCCTCGACCTCGAACGTTCCGGAGCAGGCACTGCGCAGCGGCAGCTGGCGCAGGGCGGTGACATGGCCGCTGACGTCTCCCGAGCCGCTGGGCGGGGCCGACAGGTCGATCTGGAGCAGCGGCTTGGTCATGCCGAAGAGGCTGCCGTCGGGGTCGTCGGAGGAGCACAGCAGGGTGGTGGGGCCGGAGAAGTCGCAGCCCTGGACGTCACGGACGGCGTGGTCCAGGTTGACGTTCGAGACCTGCGGCAGGTTCGCCGAGGGCGAGGTGGAGGGGTTGACGCCGGGGGTCGGGAAGACCAGCAGGCGGTTCATGGTCCCCCACTCGCCCGAGAGCATCCACTGGCCGTCGGGCGAGATCGCGTCCCAGGAGTTGTTCAGGGCCTCGCCGGGGCTCAGCGTGTGGACGTACTCCGACCAGGTGCCGTCGGGCGCCTGCACGCGGTACATCTTCGAGTTGCCGGAGTCCTGCTGGTAGGGCTCGATGTAGTAGCCGTTGTACGAGGCGTCGGGGTCGCCGACGTGGTTCCAGCCCCGGCTGGAGACGCTGAGGGGAATGGTGCCGATACCGGTGTACCGGTTGGGGCTGTTCGCGGGGACCTCGACGGAGGTCAGTCCCTGGCTCTCGTCCAGCGGCCGGGCGCGGTCGGAGCCGGTCTCGGTCCAGGTGTCGGCCGCGGAGGCGGACACGGGCGCGGTGAGGGACACGACGGCGGCGGTGGCGAGGGTGACGAGTCCGGTGAGAACTGCGTGACAACGTTGCCGGGCGGACGCGGGCATGGCCGACTCCTCGGACGGGATGGGGGCACAAGGCGGGCGGGCGGGAACACTCGGTCGGCGGACAGTCTGGCGTGGCGCGTTAGTCATGTACAGGCCAATGCAGCAACATGAGCGTGAACTCTCCCGGTCCGCCCAGGGGACGTGCAGGATGTCCGGGCAAGCGGTCGGGTCCCGGCGTGACGGCTTCGGCGGACGTGCACCGCTGTGGTGAGAGATGGTGGTGGTAACCGGCGACGACGTCGGAGAGTCGGGTGTGAACGCGGTGGATCAAGGGGAGTCGGCACGGGGGACGTGCCGTGCGGACGGGCGAAGGCGGTGCATGGCATGAGTGCAGCCGGGGCTCCGGTGACGGCGGGTGGCGAGCCCGTGCGCGGGCCCGTGCGGCCGGGCGGCCTGCTCGACGTGCTGGGCGTGGCGTCGGTGGTGCTGGACACCACCGGCCGGATCGTGCTGTGGAGCCCGCAGGCGGAGGAGCTGTTCGGATACGGCGCGCAGGAGGCCCTCGGCCAGTACGCCGCCCGGCTCATGGTCGACGAGCGGCACTTCGAGCTGGTCGGCAAGCTCTTCGCCGATGTGATGCGCACCGGGCAGAGCTGGGCCGGCGGCTTCCCGATCCGGCACAAGGACGGCAGCACCCGTCTGGTGGAGTTCCGCAACATGCGGCTGTTGGACGACCGCGGTGACGTGTACGCGCTCGGGCTCTGCGCCGACCAGTCGACCGTACGGCGGCTGGAGCAGGACGTGGCGCTGTCCGAGCGGATGGTGAAGCAGTCGCCGATCGGCTACGCCGTCCTGGACACCCAGCTGCGGTACGTCTCGGTCAACCCCGCCCTGGAGAAGATCAACGGGGTGCCGGCCGGTGAGACCGTGGGGCACACCATGCGCGAGGTGCTGCCCATGCTGGACTCCGCGCCCGTGGAGGCCGACGCCCGGCGGGTGCTGGAGACCGGCGAGCCCGTGATCGACAACACGCTGGTCGGCCGCACCCCCGCCGACCCGGACCAGGACCACACCTGGGCGCACTCGATGTACCGGCTCGAGGACGCCATGGGCAACGTGCTCGGTGTGGCGATCTCGGTGGCCGACATCACCGAGCAGCACCGGGCCTCCCTGGAGGCGGAGGCCGCCCGGCGCCGGCTCGCGGTCATCGCCGACGCCTCCGCCCGGATCGGTACGACGCTCGACCTGGACCGCACCGCCTGCGAGCTGGCCGAGGTCGCCGTACCGGAACTCGCCGACGTGGCCGCCGTGGACCTGCTGGACTCGGTGGTGGACGGCCGGCCCAGCACGCTCGGCCCGTCGGAGTCCGCGGTGATCCGGGCCCTCGCGGTGCGCCCGCAGGACGGCTCGGACGCGGTACGGGCCGCCGACCCGCCCGGCCGGATCGCGACGTACGGGCCCGACCGGCTGATCACCGAGTGCGTACGCTCGGCCGAGGCGGTGCTGGTGCGGCAGGTGAAGGACGAGGACCTGCCGCGCATCGCCCGCTCCCCCGAGGCGGCCGAGGTGCTGGGCCGGGCGGGCCTGCACTCGTATCTCGCGGTACCGCTGATCGCGCGCGGCGAGGTGCTCGGCGCCCTGGACCTCAAGCGCACCCGCAATCCGGCGCCGTTCGACGAGGACGACGTCCTGCTGGCCCGGGAGCTGGCCGCCCGCGCGGCCGTGCAGATCGACAACGCGCGCTGGTACCAGAACGCCCGCAACACCGCCCTCACCCTGCAGCGCAGTCTGCTGCCCAGCCGTCCGCCGGTGACGACCGGCCTGGAGGTGGCCTCCCGCTACCAGCCCGCCGGGGCCACCAGCGAGGTGGGCGGCGACTGGTTCGACGTCATCCCGCTGGAGGGCGGCAAGACCGCGCTCGTGGTGGGCGATGTGATGGGCAGCGGACTCAGCGCGGCCGCGACCATGGGCCGGCTGCGCACGGCGACCACCACGCTGGCCGCCCTGGGCCTCGACCCGGCGCTGCTGCTGGAGCACCTGGACAAGACGACGTCGGCCCTGGACCACTCCATCGCGACCTGCATGTACGCCGTGCACGATCCGCATCTGCGGCAGTGCCGGATCGCCAACGCCGGCCATCTGCCGCCGGCCCATCTGCGCCCGGGCCGGCCGCCGGAACTGCTCGACCTGCCGACCGGGGTGCCGCTGGGCGTGGGCGGGATCGCCTTCTCCACCGTGACCGTGGACTTCGAGCCCGGCGACGAGCTGGTGTTCTACACCGACGGGCTGGTGGAGACCCGCCGCCACTCCCTGGACGAACGCCTGGACTTCCTGCTGTCCCTGCTCGACGATCCGGCCCGCCCCCTGGAGGAGACCTGCGACTTCCTTCTGCGGACCCTGCACCACCCCGACAACCACGACGACGTCGCCCTGCTCATCGCCCGGGCGCAGGAACTGCCGTAGCGGGGAGGGGAGTCAGGGCCGTACGCCGATCACCACGTGCGCGGACAGCTCCTCCGACACCGCCAGACGGGCCGTCAGTCCCGCGTCCGCGAAGGCCCGTACGGCGGCCGGTGCCTGGCGTTCGCTGGTCTCGGTCAGCAGGCAGCCGCCCGGTGCGAGCCACTCGGGTGCCCCGGCGGCCACCCGGCGCAGCACGCCCAGGCCGTCGGCGCCGCCGTCCAGGGCGACGCGCGGTTCGTGGTCGCGGGCCTCGGCCGGGAGCAGGGGCAGTTCGTCGGTGGGGACGTACGGCACGTTGGCGGCGAGGATGCCGACACGGCCGCGCAGTGCGGCGGGCAGGGCGTCGTAGAGGTCGCCCTGGTGGGCCCGGCCGTCGAAGGGGGCGAGGTTGCGCAGGGCACAGCGTACGGCGGCCGGGTCGATGTCGGCGGCGTGCACCTCGGCCGGGTCGAGGGCGGCGGCGAGGGCCGCGCCGAGGGCGCCGGAGCCACAGCACAGGTCCACGACGACGCGCGCCCGCGGCGCCTGGGCCAGCGCCTGGTCGACCAGGAACTCGGTACGGCGTCGGGGGACGAACACTCCTGGTTCCACCGTGACGCGCACTCCGTGGAACTCGGCCCAGCCCAGGATGTGTTCGAGCGGGTGCCCGGCGGCGCGCCGTTCCACCATGGAGGCCGCCTCCCCGGGCGTGCGGGCGGTGGCGAGGATCAACTCCGCCTCGTCCTCGGCGAAGACACACCCGGCGGCGCGCAGGGCGGAGACGAGAGCGGCGGGGGAAGAGGAGGACAGGGAACCAGGAGAGGACATGGGGGCCGAAAGCCTTTCGGAGCGCGGGGATTCAGGGCGCTCTCGCGGTCACCGCTGCCGGTGCACCGTCCGCGACCGGACGCCCACACTACCCCACGGGGGACGCCGGTTCCGGGCGGGAAAAACGCCTCGCGCGGTGCCGGGCGGGCGGGTACGCTCGCCGCGATGACGACTCACGCCTCGCAGAGATTGGGGGTCCCGTCCGCGCAAGGTGAGCGCTGATGCTCCCTTCCACCGCGTACGGGGATTCCCGGCTTTCCATGTGGCTGCGCGTACGGACGTACGCCGTGCCACCGTCCATGATCGAGCTCGCCACCGGCCGCCGCGCCGCCGGGGACTGGGCCGGTGCCTGCGCCGCCGCCCGGATCGACGTCGACCTCGATCTGCGTTCCGTCGCCCGCGCCCACGGCGGGGAGATCGCGGCCCGGATCCGCGCCGACCTGCGCCGTCTCGCCCCGGACCTGCTGCGCTGGCACATGCCGAGGATCGCGCCCGACGGGCTGCTGCGCCCCGGCCTGACCCTGACGCTGGCCCGGTACGAGCGGCTCGGCCGGGCCGGACCGCTGCACCTGGTGGCCCGTACCCCACCCGCCTGGGCGGACGCCGGCCAGCGGATCAGCCTCGCCCTGTTCGATCCGGCCGACGCGCCCGCCGGCCGCCATCCCCATCCTCGCCCCCACCGCCGCTACCGGCTCGATCTGCACCGGCACCTGTGGGACGCGAGCAGGGCCGGCGAGCTCCACGACCGGTCGGGCGCCGGCGGTCCCGCGCCGCCGGAGCACGATCCGCTGGGTCTCGTCCCGCCGGGACATGGCTGTGCCGTCGGCCGGTGGGCGGCCGAGGCGGGCATCCTGCTGCGCGCCGACGGACACACCGGCTCAGCCTTCGCCGTACGGCTCGGGGGCGGCCGCCGGTTGCTCCTGGCGGTGGCGGCGA
The DNA here is from genome assembly GCF_053598315.1 of Streptomyces sp. NPDC001153. Classification (NCBI taxonomy): domain Bacteria; kingdom Bacillati; phylum Actinomycetota; class Actinomycetes; order Kitasatosporales; family Streptomycetaceae; genus Streptomyces; species Streptomyces sp. NPDC001153. The sequence goes on from NZ_JBSFJZ010000001.1 coordinate 183,315, forward strand.
ACGGGGGCGGCACGCCGGAGCCGATCGAGAACCGGTGCGGAGCCCACCCGCCTGACGGGACCCCGGCCCCGGCCAGGACGCGGCACCATGGCCGACCGCACCACGTCGCCGACGGGCGCAACGCGCCGGATCCGGCCGAATACCCACGCGCGGCGCGGCCGACCGACGGGACGCCAGGCCCGGCCCGGCTCTCACACCGGGTCGCGAACCCTGATGGTGCGCCGCACCTGCGGATCGTCGACGAGTTGCCGCCGGGCGGTCTCTCCGCCGTACCGGTGCTGCCCGAGGCGGCGACCTGGGTGGCGCCGGATCTGGAGTTGCTGCGTGCCGGACTGATCGGCGCGGACCGGCTGCATCCGCTGGTCGCCGCCGCGCTGCTGCCCGGCCCCAGGGCGCCCGGTACGCTCCGCGACCCGGATCCGGTGGAGCGGGCGCGTCAGGTGGAGTGCCGGGGAGCCACGCACCGGATCGGCCTGGTCGACGGTGTCCTGGTACCGCTGGACCACGATCCGGACGAGATCCGGCGCGAGGAGCTGCTGGCCGGGCTCGGCGGACCACCACTGCCCTGTCTGCGGGTCATCGACGAGGCGCACCGGCGTCCCGACTGCCTGGCCGGTGTGCGGGAACGGCTGGACCACGGTGACACCGAAGGCGCCCTGGCCGTGGTCGAAGGGCTGCTGGGCCCCGGCGCGGTGCTGCGCGAGGGGCCGCTGCGGGACGAGCTCACGGCGGCCGCCGAACGGCGCATCGCCTACGGGCTGTACCGGGCCGGTCTGACCGGCCCCGGCGGCACCTCCAGCGGCCCGAGCCGCCGCACTCTCCGAGGCCGCCGCCCCACCCGACGGCAGTCCCGCCCCGTCACTTTCTTCTGAACCACCCTCTGAACTTCCTTTCTCTTCCGCTCACTTCACACCCACAGGTGATCCCACGTGACTGCTGCCACCGCTCCTGCCTCCCTCGTCCCCCAACTCGACGTCGCCGACGCCCTGTTGGACCTGCTCCGCGACACGACCACCGAACCCCGCTCCGACGTCCGGCTGGAGGCGCTGACCCTGGCCGTGGCCGCCGACCTTCCGGTGCTGCTGTGGGGCGAGCCGGGCATCGGCAAGACGGCGGCGCTGACCCAGCTCGCCGGTGCCCTGGACCTGCCGTTGACCACCGTGATCGCGAGCGTCCACGAACCGTCCGACTTCTCCGGCCTGCCCGTCCTGGGAGACGATCCGGCGGTGCAGGGCGTCCCGATGGCCCCGCCGGACTGGGCGGTGCGGCTCGTGCGGGCCGGGCGGGGCCTGCTGTTCCTGGACGAGCTGTCCACCGCTCCCCCGGCGGTACAGGCGGCCCTGCTGCGGCTGGTGCTGGAGCGGCGGATCGGCGCGCTGCGCCTGCCGCCCGGGGTGCGGATCGTGGCCGCCGCCAACCCGCGCTCCTCGGCGGCCGACGGCTGGGAGCTGAGCCCGCCGCTGGCCAACCGGTTCGTGCATCTGCAGTGGGCCCACGACCACGACGTGGTCGTACGGGGCCTCGGCGGGACCTGGCCGCATGCGACTTTGCCCCGGCTCGATGCGGGGCGGCTGCCCGAGGCCGTGGCCTTCGCCCGGCGCGCGGTGTGCGAGTTCCTCGTCGCGCGGCCGGGGCTGGTGCACCGGCTGCCGAGCGGGGAGAGCCGGCGGGGCGGGGCGTGGCCGTCACCCCGGAGCTGGGAGGCGACCCTGCGGCTGATCGCGTTCGCGACCGCCGCGGGATCGGCGCGGGACGTGCTGTCGCTGCTGGTCCGGGGCACCGTGGGGGACGGTCCCGGGCTCGAGCTGCTGGCGAGCCTGGACCGGATGGACCTGCCCGACCCCGAGACGCTGCTCGCCGACCCGGCGGGTGCCGAACTGCCCGAGCGCGGGGATCTGCGGCAGGCCGTGCTCGACGGGGTGGTGGCCGCGGTCCGGGGGCGCCCGGAGCGGGCGCGCTGGGACGCGGCCTGGGCGGTGCTGGTGCGGGCGATGGAGACCGGGGCGCCGGACGTGGTGGTCGTGCCGGCGACCACGCTGGCCTCCCTGCGCCGGGACGACTGGGACGTACCGGCGGCGGTCGAGCGGCTCGCCGGGGTGGTGTCGCTGTCCCGGCGGGCCGACCAGGCCGCCCGGGTCGCCGGGGCACGCCGATGACGGCGGACCCGCCCGGCACGCTGGACCTCGGCAAGCTGTTGGCCGCGCGGCTGCACGCGGCCCGCGTCCGGCCGTACCTGGCGACGGCCCTGTTCGCGCTGCGGCCGGTGGAGTCGCGGGAGGTTCCGACCATGGGGGTGGACCGGTACTGGCGGTGCTATGTCTCCCCGGCGTTCGTGGACCGCACACCGCTGGAGGAGCTGGCGGCGGTGTGGGTGCACGAGGTGGCGCATCTGCTGCGCGACCATCACGGGCGCAGCGAGCGGTACGCCCGCGAGCACCAGCTGTCCGGGCCCGTGGAACGGCTGCGGATGAACATCGCCGCGGACTGCGAGATCAACGACGATGTGTACGGCGACGGGCTGGTGGAGCCCGAAGGCGCCGTGACACCGGGGAGGTTGGGGCTGCGGCCGGGTGAGCTCATGGAGGACTACCTGCGGCATTTCCGGCTCGGGCCGCGGCTCGAGCGGCTGGCCTGGCTGGACTGCGGCAGCGGCGCCGACGGGCTGGACAGGGCGTGGGAGCTGGGGCCGGACGGTGCGCACGGGCTGAGCGAGCAGGAGCGGGACGCGGTGCGGTTCCGGGTGGCGCAGGGCATCAAGGGCAGCCCGGGCGACGCACCGCAAAGCTGGCGGCGGTGGGCGGAGGAGGTGTTCCATCCGCCGCAGCCATGGCGTCAGTTGCTGGGCTCGGCGCTGCGGTCGGCGGTCTCCGCGCCGGGTGCGGGCGAGGACTACAGCTACGGCCGTCCGGCGCGGCGGTCGGCCGGGCTGCCCGGTGTCGTCCTGCCGAGTCTGCGGCGACGGCCGCCCCGGGTGTGCGTCGTCATCGACACCTCGGGGTCGGTCAGCGACGCCGAACTGGGCAGCGCGCTGCTGGAGGTGGCCGCGATCTGCCGGGCCCTGGGCGGCCGGCGGGACCTGGTCTCCGTGCTGTCCTGCGATGCCGCGGCCCGGACCGTGCAGCCGCTGTGCCGGACGGAGGGCATCGAGCTGGTGGGCGGCGGCGGGACGGATCTGCGCACCGGGTTCGCCCGCGCGCTGCGGACACGGCCCGACGCGGTGGTGGTCCTGACCGACGGTCAGACGCCGTGGCCGGACGAGCGGCCGTCGTGCCGGACGGTGGTGGGGCTGTTCTCCCGGGCCGGTGGGTCGTACGACGAGGACGATCCCTACTACCTGCCGGACACGCCGCCGGCGTGGGCGCGGGTGGTGACGATCGGGTCGGCGGCGGGATGACACGCCGGGCAGGGGCCCGTCCGACGACGTGCCGGCTGGGAGCCCCGCCCGTCACCGGGCGCGCTCCCTGTCCCCGACGTCATCGGGTCAGACGCCGACCGTCTCCTCGATCTCCTCCTCGGCCCTTTCCTCGGCAGTCCGCGCCGCCTCCCGCCGGGCCGGCAGCACGGCGGGCGTGGCGGTCACCTCGGTCGCGGTCGCGGCGCCGGTGTGGCCGGCCGCGTGCCGGGCCCGGCGGGGCCGCTCGTACAGGGCGGCGATCCCGGTCACGACCAGGCCCACCAGCAGCCAGATGGCGAGGGTCCACACGTTGCGCGCAAGACCGTCCTCGCCGAAGTACAGCAGGCTGCGGACGCCCTCGACGAAGCCGGCGCCGTTCCAGAAGGCGTGCAGCGTGCCGAAGAAGCCGTTCTGCAGCTCGGGCCGGAACAACCCGCCGGAGCTGGTGAAGTTCAGCATCACGAACAGCACCATCATGGTGAGCGTGGTCCACCGCTTCAGGAAGGTGTGCAGGCCGACGCCGACGAAGAGGATGCCGGCCGAGTACAGCCAGGCCAGGCCCCACACGCCCGCGAGGTCGTGGTGGGCGAGGTGGAACACCGGTCCGGCGAGCAGTGCGCCGATGCCGCTGACCACGGCGGAGACACCGAGCGCCAGCAGCGCCCGTACCCGCATCGCGAGGGCGGCGCCCGCGGCACCGAGGGCGGCGACCGAGGCGTAGGAGCCGATGCTGAGGGCGATCAGCAGGAAGAACAGGCCCTGCCCCGTGGGGTCGTCGGCGACCGGCTCGGCCACGTCGGTGACCTTCAGCGGCACGCCCTCCTTGGCCGCGACCGGCGTGAAGACCTTCTCGACCGCCGTCGCGCCCATGTCGGAGGCGGCGCTCGCCACCAGCAGCTCGGGGGCCTTGGCGCTCGGCACATAGGCGCCGGTCACCTCGCGGGACTTCAGCAGGTCGACGGCGTCGGCGCGGCTCGCGACCGTGCGGACGTCGAGCCTGTCCCCGGCGGTGTCCTTGACCGTCTGGGCGAACACCTTCGCCCGCGGGGCGCTGCCGACCACGGCGACCGGCAGGTGGTGTGGCTCCGGGGTCACGAAGGCCCCCATGTACGCGAGCCCCATGCCCAGGCACATCAGCAGCGGGGTGATCAGGTGCGTGAGCACATGGCGCAGTGCGGGTGACCTCATCGCGCGCGACCTCCAAGTAGTTGGCTTATACAACTCTCACATCAAGTTGTACTATACAACTAGAACGCCGGAGGAGGTATTCCCGTGAGCACAGCGGAGTCGGCCGTCGAGACGATCCAGCGCGAGATGACCATCTTCGCCCGCCGGGCCCGCGCCTCGGCGGGCCGTATGCATCCCGAGCTGTCCCTGGTGTCGTACACCCTCCTCGGCCATCTGGAGGAGCAGGACGGCTGCCGGGCGACGGACCTGGCCGCCCACTACGCCCTGGACAAGTCCACCGTCAGCCGCCAGGTGGCCGCGCTGGAGCGGACCGGGCTGATCGAGCGCCGCCTGGACCCGAAGGACCACCGGGTCCAGGTGCTGCATCTGACGGAGGCCGGCCGGGAGATCCTCGCCCAGGTCACCCGCAGCCGCCGGGCCGCGTTCCGCGAGCGGCTCGCCGACTGGCCGGAGGAGGACCTGGTGCGCTTCGCGGCCTACCTGGAGCGCTACAACGCGGGCCCGGGCGCGGCCGGGGCCGACTGAGCCCTCCGCGGTCCGGCGGCGCTCATGCCACCGGAACCGCGGCCCGCTCGCCGGCCGGCCGCTGCGGGGCGCGCGCCGCGAGGAAGGCCGTACGGCGGCGCAGCCGGAAGCCCAGCGACTCGTACAGCCGGATCGCGCCCGTGTTCCGCGCGCTCGTGTGCAGGAACGGCGTCTCGCCGCGCTCACGGATGCCGTGCGCGACCGCGAGGATCAGCCGGGTGGCGAGGCCCTCGCCGCGGAAGGCGGGGTCGGTGCACACCGCGCTGATCTCGGTCCAGCCCGGCGGGTGCAGCCGCTCCCCCGCCATGGCGACCAGCGCGCCGCCGCGGCGGATGCCGAGGTAGGTGCCGAGCTCGACGGTGCGCGGCAGGAACGGCCCCGGCCGGGTCCGCGCCACGAGGTCGAGCATCTCGGGTACGTCCGCCGGGCCGAGGCGGACCGCCTCCGCGTCCGGCGCGGCGGCGAGACCGGCGTCCACGAGTTGCACGCCGTCGACCCAGAAGGTGACCTCCCAGTCGTCCGGCACCTCGCTGTGATAGCCCGACAGCGGGATCTCCGCGCCGGGGCCGGCCAGCGCGGCCAGGTCCGCCCAGTCCCTCGCGTCCGGTTCGCCGGGCAGTGCCAGCCAGGGAGAGACGTCGACCGGGTAGCGCAGCACGCGGCCGCGCCGCTCGGCGAAGTGGGCGTGCGGACCGGTCAGGGAGGCGAGGGCGGGGTTGTCGAGGACGTGCGGGGCGCCGGCGGCGGGCCCGTCACCGACACCCGCTCCGGCTATGAGACTCACGCGCCCACCTCGATCACGATCTTGCCGAGGGCGTGCCCGTCCTCCACGGTGCGCAGCGCCCGGCCGGCCTGCTCCAGTGGGAAGGTGCGGGTGATGTGCGGCTTCAGGGCGCCGCGTACGGCGAGGTCGGCCACCGCCTCGAGGACGGCGGCGGTGCGGACCCGCTGGACGGGGGCGCCGCCGAGCGCGGTCACGGCCTCCTTCGGCGAACCCGCGGTGACCAGCTTGCCGCGGTCCTTCAGCACGTCGGCGACCGCGGTGAGCACCGGGTCGCCCACCAGGTCGTACACCCCGTCGATCCCGTCCGGCGCGGCGGCCCGCACCCGCTCGGCCAGATCGGGCCCGGAGGAGACGTGCACGGCGCCCAGCGACTCCACGAATTCCCTCTTGCCCTCGCTCGCCACGCCCACGACCCGCAGTCCGAAGGAGCGGGCGATCTGTACGGCCGCGCTGCCGACGCCGCCGCCCGCGCCCGTGACGAGCAGCGTCGAGCCACCGGGCAGGGCGAGCTGGCGGACGCCGTCGTAGGCGGTGGCGGCGGCGACCGGGAGGGTGGCGGCGTCACGGAAGGACAGCGCGGCGGGCTTGTGGGCGGTCATGTCGGCGGCGAGCAGGGCGTACTCGGCGTAGGCGCCCTGGGCGGCGCTGCCGAACACCTCGTCGCCCGCGGCGAAGCCGGTGACCCCGGGGCCGGCCTCCTCGACGACACCGGCGGCCTCGCTGCCGAAGACCGCCGGAAAGACACGCTCGCTCTCGCCTGGGCGGCGGAAGCCCTGGCGCAGCTTCCAGTCGACGGGGTTGACGCCCGCCGCGCGGACCGCGACCAGGATCTCGCCGGGGCCCGGGCGGGGGCGGTCGAGGTCGGTCAGCGCCTCGGTCTCCGGTCCTCCGTGCCGCGTGTAGACGTACGCCTTGGGCATGCTCTTCCCTCGCTTCTCTCGCGCTGTCACCGGTCTACCGGTGCCGGCATCGAGCGCAAAGGAGAAGCGCCGCAGAGCTATTCCCCTGGTCCGAAAACGTTCATACGGCCGCAATCATCCGGCGTGAGGAGCGGAGACCAGGGATGGAGCACGCGGAACGACCCCGTACCGTTGAAGGATGAACGTCACGCGAGGCTTCACGGGCCGCCCCCGCGTCCACAACCCGGGGCTGCCGCCCGGACAGTACGACGCGGGCGAGGACTGGCCCGTCCTGTCCGCCGAGGTCACCCCCGACCTCACGCCGGCCGACTGGTCCTTCCGGATCGACGGCCTGGTCGAACGGCCGCACACCTGGGACTGGGACGAGGCGCACGCGCTGCCGGCATCGGCGTACGACGGCGACATCCACTGTGTGACCGGCTGGTCGAAGTTCGGCGTACGGTTCGGCGGAGTCTCCCTCGACGCGTTCTTCCATGTGGTCCGGCCCCATGTGTCCGCCACCCATGTGGTCGCCCGCTCCCACACCGGCTACACCACCAGTCTTCCGCTCGCCGACGTCACCGGCGGACGGGCCTGGATCGTCTGGGAGTACGACGGCACGCCACTGCCCGCCGAGCACGGCGGCCCGGCCCGGCTGCTGGTGCCCCACCTGTACTTCTGGAAGAGCGCCAAGTGGATCGCCGGGCTCACGCTCCTCGACCACGACGAGCCGGGCTTCTGGGAGGGCAACGGCTACCACGAACGCGGCAACCCCTGGGAGGAGCAGCGGTACTCCGGTGACTGACACAGTGACGACGAACCCGGGCCCCCACGCCGCCCACCCGGAACCGGGACCTCCGTCCGCGCCCCGGGACCCGGCCCCCGGCACCGCGAACCCGGAGCCGACGACTCCCCTCCCGGACACGGCCGCCGGCACCACGGCACCGGAAGCAGGCGCTCGGGCACCGCAGGCGTCCGCGCTCGCCGCGGCCCCGGGACCGGCCGCCGGGGCTGTACCCGGGAACCGGAACCCGAACATTCCGGCCCCGGCAGCAGCCGCTCCCCCACCGAACGAGCCCGCCCCCACCAAGGCCCCCGCCCCGGATGCGGGCACGCCCACCACGGCCCCGGACCCGGCCGTCCCCGCCGCGCCCCCCAGGGCCGGCGTTCGTGTCCCGCGTTTCGCCGTGCCCGGGCGGATCGCGGTGAGTGAGCAGGTGGCGGCGGTGTGGCAGATCGCCACCGTGGCGGAGATCAGGCGGGAGACGCCGCGCGCGGCCACGTTCCGGCTGGCGGTGCCGGGCTGGGCGGGGCATCTGCCCGGGCAGCACCTGATGCTGCGTCTGACCGCGCCGGACGGTTATGTGGCCCAGCGCCACTACTCGATCGCGTCGGCGCCGGACGACTCCGGGCACATCGAGCTGACTCTGGACCAGGTGCCGGACGGCGAGGTCTCCGGCTGGTTCCACACGGTCGCCCGCCCCGGTGACACGGTCGAGGTGCGCGGACCGCTGAGCGGTTTCTTCGCCTGGCCGGGCGACCGGCCCGCGCTGCTGGTCGGCGCCGGCTCCGGGATCGTCCCGCTGATGTCGATGGTGCGGCACCACCGCAGGCGCGGTCTCACCGTGCCGCTGCGCATGCTGGTGTCCGCGCGCAGCCCCGAGGAGCTGATCTACGCGGCCGAGCTGGGCGCGGAGACGACGCCGGTGTTCACTCGCAGTGCCCCACAGGGTGAGCCCGTGGGACGTATGGCGGCCGCACATGTGGCGCCGCTCCTGGCCGAGCGGCCTCCCGGTGGGTGGGAGGCCTATGTGTGCGGATCCAACGGGTTCGCCGAGCACGCGTCCCGGCTGCTGGTCGCGGCGGGCCAGCCGGTGGACCGGATCCGGATCGAGCGTTTCGGCTGACCGTCCGGGTCGCGCGCCGGGGCCGTACGCGCGGTCCTGGGGCGCGTGGCTCATTCCGTGCTCCAGGTGGGCTCGAAGTCGTGGCTCGCGGCGTGAGCGAGGTGCTCCGTACGGGGTACGAAACGGGTGTGGACGCTCGTGTGCGTGAGCGGCGGGGGTGACGGGCCGTCTGGACCGGCTCGTCGGCTCTCCGGCTCCGACGGTGCGAGGAGGTGGACATGCGTACCCGGGTGCGTGGCTGGCGCTGGCAGCGCAATCCGCTGCGGCGCCGCTCGGATGTCGTGGAGGCCTGGACGATGCTGATCGTGGCCGTCCTGCTCTTCGTCGTCACACCGCTGGCGGGCGCGGCCGCGGGCCTGCGCGCGCATGACACGGCCCGTGCCATCGCGGCGGCCCAGCGGGCCGAGCGCCACCGGATCCGCGCGCAGGTGATCGGCGCCCCGCCCGAGCGGCTCTCCACCGAGCAGGGCGGGCGCGCGTACGCGTACCGCGCCCAGGTCCGCTGGACCGAGCCCGGCAAGGGGACCCGTACGGCATGGGCCCGGGTGCCGGCGGGCACTCATACCGGTGACACGGTCTCGGTGTGGTTCGACGAGGGCGGCCGCAGTGTCGCGCCGCCGCCGGACGACGCGGCGGTGTGGCAGCACGCGGTGACCGTCGGCCTGGTCGCGGCGGGCGGTACGGCGGCCGTGGTGCTGCTCGGACACGCCGTGGAGCGCCGGATCGCGCTGCGCCACCGGCTGGCGGAGTGGGAACGGGAGTGGGCGCGGACGGGACCGAGGTGGACCCAGCCGCGGGCGTGAGGGCAGGTGCCCGGCCGCCGGGCGGGGGCAAACGCTTACTGGTCAGGTCTCCGGCACCCACGTACGGTGAGCTGACGCAGTCTCCCTTCGCAAAGGTGGTTGTACATGGCCTTGTTCGACCTGCCCCTGGACGAACTTCGCGAGCACCGCAGCGAGTCCACCGAGCCCGAGGACTTCGACGCCTTCTGGGCCAAGACCCTCGAGGAGGCGCGCGAGCACGAGCTGGACGCCCGCTTCGAGCCGGTGGACACCGGGCTGTCGACGGTCCAGGTGTTCGACGTGACGTTCGCGGGGTTCGGCGGCCACCCGGTCAGGGGCTGGCTCCGGCTGCCGGCCGGCGCGGCCGAACCCCTGCCGCTGATCGTGGAGTTCGTCGGTTACGGCGGCGGGCGCGGGCTGCCGCACGAGAGCCTGCTGTGGGCCTCGACGGGCCGGGCGCACTTCGTGATGGACACCCGCGGTCAGGGCAGCGCCTGGGGCGCCGGGGGCGGCACGGCGGACCCGGTGGGCGCGGCCCCGGCGTACCCCGGCTTCATGACGCGGGGCATCGACGCGCCGGAGAACTACTACTACCGCCGGGTGTACACGGACGCCGTACGCGCCGTCGAGGCGGCCCGCTCGCACCCGCTGACCGACTCGGGCCGGACCGTGGCGCTCGGCGCCAGTCAGGGCGGCGGCCTCACCCTGGCCGTCGGCGGTCTGGTCCCCGACCTGGTCGCGGTGGCGCCGGACGTGCCGTTCCTGTGCGACTTCCCGCGCGCGACGACGCTGACGGACCGGCACCCCTACCGCGAGATCGGCCTGTTCCTCAAGACGCACCGGGGCCGCTCGGCGGAGGTGCTGCGCACGCTGTCCTACTTCGACGGGGCCCACTTCGCGGCCCGCGGCCGGGCCCCGGCCCTCTTCTCGGCGGCGCTGGAGGACCAGACCTGCCCGCCGTCGACCGTGTTCGCCGCGTTCAACGCATGGGCGCACGAGGACAAGGCGATCGAGGTCTACGACTTCAACGACCACGAGGGCGGCGGTCCCTTCCACGAGGCGGAGAAGCTGCGCTGGCTGCGGTCGTACGCCTGAGGCGGCGGGCGGGCGTGAGAGCGTGCCGGACACTTCCCTCCGGTCCGACCAGTCGGTACGTTCGGGGCACCCTGGTCGCGGCGTCGCGGCCCGGGTTTCCGGCGACGACGGAGGTCCCATGTCCGCGCACGAGACACAGGTCCACGGCCACTGCGACGCGCGCTTCGCGGCGGTGCGGGAGGCGTTCGGGGACAACTTCCGGGAGCGGGGCGAACTCGGCGCCGCGGTGACGGTGACCGTCGACGGCACCACCGTGGTGGACCTGTGGGGCGGCTGGGCGGACGCGGCCGGCACCCGGCCGTGGCAGCGGGACACGCTGGTGAACGTGTGGTCGACCACCAAGGGCCCGGTGGCGCTGTGCGCGCATCTGCTCGCCGACCGGGGACTGCTCGACCTCGACGCACCCGTGGCCCTGTACTGGCCGGAGTTCGCGGCGGCCGGCAAGGAGAAGGTGCTCGTACGGCATCTGCTGTCGCACCGCGCCGGGCTGTCCGGGCTGCGCGAACCGCACTCCCTGGCGGACCTGTACGACTGGGAGCTGACGACCGCGCGGCTGGCGGCGACCGAGCCGTGGTGGGAGCCGGGCACCCGCTCCGGCTATCACGCGCTGACGTACGGCCACCTGGTCGGCGAGGTCGTCCGGCGGATCTCGGGGCTGCGGCCGGGGGCCTTCCTGGAGCGGGAGGTGACCGGGCCGCTCGGGATCGACTTCACGGTCGGGCTGCCGGCGAAGGAGGCGGGCCGGGCGGCCGAGCTGGTGCGTCCGCCGACCGCCTCCCGCGGTGAACAGGCGGCGGTCTTCAGCCAGTTGGTGCCCGCCGCGCTGGCGGCGCTGGCGAATCCGTTGGTCGGCGCGGCCGAGGCGAACACGCCCGAGTGGCGGGCGGCGGAGATTCCCGCGGCGAACGGGCACGGCACCGCACGCGCGGTCGCCGCACTGTACGGCGTCTTCGCCGGGCGCGGTCGCCACGGCGAGCGGCGCCTTCTGTCGCCGGAGGCGGCGGAGCGGGTGCGCGAGGGCCAGGGAAGCTGCCGCGATCTGGTGCTGGGCGCGGGCTTCGAGCGCGAGACCGAGGCGGGGCTCGGTCTGTGGCTGAGCGGTCCGCAGGGATCGTACGGCCCGAATCCGCGGGCCTTCGGTCATGACGGGTTCGGCGGCTCGTGCGGGCTCGCCGACCCGGAGGCGGGCGTGTCACTGGGGTACGTGATGAACCGCATGGGGCCGCGCATCGCCGACGACCCACGGAAGATGGCGTTGATCGACGCCCTGTACAGCGCCCTGTGACGGCGTGATCGCGCGGGCGGGTTTCGGCCGAACCGGCAGACCGCTCTTCCCTCGTGGTTTAGACCAATGCTAAGTGTGGTCGCGCAACGAGCCCGCACGACTACGTCTTGTCACAACAGGAGGGCGCGGCATGGCCCGCACCACCCCGCACGAACCCGCCCTGAGCGACGACCGGCCCCTGTACGGAAGGATCGCGGCGCTGCTCCTCGACGAACTGCGCGCCGGCACCATCCCGCCGGGCGAACGGCTGCCGGGCGAACGGCACTTGGCCGCCTACTTCCAGGTCAGCCGGGAGACCGTCCGGCAGGCGCTGGAGGTGCTGCGGCGCAGCGGTGCCGTCTCCACCGACCGCCGGGGCAGCCATGCCACGCTGCCCGCCCGGCCGGTCGCGACGCCGGGGACGCCGGCCTTCCCGCTGGGCGCCCGCTCGGCGGACCCGTCCGCGGTCGACCGGGCCACGGTGACCTGGGAGGCGCCGCCGGAGGAGCACGCGCGGGCGCTGGGCCTGGCCCCGCACCGGCCCACGCTGGTGCACCGCTACCGGTCGGCCACGCCGGACGGCCGGTCGCTGCGGACGGCGGTGTCGTCGTTCTCGGCGGTGGCCCTGGCCGAGGTGGCGGAGCTGGCCCGCTACCGGGGCCGGGCCGACGGCACCACTCCCGCGCAGCTGCGGCGGGCCTACGACTGGATGCGCAAGGCGGGCCTGTCCCTGCACCACCGCGATTCCATCACCCAGGTCGACGGCGCCTCCTCGGTGCGGGTGACCCGGCGGGTGCACGACCAGTACGCCCGGCCGCTGGAGATCACGGATCTGGTGGTGGACGCCGAACGGGACGCGCTGGTCTACGAGTTCACGCTGCCCGCGGCCGGCTGAGTCCGCCGGGCCACCACCAGCCGGGCCCGTGGGCTGCCGTCGCCGCGCCGCCCGAACTCGGGCAGGGGGTGCAGCTCGACGCTGAACCCGGCCCGGCCCAGCTCGCCGAGCACGCCACCGAGCCGGAAGGCCCGGTAGTACATGACGAACGGCGGCCGCCACAGCGCGTTGCGCACCCGCATCACCGCGTCGAAACCGAGCAGCAGCCAGAAGCCGGCCTGCGTCGGACGGGGCGGGGCGAGCACCGGGAAGGCGAACCGGCCGCCCGGCCGCAGCACGGAGTGGACCTGGGCGAACAGACCTGGCAGTTCGCGCGGCAGGAAGTGGCCGAAGGCCCCGAAGGAGACGACGAGATCGAAGGCGGCCGCGAACGGCAGGGCTCGGGCGTCGCCGCGCACCCAGGCGACCTCGGGCCCGCCGCCGGGCCGCACCCGGTGCCGGGCGACGTCCAGCATGCCCGCGCTGAAGTCGACCCCGGTGACGCTCCGGCGGCACAGCCCGGTGAGCACCTCGGCGCCCGCGCCCGTGCCGCAGCACAGGTCGAGTCCGTCCTCGAACGGGCCGAGCGGGGTGAGCGCCTTCGCCACGGACTCCAGGACGTCGTCGGGCGTCCGGAAAGGCGTGTGGTCGAACTTCGGGGCGAGCAGGTCGTACCCGTGCTCGACGGACGACAGCGCCTGTACGGCGAGTTCACGCAGGCCGGGGCCTTCGGGACCGAACATCCCCTCAGCCTAGGGCCACGCGCTGCGCCAGGACCGCGAGCACCCGCTCGCACCAGCGCAGGTTCTCCTCCTCGAAGCCGATCCCGGCCATGAGGGTGAGGTACGGGCCGACCCGGTCGGCGTCGCGGAGGTACTCGTCCTCGGTCCGGCCGCCGAGGAGGCCGCGCTGCACCCGCCGGTAGCGGTCGAGCTTTCCGCGCGCCCAGCCCATGCGCTCCTCGATCAGCGCGCGGGTGATCTCCGGGTCGCCGCCGTCCATCGCCTGGATCTTGATGAGGAGTTCGTCGCGGATGGCGGTGGGCCGCTTCGGCGGCTCGGCGGCGAAGGCGTCCAGCTCGGCCCGGCCCGCCTCGGTGAGCGTGAACATCCGCTTGTTCGGCCGGCGCTCCTGCTGCACAGTCCGGGCCTGGACCAGTCCGTCCTGCGCCAGCCGTTCCAGCTCCCGGTAGAGCTGCTGCGGGGTGGCGGGCCAGAAGTTCGCGAGCGAGACGTCGAACGACTTCGACAGCTCATAGCCCGAGGCCTCGCCCTCCAGCAGGGCTGCGAGGACGGCGTACTTGAGCGACATATGGACAAGGCTAGCAGCCGTTGATTAATCTCATCCGCACCTATTCAATTAATTGACTAAGCTCATTGACTCTGCGAGGTGATCCGATGCATGCGTTCCGCGCCGCGGTCGAGGCCGGCGACATCGATGCGGTCGAGGCGCTGCTGGCCGAGGACGTCGTCTTCACCAGCCCGGTCGTCTTCAAGCCGTATCCGGGCAAGGCGATCACCGCGGCGATCCTGCGCGCGGTCTCCCAGGTCTTCGAGGACTTCCGGTACGTCCGGGAGATCGGCGACCCGGCCGCGCCCGACCACGCGCTGGTGTTCACCGCCCGGGTGGGCGACCGCGAGCTGACCGGCTGCGACTTCCTCCATGTGAACGAGGACGGCCTGATCGACGAGCTCATGGTCATGGTCCGCCCGCTGTCCGGGGCGCACGCCCTCGCCGAGGCCATGGGTGCGCGGTTCGACGAGATCGTGAAGGAGGCGGAGGCACGGTCGGCGTGAGCACACTCCAGGGCGGCGGCCCCGGAGCCGGCCTCCGCGAACCCGGCGTTCGTCCGTCACGAACGCGCCGGGCAGGACCTGAGGGTCAGCCCTTGAGCTGCCCCAGCGTCGCCTTGGCGTCCTTCTTCAGCCAGTCGTCCACGTCGCCGAGCGCGGGCGGGTTCTTGTCCTGGTCGTACGAGGTGAGGTAGGCGCTGTAGCTCATCGTGTACGTCACCCAGCCGTCGCGGACGGCGAGCGTGGCATAGCGGGAACCGCTGCCGGACGAGCCTCTGGTGGTGTCCTGGCTGACCAGGTAGGCCTCGTCGCCGATGCCGCTGACCGGCGAGACGTCGTAACCGGTGTGGCTGTCACCGTAGTTCTTCCACAGGGCCGTGAACTCGGGCCCGGGATCGGTCTTCTTGTGCAGGTCGAGCTGCATGGACAGAAAGGCGTCGGCATACGAGGAGCCCGTCTTCTTCAGGTCCACGTAGCAGTAACCCTCGTCCAATGCCGCGTTCTTGAGGGAGCTCTTGGTCGGCGAGGAGCCGTCCTGGGGGTACTCGTCCTTGAAGGAGGAGTAGTCGGCGCTGGAGCAGAGGTTGGCGGGCGCCGAGTAGCCACGCAGATCCGCGCTGTCGCCCTTGCCGCCGATGAGGAGGACACCGCCCGCCCAGGCGGCGGAGGCGACGACCGCACCTACCGCGGCCCACAGCAGCGCCTTGCCCGCCCCGCCGCCACCGGACGGAGGGACGGGCGGCATCGCACCCCCGAACTGAGCGGCCTGGGCATAGGGGTTCCCCGGCTGCGGCTGACCCGGCTGACCGAACTGGCCCGGCTGTCCCGGCTGACCGAACTGGCCCGGCTGTTCCAGCTGTTGCTGGTCGGTGGGCCGGCCGACCAGCGTGGGCTGGGCGTAGAAGTTGCCCGGCGGCGGCGACTGCGGGTTCGGGTAGGGGTAGGCCGTCGGCTGCGGCGGGACGGCCGGCGCCTGCGCGGGCTGCTGGGGCTGCGGAGCCGGCCGGCCGGCCGGCTGCGGGGGCTGCGGTGGCGTGGACATGTCTTGAACATAGTCTCAGGTTGACGGTCAAGTCCCCCGACGTCCGGGATCGTTATGGTCTGGGGACATCTGATGCGGTTCCATGACCTGACGGACCTGCGCGGAGGGCCAGGGGGACGGTTCCGGCCCCCCCATGTCCACGGCGGCTCGCACCGACGGGCTGGGCGCGGGGTCATGCCGGGGGCCATGGCGTTGACCCGGATGCGATGCGGGGCGCCGGCCGCGCGCAGGCGCTTTCCTGCTCATCACCACCGCGGGCGCGATCAGGTACGCAGTGGCTCAACTTCCCGCTCACGGACTGCAGTTGAGCGCTTCGGCGTTATGGAAGCGCGCCCCGCCAGGGACCGCGGTCGCCGGACGAGCCGTGCGGCCCGGGCGGGAATGGACGCGGGCGGCGTCATGTTGACCGAAGCGAGCGCACGGGTATAGTGCGATCAGCGCGTGTGCGTGTCCCGTCGTACGGACACCGATGCCGCTGTTCTCTCCATCAGCCCCTCGGCCGAGGCTTCCGACCGGCCCGGGCTTCTTCTCTGCACCACCTCGTGACCAGGGCGTTTCCGCCGTACCCGAGGTGCCGTTCCCGCCGCCCGGAGGCAGCTGTCCAGCCTCCCGTTCGCGGCCTCTCCCCCCCCTTCCCACCTCTGCTTCGTTCCGTCCGCGAAAGGACACCCACCATGACCACCACACTCGAACACCCTCCCGTGGCCCGGCAGGCCCCGGCCCCCCGGCTCGTCACCGGCGTCCTCGACATCGACACGCAGGGCAAGGGGCACCTGAGGGGCCCGAGCCTCCTGCCCGCCCCCGCCGACCCGCAGCTCTCCCCGGCCCTGATCCGGCGCCACGGGCTGCGCAAGGGCGACCTCGTCGAAGGCGTACGGGGTGACCGGCGCGCCCTGACCGAGGTCACCCGCGTCGACGGACACGCCCCGGCGGACCTCCGCGGCCGGCGCCACTTCCGCGACCTCACCCCGCTCCACCCGCACGAGCGCATCCGCCTCGAACACCCCGCGTCCGGAGTCGCCGGGCGCGTCACCGATCTGTTCGCGCCGCTCGGCAAGGGCCAGCGCGGACTGATCGTGGCCCCGCCGAAGAGCGGCAAGACGGTGCTGCTCCAGCAGCTGGCCGCCGCCGTGGCCGGCAACCACCCCGAGTCCCGGCTGATCGTCCTGCTGCTGGACGAGCGTCCCGAGGAGGTCACCGAGATGGGCCGTTCGGTGCGCGGCGAGGTGTACGCCTCCACCTTCGACCGGACGCCCAAGGAGCACATCGCTCTGGCCGAGCTGGTCGTCGAGCGGGCCAAGCGCCTGGTGGAGGCCGGCGAGGACGTCGTGATCCTGCTGGACTCGCTGACCCGGCTGTGCCGGGCGCACAACAACGCCTCCGCCGCCGGCGGCCGCACCCTGAGCGGCGGTGTCGACGCGGGCGCGCTGATCGGCCCCAAGCGGTTCTTCGGCGCCGCCCGCCAGGCCGAGGAGGGCGGCTCCCTGACGATCCTCGCCACCGTCCTGGTGGACACCGGCTCCCGCGCCGACGGCTACTACTTCGAGGAGCTGAAGAGCACGGGCAACATGGAGCTGCGCCTGGACCGGGAGGCCGCCGCCCGGCGTCTCTTCCCCGCCGTGGACCTCGACGCCACCGGCACCCGCCGCGAGGAACTGCTCCTGACTCCGGCCGAGTTGACGGCCGTACACGGTCTGCGCCGCGTCCTGCGCTCCCGCGAGGGCGGGCCGTCCGGTCTGGAGACCCTCCTGGAGCGGCTGCGCGCCACCCCCGACAACGCCGCGTTCCTGCGGCAGATCCGGCCCACCCTGCCCGCCGGCTGAGCCCGCCCGGAGGCGGCCGGGTGCGGCTTACGGGTTGCTCGCGTGGGCCGAACGGCCCTTCCAACGCGAGGGATGGCCAACTCGTTCGTACGTTGATCACATGATCAGCGGACTTTCTCATCGGGTGGCCGTTTCGGCCTGTTCCCTGTGCGTGGCGGGCGTGCTGGCACTCACCCCGGCCACCGCCTCCGCCGCTCCCCGTGCCGGGCAACCCGCCCCGCCCGGGCCCGGGGCGGCGATGCCCGGGCCGAACCAGCTCTACCGCTCCGGCACCCTGGTCCGGCCGCACCCGGACGCGCCCGAGCTGCCGGACGTGTCGGCGCTGTCCTGGGTGGTGGCCGACGCCGGCAGCGGGGCGGTGCTGGCGGCGAGCGACGCGCACCGCAAGCTGCCGCCCGCGAGCACCCTGAAGACCCTGTTCGCCCTCACCGTGCTGCCCGCCCTGCCCGCCGGGATGCGGCACACCGTGCGCAACGCGGAGCTGGCGGACATCGGCCAGGGCAGCAGCCTGGTCGGCGTCAAGGAGGGACTCACCTACCGGGTGGCCGACCTGTGGCGCGGGGTCTTCCTCAACTCCGGCAACGACGCCGTGCATGTCCTCGCCTCGCTGAACGGCGGCTGGGAGGCCACGGCCGCCCAGATGCAGGTCAAGGCGCGCTCGCTCGGCGCCATGGACACCCATGTCGTCTCCCCCGACGGCTACGACGCCGAAGGCCAGGTGTCCTCCGCCTACGACCTGGCGGTCTTCGGCCGGGAGGGCCTGCGCAATCCCGACTTCGCCCGGTACTGCTCCACCGCCGAGGCGTACTTCCCCGGTGACGGCTCGACGTACGGCATCAGGAACACCAACCGGCTGCTGACCGGCGCGAACGGCGTGAGCAAGTACCCCGGGCTGATCGGCATCAAGAACGGCTACACCACCAAAGCGGGCAACACCCTGGTGGCCGCGGCCCGCCATGGCGGCCGCACGCTGGTGGTGACCGTGATGAACCCTCAGGTGGGCGGCGGGTTGGCGGTGTACCAGGAGGCGCGCGAGCTGCTCGACTGGGGCTTCGCGGCGGCCGGCCGGGTGGACCCGGTCGGCTCGCTGGACGGGCTGCGCGTCAGGCCGCGGCCCGCGGTGCCGGCCAAACCGGTGGCCGCGGCCACGTCGCAGGCACCGGACGACGGCTCGGGCTGGCCGGGCCCCGCCGTCCTCGCGGGGCTCTCGGGACTCGTCGCCGGCACCGCGGTCGTGGCGCTGCGCGGCGCCGTGGTGGTGGTGCTGCGGGCCCGGGGCAGGCGCACCCCGCGCGACTGACCCGTCGGCAGGCCGAGCAGCAGGCCCAGCGTGATCCAGGTGTAGGTGTTGCTGCCGAGGAAGCCGCCGATGCCGGAGGCGTCGTCGAACCACAGCCAGACCACGCTCGTGCACAGCACCGCGTACAGGGCGCCCGCGATCCGCGGGTGCCCGGCGCGCAGCAGCACGGCGAACGACGGCAGCAGCCACACCAGGTGGTGCACCCAGGTGATGGGGCTGACCAGGCAGGCCGCCGCCCCGGTCAGCGCGAAGGCCGCCGTCCAGTCACCGGCCCGCACCGCCTGACGGGCCCGCCAGGCCCAGACGCACAGGGTGAGCAGGACCGCCGTCGCCCACAGCGGGCGGCCCGGCTCGCCGAGGCGGGCCAGCACACCCTGGAGCGACTGGTTCGACACATAGCCGAGCCGGCCGACCCGGCCGGTGTCCCAGAGCGCCTCGGTCCAGTAGAACCGGGACGCCGGGGGGTCCGCCCAGGCGGCCAGCGCGGTCGCCGCGGCGGCCACGGCCGTCGCGACGCCGGCCGCCCGGCGCCTACCGGCGAGCAGCAGCAGGCCGATGAACAGGGCGGGGGTGAGCTTCACGGCGGCGGCGAGCCCGATCCCGGCGCCCGCCCAGCGCTCCCGGCCGGTCGCCAGCAGCAGGCAGTCCCCCAGGACGAGGGCGAGCAGCACCAGGTTCACCTGGCCGAAGCTGAAGGTGTCCCGCAGCGGCTCGAACAGCGCGAGCAGGCACAGGCACAGCGACCAGCGGTACCAGCCGTGCCGCCGCCAGTCGGGGCCGGCCAGGATCCGCAGGATCACCGCCAGCGCGGCCAGGTTGACCAGCAGGGACGCCGCGATCGCCGACGTACGGTCCAGCAGCGCCAGCGGCAGCATGGCGACCGCGGCGAACGGCGGATAGGTGAAGCCGTACGAGGTGCCCGGCACCTGGTAGTCGTAGATCCGTCCGCCGTGGTGCGCCCAGGTGTGCACGGTGCCGTAGTAGACACGCAGGTCGAAGAAGTCACGCAGCAGGGGCACGGTCGCCGTGAAGACGGTGACCGCGGCGCCGAGGACGAGGACCAGGAGCAGACGGCCCCTGGTCGTACGCGGCCCCCTCACGCCATGCGTCCCGGGGCCGGGGCCTGAGCCGCCTGGTGGGCCTGCCACAGCACGACGACGCCGAGGACCCCGCCGGAGACGGCGAGCACGAGTTGCCCGAGGTCGGCCGGGCCACCGCTCGGCAGCACGGCGAGGGCGAGGACGCCGGCCAGGGCCGCGACCCGGTGCCGTACCGAGGTGCTGGGCGCGGCGGCGGCGATGAGGAACAGGCCCCACAGCACGTACCAGGGGCGGATGGCCGGGCCGAACACGGCGACCGTCAGCAGGCTGAGCCCGAGCGCGTACACCGGCCTGACGCGCAGTCGGAGCCATATCAGCGCTACTGCGACGGCGGTGGCGGCGAGGCCCAGCAGATGCCAGGCCGGCACGGCCAGCGGGGCCAGGCTGCTGCCGAGGTGCTCCAGCAGGGCACCGGTGGCGCGGCCGAGCAGGCTGGTCAGGGCCCAGTTGTGGGGGGAGACCGGGGTGGCCAGGGCGCCGATCCAGCCGTACCCGGTGCCGGCGACGGCCGTGGCGGCGACCGTCGTCACGGCGGAGGCGGCCGCCGCGGTCAGTACGGCCGGCAGCGGGCGGCGGCCGGAGCGGGCCTGGAGGGCCACGACCGCCAGCAGGCCGAGCGCGGCCGGCGCTTTGACCAGGGCGGCCAGGGTCACGAGGACGGCTCCGAGGACACCGTCGGCCGGGCGGTCACCCCGCGCTGCGACCAGGCCGAGCCCCAGCAGACCGAGCATCAGGGCGTCGTTGTGGGCGCCCGCGACCAGGTGCAGCAGGACGAGCGGGTTGAGGGCGCCGAGCCAGAGGGCGGCGGCCGGGTCGGCGCCGCTGTGCCGGGCGAGGCGGGGCAGTGCCACCGCCATCAGGGCCACGCCGAGCAGGGCGACCAGGCGCATGCCGAGCAGGCCTTCGGGCAGTTGGCCGCGGGTCAGTCCGGACAGCGCGGAGGCCAGGGCCAGGAAGGCGGGGCCGTAGGGGGCGCCGGTGTGCTGCCACATCGGGGCCACCTCGTCGGCGAGCGGGCCGCCGAGCTGGGCCGGGCCGTGGGCGTAGACGTCGATGTGGGCGTCGACCATGGCGCCCTGCGCGAGATAGCTGTAGACGTCCCGGCTGAACAGCGGCGGTGCGAGCAGCAGCGGTGCCGTCCACACGGCGAGCACCAGCAGCAGGGCGCGCGGGGTGGGCGGCTGGGGGCCGCGCACCAGGCGGCCGAGGAGCACCCAGGCCGCTATCAGCAGGACGACGCCGAAGTACACGCCGACCAGGCCGAGCGCGGCCTGCGCCGAGGCGGGCGCCAGGAGATCCTGCACGGGCAGGGCACCGGCCGTCTCACCGCCCAGTGCGAGAAAGGCGGTGCCGGCCAGCCCGAGCACCTGGCAGCGGCGGAGATCGACGGGGAATGCCATGGCCAACACTGCTTCAGCGTGTCAACGCCGGGTGGCCGAAAGGCGACGACAGCCCTGCCGGGCGGGGGCGACGATGTAACCGGTAGGTGGGGCGCGTCGGCTGCGGGTGCCGTCAGAACACCGACAGCCCGGTGAGCGTCGTGAAGCGGTCCAGGGCCGCCACCCCCGCCACCGAGTTGCCGCGCTCGTCCAGGCCCGGGCTCCACACGCACAGGGTGCACCGGCCCGGCACGACCGCGATGATCCCGCCGCCGACGCCGCTCTTGCCGGGCAGCCCCACGCGGTAGGCGAAGTCCCCGGCCGCGTCGTACGTCCCGCAGGTCAGCATCACCGCGTTGACCTGCTTGGCCTGGCTGCGGGTGAGCAGCCGGCTGCCGTCGGCGCGGATGCCGTGCCGCGCGAGGAAGCCAGTGGCGAGGGCCAGGTCGGCACAGGACGCGGCGATGGAGCACTGCCGGAAGTACTGGTCGAGCAGGACGGGAATGTCGTTGTCGATGTTGCCGTAGGACGCCATGAAGTGGGCGAGTGCGGCGTTGCGGTCGCCGTGCGTGGTCTCGGAGGCGGCGACCTCCTTGTCGAAGTCGAGTTCGGGGTTGCCGCTCTCGGCGCGCAGAAAGGCCAGCAGCTCACCGGCCGCGTCTCCGGTGCGGGTCTGCAGCCGGTCGGTGACGACGAGGGCGCCCGCGTTGATGAAAGGATTCCGCGGGATGCCGTTCTCGTACTCCAGCTGGACCAGGGAGTTGAACGGGTTGCCGGACGGCTCGCGGCCCACGTGCTCCCAGAGTTCGTCGCCCTCGCGGGCCAGGTCCAGAGCGAGCGTGAAGACCTTGGTGATGGACTGCGTGGAGAAGGGGCGGCGCCAGTCCCCGACCCCGTACACCGTGCCGTCCAGCTCGGCGACGGCCATGCCGAAGCTGCGGGGATCGCAGGCGGCGAGGGCCGGGATGTAGTCGGCGGCCCGGCCGCGGCCGGGCGTGCGCTCGATCTCCTCGGCGATGCGCTCCAGGACCGGCAGGAAGGTGAGGGACGACGTCGTTGTCATGATCACCATTGTGCCTCCGGACCGGCCCTGGGGCCCACTCGCGAACTGGTTGACATCTGCCCGTAACCGCAGGTCAGGCAGCAGGTGCCCCGCTGCCTGCGACGACCTCGGGGCGCAGCAGCTCGGCAAGCCGCTCGGCCGGCAACAGGCCCTTCTCCAGGACCAGTTCGGCCACGCCCCGACCGGTGACGAGAGCCTCCTTGGCGATGTCGGTGGCGGCGGTGTAGCCGATGTGCGGGTTGAGGGCGGTGACCAGGCCGATGGAGTTCTCCACGGTGGCGCGCAGCCGCTCGGTGTTGGCGGTGATGCCGGACACGCAGCGCTCGGCGAGGGTGAGGCAGGCGCGCTGCAGGTGCGTGATGGACTCCGACAGGGAGTGCAGGATGATCGGCTCGAAGGCGTTGAGCTGGAGCTGTCCGGCCTCGGCGGCCATGGTGACGGCGACGTCGTTGCCGATCACCTCGAAGGCGACCTGGTTGACCACCTCGGGGATCACCGGGTTCACCTTGCCCGGCATGATGGACGATCCGGCCTGCACCGGCGGCAGGTTGATCTCACCGAGGCCGGCGCGGGGCCCGGAGGACAGCAGCCGCAGGTCGTTGCAGCTCTTGGAGAGCTTGACCGCGATCCGCTTCAGCACTCCGGACATCTGCACGAAGGCACCGCAGTCCTGGGTGGCCTCGACCAGGTTGGCGGCGGTGACCAGCGGCAGCCCGGTGATCGCGGACAGGTGCCGGCGGGCGGCCTCCGCGTACCCGGCCGGGGCGTTGAGGCCCGTACCGATCGCCGTGGCACCGAGGTTGATCTCATGGATCAACTCGACGGCCTCGGCAAGACGGCTGCGGTCCTCCTCGATCATGACGGCGAACGCGGAGAATTCTTGACCGAGCGTCATCGGCACTGCGTCCTGCAACTGTGTACGGCCCATCTTGAGCACGTCACGGAACTCGACGGCCTTGCGGGCGAAGGCGTCCTGCAGTACGGCCATCGCCCTGAGCAGTCCATGGACCGCGAACACCGTCGCTGTCCTGACGGCGGTCGGGTAGACGTCGTTGGTCGACTGACCGAGGTTGACGTCCTCGTTGGGGTGCAGATACATGTACTCGCCCTTGGCGTGACCGAGCAGCTCCAGCGCCCGGTTGGCCACGACCTCGTTGGCGTTCATGTTGGTGGACGTGCCGGCGCCGCCCTGGATGACGTCCACGACGAACTGGTCGTGCAGCTTGCCCGCCCGGATCTCCTGGCAGGCGGCGACGATCGCGCGCGCCTTCTCCGGCGCCAGCAGGCCCAGTTCCTCGTTGGCGAGAGCGGCGGCCTCCTTGACGGCGGCCAGGGCGTCGATCAGATGCGGGTAGGCGGAGATCGGGGTGCCGGTGATGGGGAAGTTCTCCGTCGCGCGCAGGGTGTGCACACCCCAGTAGGCGTCGGCGGGTACGTCACGGTCGCCGAGCAGGTCGTGCTCACTGCGCGTGGTGGCGGCGGTCATGAGGGTACGGTCCTCTTTCTGAGGTACGGAGGTGAGAGCGCCCCGTAAAGGGCGCGGGGAACTGCGCGATCAACCACAGATGGCCGGCAGCCCGGCGACGACCCGCAGTCCCCATTGGTATGCGGCGAACTACGCGCAGGCAGTGAACGGAACCGGATCGAGCGCACGCACCGCACGCACACAACCCACCGGCTCCCCACCCCCGAGCAACGGCTCTCCGGCGAACTCGGTCAGCAACTCGGGGTCCACGCCCGCACGGGCGAGCGCCGCGGCCGCAACCGGAATCCGCGCCCGATTCGCCCCGTCGGCGATCTTCACCGCGATGGCCCGGCCATCAGGCAGGGCAGCGACCTGCACGCCCTCGAAGCCGTCCTTGGCCAGCAATCCGGGCACGGCCCGCATCAGCGCGGCGACATCGCGCCCCGAGCCGGAGGCCATCTCGGCGTGTGAGCGCATCGCGTCGGCGACCCGGGCCTCGGGCGTGCCGGGGGCGGCCGAGGTGATCCGGGACAGGGCGCGGGCGAGGCCGTGCAGGGAGATGGAGAACAGCGGCGCGCCGCAGCCGTCCACAGTGACCCGGGCGACCCGCTGGCCGGTCAGGTCCTCGACGATCTCCTGGATCGCCTGCTGGAGCGGGTGCCGCGGGTCGAGGTAGTCCTCCAGGGACCAGCCGTTGAGCTGTGCGGTCCACAGCATGGCGGCGTGCTTGCCGGAGCAGTTCTGGGCGAGGCGGGAGGGCATGCGGCCCTCGCGCACCCAGGCGTCCCGGACGACCGGGTCGAACGGCATGTCGGGGACGTTGCGCAGGTGGTCCTCGGTGAGCCCGGCGAGTTCGAGGATGCGCCGGGTGCCGGCGAGGTGCCGCTCCTCGCCGGAGTGGCTCGCGGCGGCCAGCGACAGCAGTGCGCCGTCGAGCGGCAGCCCGGCCCGCAGCATGGCCACGGCCTGGAGGGGCTTGACGGCCGAGCGCGGGTAGAAGGCGGCCTCGATGTCGCCGAGTTGGAAGTCCGCCTTGCCGTCGGCGCCGAGGACGACGACGGAGCCGTAGTGGATGCCCTCGACGACTCCGCCGCGGACGAGGTGGGCGACGGGGGCATGGAGGGGTTCGCGGACGACGGGTGCGTCGGCGGGGGAACTGCTGTACATCACTGCCTGCATCGACGGGTCGGGGTCGGCCGGTACGCGGGTCACGCGTCGGCGCCGGTGGACGTGCGGGATATGCGGGCGCGGATGGCGTACCAGCCCGCGACCAGCGCTGCGACGATCAGCGGCAGACAGAGCACGGTGGTGCGTCCGGCGCCGCCGTCGGCGTACATGAGGACCAGGACGGAGGCGAGGAACGCCAGCGTCACGACTTCGGTCCAGGGGGAGCCCGGCAGCCGGTACGACGGCCGGGTCAGCTCGCCCTTCCGGGTCTTCTGCCAGAACAGCAGGTGACAGAGCATGATCATGCCCCAGGTCGCGAGGATGCCGATCGCGGCGAAGTTGAGGACGATCTCGAACGCGTCGGCGGGGACGACGTAGTTGAGGCCCACGCCGAGGACACAGATACCGCTGGTGAGCAGGATTCCGCCGTACGGGACCTGGCTGCGGCTCATCCGCGCGGTGAACTTCGGGGCCGAGCCGCTCATGGCCATGGAGCGCAGGATGCGGCCGGTGGAGTACAGGCCGGAGTTCAGCGAGGACATGGCGGCCGTGAGCACGACCAGGTTCATCACGTCGCCGGCCGCGGGGATGCCGATGTGCGACAGGACCGTCACGAAGGGGCTCTCGGCGGCGCTGTACGTGTTCCAGGGCATCAGCATGGACAGCAGGACGACGGAACCGACGTAGAACAGGCCCACACGCCACATGATCGAGTTGATCGCCTTCGGCATGATCTTCTCGGGGTTCTCGGTCTCACCGGCGGCCACGCCGACCAACTCGACGGAGGCGTAGGCGAAGACGACACCCTGGATGATCAGCAGCATCGGCAGCAGGCCGTTGGGGAAGACGCCGCCGTTGTCGGTGATCAGGGACGGGCCGGGGTGGTGGCCGTCGACCGGGTGCCGGGTGACCAGCAGGAAGATGCCGATGCACATGAAGACCACGAGCGCGCTGACCTTGACGATCGCGAACCAGAACTCCAGTTCGCCGAATATCTTGACCGAGATCAGGTTGACGGTCAGGACGACCGCAAGGGCGATCAATGCGATCAACCATTGAGGGATGTCCGAGAACATGCCCCAGTAGTGGGTGTAGGTGGCGACCGCGGTGATGTCGGCGATGCCGGTGGTCGCCCAGTTCAGGAAGTACATCCAGCCCGCGGTGTAGGCACCCTTCTCGCCCAGGAACTCCCTCGCGTACGACACGAAGGCGCCGGAGGACGGGCGGTACAGGACGAGTTCGCCGAGGGCGCGTACGACCAGGAAGGCGAAGACGCCGCAGACGGCGTAGGCGATGAACAGGGACGGCCCGGCGTCGGCGAGCCTTCCGCCGGCGCCGAGGAAGAGGCCGGTGCCGATGGCTCCGCCGATGGCGATCATGTTGACGTGCCGGTGCTTCAGGCCTTTGCTGTAGCCGGCGTCTCCGGCGTCGACATGGCCGGACGAGGGGCGCGTCTCGTCTTTGAGGTGCTGCTCGCTCACGCCTCGGGTCCGCCTTCCGTGGGGAGGTCGTCCGTCCGCTGGGGACGCACGATGTCGGTGAGGGTCGTCTCGACGCGGTCCAGGTGGTGGCTCATGGCCTGGACGGCGTCGTGTTCGGAACCGTCGATCAGCGCCTCGACGATGGCGCGGTGCTCGCGGTTGGACTGCTCGCGGCGGCCGCCCAGTTCGTTGAGGAAGGCCGACTGACGCGCCAGTGCGTCGCGGATCTCCTCGATGACCCGGCGGAAGACCGGGTTCTGGGCGGCCTCGGCGATCGCGAGGTGGAAGAGGGTGTCCATCGCGACCCAGGCCGTGGTGTCCGTCTCCCGCTCCATGCGGTCGAGCAGGTGGGCCAGATGGTCCAGGTTCTCCGGGGTGCGGCGCACGGCCGCGTATCCGGCGACCGGGATCTCGATGTGCCGGCGCACCTCGAGCAGGTCGCTGGCCGCGTAGTCGCCGAACGTGGGGTCTTCGACGGCGTTCGCGACGACGAAGGTGCCCTTGCCGGTCCGGGAGACCGTGAGGCCCATCGTCTGCAGCGCGCGCAGCGCCTCGCGCAGCACGGGCCGGGACACCTCGAGGGTGCGGCACAGCTCGGCCTCGGAGGGGAGCTTGTCGCCGATGGCGTACTCACCGCGTTCGATGGCGTCGCGGAGGTGGGCCAGGACCGCTTCCATGGCGCTGATGCGCCGCGGACCCGAGCCACCTGTCTGGCTGTCTGACAGGTTCACGGAGCGATCCTGCGGGTTGCGTGGCAGGGCTGTCAAGGCGTCCCGTAAGGAAACATTCACGGGGTGCGGCGCCTGTATGCAGGCATCCGCACCCCGTGGGTGATCAGGAGGGTTCGGTCAGGCGCTGAGCGTGCCCGTGGCGAGCAGGCCGAGCAGGCCCACGCCGATGACGATCCGGTAGATCACGAAGGCGTTGAAGGAGTGCTTGGCGACGAACTTCAGCAGCCAGGCGATGGAGGCGTAGGCGACCACGAACGACACGATGGTGCCGACGGCCAGCGGGGCGGCGCCGACGCCCGCGCCGAGGGCGTCCTTCAGCTCGTAGATACCGGCGCCGGTCAGGGCCGGGATGCCGAGGAAGAAGGACAGGCGCGTGGCGGCGACGCGGTCCAGGTCCAGGATGAGCGCGGTGGACATGGTGGCGCCGGAGCGGGAGAAGCCGGGGAAGAGCAGGGCCAGGATCTGCGAGCAGCCGACCCACATCGCGTCCTTGAACGACGTGTCGTCCTCACCGCGCTTGTGCCGGCCCATCTGGTCCGCGCACCACATCACGGCGGAGCCGACGATCAGGGAGCCGGCGACCACCCAGAGGGAGCCGAGCGCGCCGTCGATCAGCGGCTTGGCCGCCAGACCCACCAGGACAATCGGGATGGTGGCGGCGATCACCCACCAGGCGAACTTGTAGTCGTGGTGGTAGCGCTCCTCGCGGTTGGTCAGACCGCGGAACCAGGCGGAGACGATCCGCTTGATGTCCTTGAAGAAGTACACGAGCACGGCGGCGATGGCGCCGACCTGGATGACGGCGGAGAAGCCGACGACGGACTTGTCGTCGACGGGGATGCTCATGAGCCCCTCGGTGATCTTCAGGTGACCGGTGGAGGACACCGGGAGGAACTCGGTCACCCCCTCGACTACTCCGAGGACGACGGCCTGACCGACGGAGATGGCGCTCATGGGATCCAGTTCTGAGGAGAGTTGGTCGACATTGTTGTAGACAGTACTTGTTGCACCTGGCGCTCTTGTGAACGCCTAGGCCCACACGGCGGCGGCGAGCGAGACACCGGCGAAGGCGGCGGCGAGCCCCGCCACCACGCTCGCCACGACGTTGGCGGCAGCGTAGAGGCCGGAGCCCGCTTCGGTCAGCCGCAGGGTCTCGTAGGAGAAGGTCGAGTACGTCGTCAGCGCCCCGCAGAATCCGGTGCCGGCCAGCAGCTGCAGATGGGGCCCGGCCGCCCCGGCGGAGAAGGCGCCCGTGAGCAGCCCTAGGATCAGGGAGCCGGTGACGTTCACCACGAAGGTGCCCCAGGGGAAGACCGAGTCGTGACGGGCCTGCACGGCACGGTCGGTGAGATAGCGCAGCGGCGCGCCGATCACGGCCCCCGCGATGACGAGCAGCCAGTTCACAACGACTTCTTACCCTTCGGATCCGTGCCGGCCGGGCCGCCTGTGCGTCCCACGTACCGGACGACCTCGCACTCCTCCAGGGTGACGAGCCCCTCGTCGACGAGTTCGTCGAGTTGCGGCAGGAACGCCCGCACCCGCTCCTCGGTGTCCACGACGACGACCGCCACGGGCAGGTCCTCGCTCAGGGACAGCAGGCGGGAGGTGTGGATGCGGGAGGAGGCGCCGAAGCCCTCGATGCCCCGGAAGACGCTCGCCCCGGCGAGTCCGGCCGCGTGCGCGCGGTGCACGATCTCGGAGTAGAGGGGCTTGTGGTGCCAGGTGTCGTCCTCGCCGATGTAGACGGTCAGCCTGAGAGCCCGGCCGGTGAGTGACGTCATCGCTTCCTCCCGATCAGCACCCGGCGGGCGGCGACCGAGGCCAGCCACACCGCGGCGAGGGCCGCGCACAGCGTCGCGGCGAGATAGACGAGCCCGAGGCCCGGGCGGCCCGCGTCGACCAGCCTGCGGATGTCGACGGCGTAGGTGGAGAAGGTGGTGAAGCCGCCGAGCACGCCGGTGCCGAAGAAGGGGCGTACGAGGCGGTGGGCGGCCCACACGTCGGTGATGAGCACCATGAAGACACCGATGACCGCGCAGCCGATGACGTTGGTGAGGAAGGTCGCCCAGGGGAATCCGCCGGGTGGCGTGGGCCAGGCCAGGGCGAGGCCGTAGCGGGCGCACGCGCCGAGGGCGCCGCCGAGGGCGACCACCGCGACGACGGGCATCTGGGTACGCCACTCGGACCGCCGCCGTGGGGTGGGGCGGACACGGAGGCTCTCGGCTTCCGGGGCTGTCATGCGGTTGCGTCTCCTGTTCGGCCTGCCCCGACGGGTGATCACGGCCGGGCACCAGCGTACCGCCGTGTCAGCGGGCCGCGGTCCGCGCGCAGACCGCGACGCCGGGCTCCCACAGGCTGCCGAGGACGAGGTGGTCCCCGCTCGCGCAGACGCTGGTGACCATGCGGAAGCGGGAGCGGCGGCGGGCGAGGTGCCGGACGGTCCGTCCGGTGTCGTCGAGGGCCACCGCCCCGATCGTCGCGCTCGGGCGGTACGGCGCGTGTACGGCGGCCCGGGCGGCGGCGCCGCGCACGGCGGGCGGGGCGCGGTGCAGGAGGTGCAGCGGTGGGACGCGGGGGCTGGCGAGCGCCACCCAGAGCGGGCCGTCGGGTCCCTCGCGCCAGAGGTTGTCCGGCATGCCGGGCAGTGTGGCGAAGAGGTCGGTGTGCCCGGTGCGCGGGCCGGTGAGGTGGTAGCGGGTGAGGCGGCAGGCTCCGGTCTCGGCGATCACCAGGAAGGAGCCGTCGGCTCCGGCCGCCAGGCCGTTGGCGAACTGCAGCCCGTCCAGCAGGACTTCGGGTTCGCCGCCCTCGGGCGGAAGGCGCAGCAGCCGTCCGGTGCCGGTGTGTTCGACGATGTCGCCGATCCAGTGCTCCAGAGGGTAACGGCGGCTGGAGACGGTGAAGTACACGGTGCCGTCCGGCAGGGCGACGACGTTGCTGCAGAAGCGGAGCCGCTCCCCCGCCACCGAGTCCGCGAGCACGCGGACGGTGCCGGCGGCGCCTTCGGCGGGATCGACGCGCAGCAGGCCGCGTTCCGCGTCGCACACCAGCAGGCCGCCGTCCGGCAGCGGTTCGAGTCCCAGCGGACGACCGCCGGTCTCGGCCAGCACCTCCACACGGGCCGTGCGCGGGTCGCCGACGTCGTGGACGCGCAGGATCCGGCCGTCCTCCACTCCGGTGAGCACGCTGCCGTGACCGTCCACCACGACGTCCTCGGGGCCGCGGGCGCCCAGGGCGACGTGGTGGAGCGGGATCAGTGCCGCAGGCCGGTCCATGGGCTCGGCTCACCACCCCTTCTCGAAGACCCGGGCGACCTCCGCGATGCGGATCTCGTCACGCCGGTAGCAGGTGCCCCAACAGCTGCGGCGGGTGCGCAGCAGGCCGAGCCGGGTGAGGAAGTCCAGGTGGGCGAGGGCGGTCCGGCGGGGCACGCCC
This sequence comes from Streptomyces sp. NPDC001153, assembly GCF_053598315.1. Taxonomy (NCBI): domain Bacteria; kingdom Bacillati; phylum Actinomycetota; class Actinomycetes; order Kitasatosporales; family Streptomycetaceae; genus Streptomyces; species Streptomyces sp. NPDC001153. The sequence continues at coordinate 213,806 of NZ_JBSFJZ010000001.1, forward strand.
AGCTTGGCGGCCACGGCGCGCGCGGTGACTCCCGTCTCGGCGAGGTCGCGGCGGCGGGGCGCCGGGAAGTGGGTCGCCGGATCCTTGAGCCATTCCAGAATCGTCTGCCGCATCCGGCCCGAGGGGGTTCCCATCATCCGTCCGCCTCCGTCCCCGGCCTCCTCGTACGCAGTGTTCCCACTGTGGCCCGGCCGACTCCGTCGCGTCCGGGACTCGGCGGTCGTTGTCCGGTACCGAACGGCCGTACGACCGAGGCGGGTGCATATGACCCTGGAAAATGGGCGCGGACCCGGCCGCCCCTTGCGGCCGGGCCCGTCACCGGTGGTTCAGCGGTGGCTGAACCACGTCATTGAGGACAGCGCCTTGTCGTCGTAGCCGAACAGGGCCTGGTTCTCCCAGCCGTTGCCGGAGGTGGCGTCGGTCGGGTCCCAGCCGTTGCCGGTGACGGCGGTCCAAGTGGCCTCCCAGTAGAAGACACCGAGGCCGCGGTGGTTCGGGACGGCCTCCACGATGCTCGCCACGTCGTTCATCCACTTGGTCTGGCCGGCCACCGTCGCCGGGTAGCCGGAGACCAGCTTGGCGGCGGTGTCGATCTGGTTCTCCAGCGAGTCGCCCTCGGCCAGCGTGAAGGGGTACGCGGTCTCGGCGACGAAGACGGGCTTGCCGTAGCGGGCGGCCGCGTCGTCCAGGGTGGTCTGGAAGTCGGAGAGCGGACCGTGCCAGTAGCCGTAGTACGACAGGCCGATCGCGTCGAACTTCACGCCGCCCGCGACCGCGTTGTCGAAGAACGTCTCGGTGCCGGCCCTGTCCCCGCCCTTGGCCAGGTGCAATGCGACGACCGTGGAGGAGCTGACCGCCTTGGCCGCGTCGTAGCCCGAGTTGAGCAGACCGGCGAGCCGGCTCCAGTTGGACGTGGATCCCTCGGACCACAGGATGCCGCCGTTGATCTCATTGCCGATCTGGACCATGTCGGCGGTGGTGCCTTGAGCCTTCAAGGCGTTCAACACGTCGTATGTGTGGTTGTACACGTCCGTCTTGAGGTGACTGTATGTGTGGCCCGTCCATGCGGCCGGCTTGGTCTGGGCGCCGGGGTCGGCCCAGGTGTCCGAGTAGTGGAAGTCGACCAGGAGCTTCATGCCCTGCGCCTTGATGCGCTTGGCCATGGCGAGGACGTGCGTCTTGTCGTTGAAGCCGTCGGCCGGGTTCACCCAGACCTTCAGGCGGGCGTAGTTCATGCCGTACGACGCCAGGATGGCGAGCGCGTCGCCGGTGGTGCCGGACGCGGTCCTGTAGATGCCGCCCTTGGCCTCGCTCTTGGCGAGGGAGGAGATGTCGGCGCCGTGGATGGACGTGCCGGTGGTACCGGACGTGAAGGTCAGATCGTCAACGTTGATCCAGTTGCCGGCGTTCGCGTCACTGTTGATGCTGATGGTGCACTGGTTGTTCGTCACCTTGATCGGCGTGACGATACGGATCCACCCACTGGACGAGACGGGCAGATCGGTACGCTGCTCCGGACTCCCGCAATTCTTGAGCGCCATGTACGCGGCGTTCTGCCCACCGCTCGAGCGGACCCACGCGGTCAACGTGTAACTGCCGTCGGTCAGCCCCGACAGGTACTGGTACGTCTCCACCTTGTAGGCCGAGGACGAGTACTGGGTGAGCCGGTAACCGCCGCTGTGGCCGCCCGCCTCGGTGTACGAGGCGCCGGTGTCGCCGTACTCGGACCAGCCGGTGGGGGTGGCCGTGCCGGTGCCGTCGGACTCGAAGCCGCCGTTGGTGAGGGTGCTCGCGGCCTGCGCGGTCTGGGCGGGCAGGAAGGCGAGGGCGAGCCCGGCCGTGAGCGGCAGCAGCAGGGCCCTGGTGGTGCGTCCGGGATGGAACTTCATCGTCCGTCGTCCCTTCGACGTGAACGGGGTGGGGGTCCTCCGGTGGGGCTGGAGGAGAACCCCTCCGCCCACGGCTCTCGTGGCACACGCGGGCGGAGGGGAGCCGGCTCAGCCGTCGAGTCGTACGACCCGGACGGCCCCCGCCGGGACCGGAAGGCGGCCCGCGGCGCGTTCGCCCGTCAGCAGCTCGGTGCCGGGCGTGTCCAGCGGCACCTTGGTGTCGCCGGCGGTGTGGTTGATGGCGAAGAGGTAGGTCCCGGACTCGCCGCTGCGGCGCACCACTTCGACATCGCGGGGCAGGTCGGCACGTGGGGCGATCCGGGCGTCGTCGGCCGCCCGGCCGACGAGTGCGTCCAGGCCCTGGGCGTCGAGGCGGGTGGAGACGTACCAGGCGGTGCCCCGGCCGTGCCGGTGCCGGGTGACGGCCGGGCGGCCCGCGGTGAGCCCCTCGGCGTAGGTCCACACGGTCTCGGCGCCGCACGGCACGACGAACTCCGTCCAGACGTCGCCGCTCAGCTCGGAGCCCTCGGGGCCGGTCAGGCGCACCCGCTCGTCCTTCAGCAGCGGCGAGAACTCCTCCACGGTCAGGCCGAGCACGTCGCGCAGCGCGCCCGGGTGGGCGCCCGGGTGCACGGCGTCGTGTTCGTCGACGATGCCGGAGAAGTACGACACCACGAGCGTGCCGCCGTTGCCGACGTACTCGGTGAGGTTGTTCCCGGCCGCCTCCGTCATCAGGTACAGAGCCGGTACGACGACAAGGGGATAGGCCGACAAGTCGGCTTCCGGGTGGGCGAAGTCGGCCGTGAGGTGGCGGTCGTAGAGGGCCTCGTAGAAGGCGTCGGCGCGTTCGCGCGGGTCGTGGTCCGCGCTGGGGCGCCAGGCGAGGTTCTGCGCCCACCAGGACTGCCAGTCCCACAGCATGGCCACGTCGGCCTCGGTGCGGGTGCCGCGGATCGTGCTCAACGACGCGATGGAGGCCCCGAGTTCGACCACCTCGCGCCACACCCGAGTCCCGGTGCCGCCGTGCGGGAGCATCGCCGAGTGGAACTTCTCGGCGCCGTGCCGGGACTGGCGCCACTGGAAGAACATGGCGCCCTCGGAGCCGCGGGCCACATGGGCGAGCGAGTTGCGGGCCATCTGGCCGGGGGCCTTGGCGGGGTTGCGGGGCTGCCAGTTGACGCCCGAGGTGGAGTGCTCCAGGAGCAGCCAGGGGTCGCCGGCGGCCACCGAGCGGGTGAGGTCCGCCGCCATCGCGAGGTTCACGTGGGTGCGGCGGCCGTCGGTGATCAGGTAGTGGTCGTTGGTGACGAGGTCGACCTCGCGGCCCCAGGCCCAGTAGTCCATGGAGTCGCACTGGCTGAGGGCGGTCATGAAGTTGGTGGTGACCGGGACGCCCGGTGAGAGGCGGTGCAGGATGTCGCGTTCCGCGCGGAAGTTCTCGCGGATCGTGGCGTCGGCGAACCGCTTGTAGTCCAGGGCCTGGCCCGGGTTGCCGACGGTAGGGGTGGCCCGTGGCGGGTTGATCTGCTCGAAGCTCGTGTAGCGCTGGCCCCAGAATGCCGTCCCCCAGGCCGCGTTGACCGCGTCCACGGTGCCGTAGGTCTCGGCGAGCCAGCGGCGGAAGTGGGCGGCGCAGGAGTCGCAGTAGCAGGCCGAGACGGGGACGCCGTACTCATTGTGGACGTGCCACAGAGCGAGCGCGGGGTGGTCGCCGTAGCGCTCGGCGAGCCTGGTCGTGATCGCCGCGGCGGCGGCGCGGTAGTCGGTGCTGCTGTGGCAGATCGCGCCGCGCGAGCCGAACTCGTAGCGCAGGCCCTCGGCCGTGACCGGCAGCGCCTCGGGGTGCGCGCGGTAGAACCAGGCGGGCGGTGCCACGGTGGGCGTGCCGAGGTCGACGCGGATGCCGTGCTCGTGCAGCAGGTCCAGGACCCGGTCCAGCCAGCCGAAGTCGTACTCCCCCGGTGAGGGCTCCAGCAGGGCCCAGGAGAAGATCCCGACGCTCACCATCGTCACGCCGGCCTCCCGCATCAGCCGGACGTCCTCCTGCCAGACGCTTTCCGGCCACTGCTCGGGGTTGTAGTCCCCACCGAAGGCGAGCCTGGTGAGGCCCCTGGGGCTGGTGTCCGGCATGAGTGTCTCCCGTTGGATCGATCATTTGGGAACGTGCACACACAACAGCGGCGGTGCTTTCCCAACATAACCGCACAGCAACAACCATTGACAAGTGTCCAGGATGTTTCTCTACTGTGAACGCTCACAGAAGCATGGCAGGGTCCCTCCAGAAATGAGCACCCAGGTCATGTGAACGTGCACATCTGCATGGCAGGTCCCCGCAGCGGGCGGGGACCCAGGTCAGGGGAGAAACCATGCCGCACACGAAGCGTCGTCGCCTCGTGACAACCGCCCTCGCCGTCGCGCTCGGCGCGACCACCCTCGCCGCCTGCGGCTCCGGGGACGACAGCAAGTCCGGGTCCGGTCCGGTCTCGTTGACGTACTGGACCTGGACGCCCGGCATGGACAAGGTCGTGGACCTGTGGAACAAGGGGCCGGGGAAGAAGGACCGGATCACCGTCACGGTGAAGAAGCAGGCCTCCGGCGACACGCTGGTCACCAAGATCCTCACCGCGCACAAGGCGAAGAAGGCCCCGGATCTGGTGCAGGCCGAGTACCAGGCACTGCCGACGCTGGTCAGCAATGGCGCGCTGGCCGACATCTCCAAGGAAGTCGGCGACGTGAAGGGCAAGTTCGCCGACGGCGTGTGGCAGCAGACCACGCTCGGCACGGACGCGGTCTACGCGGTACCGCAGGACATCGGCCCGATGATGTTCTACTACCGCACGGACCTGTTCAAGAAGTACGGCCTGAAGGTCCCCACCACCTGGGACGAGTTCGCCCAGGTCGCCCGCACCCTGAAGAAGAAGGCGCCGGACAAGTCCCTGACCACCTTCTCCGCCAACGACTCCGGCCTCTTCGCCGGTCTCGCCCAGCAGGCCGGCGCCAAGTGGTGGACCACCTCCGGCGACAAGTGGAAGGTCGCGATCAACGACGCGGCCACCCAGAAGGTCGCCCGGTTCTGGGGCGGGCTGGTCAAGGAAGGTGTCATCGACAACCAGCCGATGTACCAGCCGGCCTGGAACAAGGCCCTGAACACGGGCCAGGAGATCGCCTGGGTCAGCGCCGTGTGGGCGCCCGGCACGCTGACGACGGCCGCGCCGGACACGAAGGGCAAGTGGGCCATGGCCCCGCTCCCCCAGTGGTCCCAGAACCAGGACGTGACCGGCAGCTGGGGCGGCTCCTCCACCGCCGTCACCAGCGACTCCGCGCACAAGGAGGCGGCCGCCAGGTTCGCGGCCTGGCTGAACACCGACCACGACGCCCTGAACGCGCTGGCCAAGGACGGCGGGATCTACCCGGCCTCCACCTCCGCCCAGCTCAGCGGCGCCTTCACCGACCCGCCGGCGTTCTTCGCCAACCAGGCCGACTTCTACACGAAGGCCGCCGACATCGCGAAGACCACGGCGCCCTCCGCGTGGGGCCCGAACGTGAACGTCGCCTACGCGACCTTCAACGACGCGTTCGGCGCCGCCGCCAAGAACAAGTCGGACTTCGTCGCCGCCCTGAACACCATGCAGGACGCCACGGTCGCCGACATGAAGAAGCAGGGCTTCGGGGTTTCCCAGTGACCAGCACCGCAAGCCGGAAGTCGTACGGGGTCAAGGGGGCCCCGTACACCCACCCGTCTCCCACCACCGCCCTCAAAGGAGCGCTGCGCGCGCCCTACTTTTTCCTTCTCCCCGCCGCGATCCTGTTCGCCCTCTTCTTCGCCCTGCCCATCGGGTACGCGCTCTGGCTCAGCTTCCGCAAGGTGCACGTCTCCGGCCTCGGCCTGGGGGCGGGGGCCCGGAACGAGGTGTGGGCCGGTTTCGAGAACTACACCGACGCCTTCCACGACGGTGAACTGCTGCACGGCGCACTGCGCGTGCTCGGCTACGGCTGCATCGTCGTCCCGGTCATGCTCGGTCTCGCGCTGCTGTTCGCGCTGATGCTGGACTCCGACAAGGTACGGCTCGCCCCGTTCACCCGGCTCGCGATCTTCCTGCCGTACGCCGTCCCAGGCGTCGTGGCCGCGCTGATGTGGGGCTTCCTCTACCTGCCCTCCGTCAGCCCCTTCTCCTACGTCCTCCAGCAGTTGCACCTGCCGCAGCCGAACCTGCTGGACGGCGGTCCGCTCTATCTCGCCCTGTCGAACATCGCGGTCTGGGGCGGCACCGGCTTCAACATGATCGTCATCTACACCTCGCTCCAGTCGATCCCGGCCGAGGTGTACGAGGCGGCCAGGCTGGACGGGGCCACCCCGCTGCAGATCGCGCTGAGGATCAAGATCCCGATGGTGGCGCCCTCGCTGGTGCTGACCTTCTTCTTCTCGATCATCGCGACGCTCCAGGTGTTCAACGAGCCGACGACCCTCCATCCGCTGACCAACTCCGTGAACCTGAGCTGGAGTCCGCTGATGAAGGTGTACCAGGACGCCTTCCACCGCAATGACATCTACTCGGCGGCGGCCGAGGCGACGCTGATCGCCCTTGCCACCCTGGTGCTGTCCTTCGGGTTCCTGCGGGCCGCGAACCGCCGTACCAAGCAGGAGGCAGCAGGATGAGTGCCCTCGCCGTCCACAAGGCCGCGCCGGCCGCCGGCACCACACCCGGTACGGCGCAGGGCCCGCCGCTGCGGCGCCGGATCGCCCTGGTCCCGACGATCACCCTGCTGATCGGCGCGATCTACACCCTGCTGCCGGTGGCCTGGGTGGTGATCGCCTCCACCAAGTCCGGGCACGAGCTGTTCTCCACCTTCACCTTCCTGCCGGGCACCGGGTTCACCCGGAACATCAAGGACCTGAGCGCCTACCGGGACGGCATCTACTGGCAGTGGATGGACAACTCCGCCCTGTACGCCGGTCTCGGCGCCCTGGTGTCGACGGCCGTCTCGGCGTTCAGCGGCTACGCGCTCGCCACCTACCGCTTCAAGGGCCGGGAGACGATCTTCAACGTGCTGCTCGCGGGCGTCCTGATGCCGCCGGTGATCCTCGCCATCCCGCAGTATCTGCTGCTGGCGAAGGCGGACCTCACGGACTCGTACCTGTCCGTACTGCTGCCCCAGATCCTCTCCCCGTACGGCGTCTACCTGGCCCGGATCTACGCGTCCGCCGCCGTCCCCGCCGATGTGGTGGAGGCCGGGCGGATGGACGGGGCGAGCGAGTGGCGGATCTTCACCCGGATCGCGCTGCCGATGATGATCCCCGGCATGGTCACGGTCTTCCTGTTCCAGTTCGTGGCCGTGTGGAACAACTTCCTGCTGCCGTACATCATGCTCAGCGACGACGAGAAGTTCCCGCTCACCCTCGGCCTGTACACGCTGCTGGAGCAGGGCTCCAACACCCCGGCGCTGTACACGCTGGTGATCACGGGCGCGTTCCTCGCGGTGCTCCCGCTGATCGCGCTGTTCCTGGTGATTCAGCGGTTCTGGAGCCTCGACCTGCTCTCCGGAGCCGTAAAGTCATGACCATGAGCAATTCGGCGGGCCGGCGCAAACCGCCGACGATCCACGACGTGGCGCGCGAGGCAGGCGTCTCGCGCGGCACCGTCTCGCGTGTGCTCAACGGCGGGCACTACGTCAGCCCCGCCGCGGCCGAGGCGGTCAACGCCGCCATCCGGAAGACCGGGTACGTCGTGAACCGGCACGCCCGGTCGTTGATCACCGGCCGCTCGGACTCGGTCGGCTTCCTGCTGACCGAGCCGCAGGAGCGGTTCTTCGAGGACCCCAACTTCAACGTCCTGCTGCGCGGCTGCACCCAGGCGCTGGCCGCGCACGACATCCCGCTGCTGCTGATGATCGCGGGCACCGAGGACGAACGGCGGCGCATCACGCGGTACATCACCGCCGGGCACGTCGACGGGGTGCTGCTGGTGTCCAGTCACTCCGGCGATCCGGTCGCCGAGGAACTGCGGGAGGCGGGTGTGCCGCTCGTGGCCTGCGGCAAGCCGATCGGCCTGGGCTCCAAGGTGAGTTACGTGGCCGCGGACGACCGCGACGGGGCCCGGGACATGGTCCGGCATCTGCTGTCGCTGGGCCGGCGCCGGATCGGCGTGGTCACCGGTCCACTGGACACCCCCGGTGGTGTGGAGCGGCTCGCCGGGTACAGGGAGGTGCTGGCCGAGGCCGGCATCGGGGCCGACGAGCGCCTGATCGTCTCCGGGGACTACAGCCGGGCGAGCGGCGAGGCGGGCGCGGAGCGGCTGCTGGCGCAGGCCCCGGACATCGACGCGGTGTTCGTCGCCTCCGACCTGATGGCGCAGGGTGTGCTGGCGGCGCTGCACCGGGCGGGCAAGGGGGTGCCGGATGACATCGCTGTCGGCGGCTTCGACGACTCGCCGGCGGCTACGGCCGCGACCCCTCAGCTCACCACGATCCGTCAGCCGTGGGACCGGATCAGCAACGAGATGGTGCGGGTGCTGCTCGCGCAGATCGGCGGGGAGGACGCGGCGGCGGTGATCCTTCCTACGGAGTTGGTGCGGCGCGCTTCCGCGTGAGCCGCCGGAGCGCTCCACGGGGTGCCAGGAAACGTCGTCGGGCGTCTGCGGCGCCGCTGTGGCCGGGAAGGTGCTGCACACCGAGTGACCCACGGGGAGCCCGCAACCGGTCAGGATCGAAGAAGCCGGGGCGGGGTCCCCGGTCCTAGCGTGAGGTGCACCGACGGAAAACCCGTCGGGCCACGCACCTCAGAAGGAGACTCCCATGACCGCCGGCGTGCAGACGATCATCTACCCCGTCAAGGACAAGGACGCTGCCAAGGCCCTGTTCACCGCGCTGCTGGGTGTCGAGCCGTACGCGGACCAGCCCTACTACGTCGGTTTCAAGGCCGAGGGGCAGGACGTCGGCCTCGACCCGAACGGGCACGCCCAGGGGCTGACCGGACCGGTGCCGTTCTGGCACGTGACCGATCTCCGCGAGCGGCTCGCGGCCCTGCTGGAGGCGGGCGCCGAGGTGGTCCAGGACGTGCGCGACGTCGGCAACGGCCGGCTGATCGCCTCCGTGAAGGACGCCGACGGCAACATGATCGGCCTCCTCCAGGACCCGGCCGCCTGAGACCCGGCCCCACTCGCACGAACCGCCTTCTTGCACCCGCACTAGTTGCACACTCAACGATTGGCCGGATCGGTGCTACGGTGCGGGTATGGCAGTGAAGACGGCCGACGCCCGGCTCGAGGAACGGTGGCGAGACATCCTCGCCGTACACGCCCACACGATGTGCGAGATCGACCGGGCCCTGCATCCGTACGGGCTGGGCGCCAGCGACTTCGAGGTGCTGGACATCCTGGCGACCGAGTCGCCCGCGCAGGGCGACCAGTGCCGGGTGCAGAACCTGGTCGGCCGGGTCCATCTCAGCCAGAGCGCGCTGTCCCGGCTGATCGGCCGGCTGGAGAAGGACGGGCTGGTGGAGCGCTCGGTGTGCGCGGAGGACCGGCGCGGGGTGTGGGTGGCGCTCACCCCCAGGGGCCGCGGGCTGCACGCCGAGGTGCTGCCACTGCAGCGCGCCGTGCTGGAGCGCATGCTGACCGGCGAGGAGCGCCAGAGCACCGGTCAGGACCACTAGGGCACCGGACAGGACCCTCACAGCACCAGCTCGGCCCCGTCGGGCAGGACCTCCACGCCCTCCTCGGCGGCACGCGCGCGTGCCGGTGACTCCGGGTCGAGCAGCGGGTTCGTGTTGTTGAGGTGCGTGTAGATCCGGCGTGCAGCGGGATGCCGGGCCAGGGCGGCGAGGGTGCCGTCCGGGCCGGTGACCGGGAGGTGTCCCATGGCGGCCTGGCGGGGCCCGGACCGTACCGTCGTGCCCATCTCGTCGGCCGTGTAGAAGGTGCCGTCCAGCAGTACGCAGTCGGCCTCGGAACACAGCTCGTCCAGCTCCGGACTCCAGGCGCCCACGCAGGGCGCGTACACCAGCACTCCCCCGCTGGCGAGATCCTCGACGCGGTACGCCGTCACCCACGGGCCGGCCGGCTCCGGCGCTTGCACCGGCACGTATTTCGGGATCTTCGCGCCCACCGGATGCGCCGTGACCACCAGCCCGCCGGCCAGCACGAACCCGCCGTCGGCCAGGCTGTCCGCCCACTCCCAGGGGGCGTAACGGTCCAGTGCGGCCCGGGCGGGAGCCAGCACGGCGCGGACCGGCGAGGCGGCGTAGACCTTCAGTCCCGCCGCTCCGCGCAGCTCGGCCAGGCCGGTGACGTGGTCGGCCTCGGCGTCGGTGAGCAGGACGCCACGCAGCGGGGTGTCCCGGGGGCCGGGCCCGGGCCACAGCGCCGGCGTGGCGGAGAGCTGGGTGCGCAGATCGGGCGAGGCGTTCAGCAGCCACCAGTCGCGGCCGTTGCCGGTGACCGCGGCGCACTCCTGGGTGCGGGAGGCCAGCTTGCCGTCCCTCGCCGCCGTACACAGGGAGCAGGCGCAGTTCCACTGCGGGAAGCCGCCACCGGCGGCGGTGCCGAGCAGGACGACCCTCACGACCATCGGCTCCTTCACGCGCCGCGCTTTGTCTCTCGCCGGGGATCTTCCCCTCCGGAAGGCCTGTGTCCACCCCTCGGCAGGGGGCAGTTCCAGCCGTCCTCGTACGCGCGCGGCGGAGCCGCATGTCGATACGGCCCCGCGCCCCTGACGGGGCGCTTCCTCACCTGGCCAGCAGAGTGCGCACCCCCTGGGAAGTGAGCGTCAGGGCGTGGGTGGAGCTGCCGTCTATCGCCAGGGAGAGCTCCTCGTCGGGCCACTGGGAGGCCAGGGCGCCGAGGGGGATGAGGCGGTAACGGGAGACGAAGGGCAGGAGCCCGGCCATCTCGCCCTCCGTGGTGAAGACGGGGACGACGGCATCGCCTCCGGGCTGTTCCAGGACGGGCAGGGCCACGGTGGTGGCATCGGCGCCCTCCCCGTCGACCGCGTCGTCCGGCACGGGGACGAGCACGTCACTGTGGGCGAGGACGTCCAGCGCGCTCTGGTCCTCGGCGTTCACGGCCAGCGCGTCCAGCGCCTGCTGGGCCGGCGTCGGCAGGTCGTTCTGTGCGGGTGTCTCCATGGCATGTCCCCAGGTCGCGACGGTCGTACAGGCCACCCGGGGGGTGGAACCGCGCCCGGGCGTGCTCCGCCTCGCGTACCCGGTGGGCCACGGGACATGCGTGAGGATCGGCGGGAGATCCGGTGGTGGCCCGGTCCCGGTGGTGGCCGGGGACGGTGAAAATCCACCGGCAGGGGCCATCGTCGCCCGCGCGGGTCACCCGGGCTCCAGCGTGGCCGCATGCCGATGCAGCCATGGTTCCGCGACGCCAAGATGGGGATCTTCGTCCACTGGGGTGTCTACGCGGTGGACGGCGTCCCGGAGTCCTGGTCGTTCTACACCGGGCAGGTGTCCCATGAGCGGTACATGAAGCAGCTGGACGGCTTCACCACGTCCCGTTACGACCCGCGTGCCTGGGCGGACCTGTTCACCCGTGCCGGAGCCCGGTACGCCGTGCTCACCGCGCGCCATCACGACGGTGTGGCCCTGTGGGACAGCGCCCACGGTGGCCTGAACGTGGTGCGCCGTACGCCGGCGGGGCGTGACCTGATCGCCGGGTACGCCGACGCGCTGCGCGGGCGCGGCCTGCGGGTGGGCCTGTACTGCTCCCACTCGGACTGGAACCACCCCGACTACGCGAGCACCCGGCACCCCGACCCGGACGAGGATCCCCCGAACCCCGTCGCGCACGCCCGGCCCGGTGCGGAGGATCCGGCGGCCCGGGCGCGGTTCCTCGCCTACCGGGACGGTCAGGTCGGGGAGCTGGTGGAGCGGTTCCGCCCGGATCTGCTGTGGTTCGACGGCGAGTGGGAGCGCACCGAGGAGCAGTGGGGCCTTCAGGCTCTGGCCGCGCGGATCCTGGCCGGCAACCCGGAGACGGTCCTCAACGCGCGCATGCTGAGCCACGGCGACTACGCCACCCCGGAGCAGGGCGTGCCGCTCCAGGCACCCGACGGCGCCTGGGAGTTGTGCCTGACCGTCAACGACTCCTGGGGTTTCCAGCACCGCCGTGTACGGCACGGTGGCCGGCCTGCCGCCGGGACATCACTACGGCCCCAGCACCCTGTCGGCCGACCGGCGGACGCTGTACCTCGTGTGCTTCGACGTCCCGCGCGAGACGGTGTCCGTGCGGGGCCTGCGCAACCGGGTGCGCCGGGTGAGCGTGCACGGGACGGGCGCCGAGCTGGGCCACCGGGTCACCGGCGGGCTGCACGAGGTGCCTGGGGTGACCTGGCTGGACGCGCCGGCGGCGGGGGACGTGGACGAGTACGCCACGGTGCTCGCCGTGGAACTCGACGGGGAGCTGGACCTCTACCGGGGGACGGGGCGCACCTGACGCGGGAGCGTCAGCCGAAGGCGAGGGTCAGCTCGAAGTGGACAGTGTCGAGCAGGGTGACGACGTACTCGGCGAAGGAGCCGTCGGCGGCCCGGCCGGTCCACCGCGTCACCAGGAACCACTCCCCCGGCGCGCGCCCGAGCAGCTCCGCCTCCCCGGCGTCCAGCGGCCGTCCGGACACCCGCTGCTCCCCGTGGTCCGGCCGCAGCCCGGCCCGCAGCAGCACCTCGGTGAGCGAGGCCCGGCCGAGGCCCCGGGAGGGCAGCTCGCGGATCCCGGGCACCGGCGGCAGAAGGCTGCGCTCGTACGACACCACCGTGCCGTCCGCGACCAGCTCCCGGGTCCGCTCCACGCACACGAACTCGTCCTTCTCCAGGCCGAGTTCGGCAGCCAGGGCCGCGTCGTGCGTCTCGCGTACGGCGAGGGTCCGCACGGTGGTGTCCACGCGCCGCACCGGGCGGGCGCGGGCCCAACGAGGCCGGTCCTCGGGCGGGCGGCCGTCGAAGACGACGTACGAGCCCTTGCCCGTGCGGGTCGCGATCAGGCCCTCCTCGGACAGTTCGGCGAGGGCCGCGCGGACGGTCGTACGGCTGACGCCGAACCGCTCGGCGAGGGCGTGTTCGCCGGGCAGCCGCTCACCGGCACGGCGGGTGCCCTCGCGGATCTCCCGGGCGAGGATCCGGCTGATCCGCTGGTGCTTGAGCGGGACGCCGGTCACGGTCCGGCCTCGGCGAGGAGGTCGTCGACGGTGGTGACCCGGACCAGCGGCCGGTACAGCTCCATGATCTGCAGGGCCTTGAGGTGGGAGTCGTCGTCCACGCCCGCACAGGCGTCCGCGACCACCAGCACCTCGATGCCGGCGTCGGCGGCGGCCAGGGCGGTGGAGAGCACACAGCACTCGGTGCTGACACCGGCCAGGACCAGACGGGCGTCCGGGCCGACGCGGGCGGCGAGCTCCGGGGTCCACTTGCCGAAGGTGGTGGCGTCCATGACATGGCCGGCCAGACCGGCGAACTCGTCGGACAGGTGCCAGAGTTCGGCGTCCGGGGGCTGCAGGGCGAAGGGCCAGGCCTCGTAGTAGGCGCGCCAGGCCCCGGCCGGTTTCCCTGGGGCCAGGAAGCGGGTGAAGGTGACCCGGTCGGCGAAGGCCGGCAGCAGGCTGCGCACACCCGCCACCGCGTCGGCGTAGCGGGGGGTGGCCCAGGGGCTCGCCGGGTCGGCGAAGACGCGCTGCATGTCGATGACGGCGAGGTGTCCGGCGGTCATGGGTGGAGCACCCCCGCGTCGGCCACCGGGCTCGGTGCCTGCGCCTCCTGCGCGCGGACCCGGCCCCGGCCCGTCAGCAGGTGGCCGAGGAAGGCGAGCGCCAGCGCCACCAGGACGCCGAGGTTGGCGTACGCCCAGGCCCCGGTCTTGCCGCCGAGACCGAACGGGCCGAGAAGGTAGCCCTGCCAGGTGAGCCAGCTCGCCGCGGTGTTGGTGACCAGGCCCCAGCCGACGGCCGTGGCGGCGAGGGTGAGGAGCAGGGGCGGCAGGGGGATGTCCCCGTAGCGGCCGTGCGGGCGGTAGAGGTCGCCGTCGTCGTAGTCGCGGCGGCGCAGGGCGAGGTCGGCGAGGACGATGCCGCACCAGGCGGCGATGGGGACGCCGAGCGTGGTGAGGAAGCCCATGAACTGGCCGAGGAAGTCGCCGGCGAAGAACACGATGTACACCGAGCCGGCGATCATCAGGAGGCCGTCGAGGAAGGCGGCCAGGTAGCGGGGCACCGGCAGGCCGGCGGAGAGCAGGGCGAGACCGGAGGAGTAGATGTCGAGGACGGCGCCGCCGACCAGGCCGAGGACCGCGACCACGGCGAACGGCACCAGGAACCAGGTGGGCAGGATCGTGGTGAGCGCGCCGATCGGGTCGGCCGCGACGGCCTTGCTCAACGCCGGCGAGGAACCGGCCAGGAGCAGGCCGAAGACCAGCAGGAGCAGCGGGGCCACCGAGGCGCCGAAGGTGGTCCAGCCGATGACTGAGCGGCTGGACGAACTCCGGGGCAGATAGCGGGAGTAGTCGGCGGCGGCGTTCACCCAGCCCAGGCCGAAGCCGGTCATCATGAACACCAGCGCGCCGATGAACTCCTGCGCGGTACCCGACGGGACGGCGCTGACCGTGCTCCAGTGGATGTGGTCGGCGACGAGACCGACGTAGACGACGGTGAGGACGCCGGTGATCACGGTGATCGCCGTCTGCAGCCGCATGATCAGGTCGAAGCCCATGACTCCGCCGACGACGGTCAGTGCGGCCACGACCACGAGGGCGACGGCCTTGGTCCCGGTGCCGCCGCCCCAGCCGAGGCGGCCGAAGACGGTCGCGGTGGCCATCGTGGCGAGCGCGGTGAGGACGGTCTCCCAGCCGACGGTGAGCAGCCAGGAGATCACCGAGGGCAGGCGGTTGCCGCGCACTCCGTACGCCGCCCGGCTGAGCACCATCGTGGGCGCCGAGCCGCGCTTTCCGGCGACCGCGATGAACCCGCACAGCAGGAACGAGCCGACGATGCCGAGCACGCCGGCGGCGAGGGCCTGCCAGAAGGAGATCCCGAAGCCGAACGCGAAGGCGCCGTAGCTCAGGCCGAGGACGGAGACGTTGGCGCCGAACCAGGGCCAGAAGAGCGTGCGCGGGGTGCCCTTGCGCTCGGCGTCCCCGATGACGTCGAGTCCGTGCGTCTCCACCTGGATCGGGCGGCCGGCGGGTCTGCCGTCGGTGCTGCCGAGCGGGTCCTGCGCTTGCGTCATCGCCGAGCCACCTGCCCTACCTGTCTAGACGTGTCTACTCCGCACGCTAGGAACAGGGGGCCGGGCCGTCAAGGACGGACGCCAGGCCCAACGGCCCCGGCGATACTCGTGGTTCAGCGGTCGAACTCCTCCTGGATCGATGTCCTCGGCTCCTCCCGCAGGTGCTGGGAGAGGCCGGGCTTCCCACCCTCGCGTGCCTGTTCCGCGCGCTGTGCCGCGGTGCGGCCGAGGTCCGAGTCCGGGTCGACCCGTACCGACCTCGCCACGTCGTCGCGGCCCGTGTACTGCTCGGCGGGGATGCCGCGCAGGGCCTTGACGACCTCGTCCGACGCGCCCGCCTGCCGCGCGGCCGTGACCAGGCGTTCCTTGTCGGCCGGGTACGACACGTCCTTCAGCGCCGCCAGCACCTCGGGGACGCTGGTGTGTGCCGTGCTCATGGCGCCTCCTCGTTCGTCGCCTTCCCCGGCGTTCTCGTCCGCGGTGTCCTCGCCCTCCGCCTGGGACGGAGTCGTACGCGGCGGCTGCTCGGCCTCCGCGACGCCCGGCTCCCGCTCGCCCTCGGCCTGCGACGGGGTGCTCTCGCTCGTCGGGGCCTCCCACACGCGTCCGTGCCGGTTGTCGAAGACACCGAGTACCCGCCCCTCCCGCCTCCCATGACCGGGGAGAATCCATGAATCCGCTGCCGGGCGACGGGGACCTGACCGGTCCCCGCGCAGTATGCGGCGCCGGCGTACGGACCCAGCACCTTCTCACCGCCTGGGGGAGCCCCACGCGTCCAAGGAGATCACCGACCGGATCGACCACCTCGGGAAGAAGCGGTTCCAGAACCCGGCCGAGGTGAGCAAGGCGGTCTTCCGGAACGAGTGACCGGGCGACATGCGTGCGGCGGCCGGGGCACCGGCCGCCGCACGCATGTCGTGTGCCCTGCCTCAGTCCACGGCGCGGACCGTGGGCACGCCCAGTTCGACCGGGCCCTCCGCAGCCTGCGCGGACTTGCACGTGTCGTGGCAGTCCTTCTCCAGGCTGCAGCACAGCGAACAGATCGCGCCCCCGTGGAAGGGGCAGCCGGCCATGTCGGGCCGTTCGAAGCCGGTCGCGCACACCGAGCAGGTCAGGGTGGCCGCCGAGGGCAGCCCGTCGGGTCCGAGCAGCGGCTCGTCCAGGGCGTCCGCGCGGGCGATGTAGTACCTGCCCTTGGTCAGCACGGCGAACAGCGGCGAGAGCACCATGGCCAGGAACAGCGCGACGAAGGGCGAGAACGCCTTGCCGTAGGCGCCGAAGGCGTCGAAGTACGCGGCGATGGACACCGCCGACGCGATCAGCATGGAGCCGAAACCGACCGGGTTGAAGTGGTGGAGATGGGCCCGCTTGAACTCGATGTACGACGGGCTGAGCTTCAGCGGCTTGTTGACGACCAGGTCGGCGACGACCGCGCCGATCCAGGCGATCGCCACGTTGGAGTAGAACCCGAGGACGGTGTTGAGGAAGCCGAAGACGCCGCCCTCCATCAGGGCGAGGGCGATGCCGACGTTGAGGAAGATGTAGACGACGCGGCCGGGGTGACGGTGGGTCAGCCGGGAGAAGAAGTTCGACCAGGACAGCGAACCGGAGTACGCGTTCGTCGAGTTGATCTTTATCTGGGACAGGATGACGAAGAACGTGGCCAGTCCCAGGGCGACGGGCGCGGCGAAGGTCCCGAACCCGTGGACGTACTGCTGGATCGGCTCGTTGGCCTTGGCCAGTCCCACGCTTGACGCGATGAAGAAGGCGAGGAAGGCGCCGCCGATCTGCTTGAGCGCGCCCAGCACCACCCAGCCGGGTCCGGCGCCGAGGACCGCGGCCCACCACTGCCGGCCGTTGCCGGCCGTCCGGTCGGGCATGAAGCGCAGATAGTCGACCTGCTCCCCGATCTGCGCGATCAGTGACAGGGCGACGCCCGCGCCCGCCCCGACCCCGAGCACGCTGATGCTCGATCCGGTGGGCGAGTCACCCGCGAAGTGCGTGAACTCCGCGAATTTTCCCGGCTCCTGGATCGCGATGGACACGAACGGCGCGACCATCAGCACCAGCCAGACGGGCTGGGTCCACACCTGCATCTTCGACAGCGCGGTCATGCCGTACACGACGAGCGGCAGGATGATCAGCGAGCAGACGAGGTAGCCCACGGGCAGCGGTATGTGCAGGCCCAGTTCGAGGGCCTGCGCCATGATCGAGCCTTCGAGGGCGAAGAAGATGAAGGTGAAGCTCGCGTAGATCACCGAGGTCAGCGTCGAGCCCAGATAGCCGAATCCGGCGCCCCGGGTCAGCAGGTCCATGTCGATGGAGTACTTCGCCGAGTAGTACGAGATCGGGATGCCGGTGAGGAAGATGACCACCGCCGCGGTCAGGATCGCCACCATGGCGCTGGAGAAGCCGTGGGAGACGGCGATCGAGCCGCCGATGGCGAAGTCCGCGAGATAGGCGATGCCGCCGAGGGCCGTGGTGGCCACGACGTACGGCGTCCAGCGGCGGAAGGACTTGGGCGCGTAGCGCAGCGAGTAGTCCTCCAGGGTGTCCTTCCGGGCCCACCCGTTGTACGTCCGGCCGCCCGGCGAGGACGGCGGGGCCGGTGGCGCCTGCTGGTCGACGGTCTCCGTCACGGCTGCTCCCTCTTCCTGCGGTCCACCCCGGTGGATCCCGGGGCGTTGCAGGGAAGGGTCGCGCCGCGCCATTACTCCGCCGTTTCGCCGTCTTTACAACGACGGGCAGGATGAGGGAGATCGCCGCTGGTCACGGGGGCGGGGCCGTCGGGTTCCGGGGGGGTTCGTCCTTCTTCCGCCTCGTTCCGGAGCACACCCCCTCCTCGCCCCTGCTGCGCGCCCTGTACGACATCCTGCGCGCCGACCTCGGCAAGCGCGTTCATCGACGTCTTCCGGCGGCGTGGCGCGTGCGGCGGCGGAGCGGTCCGCGGTGAGGATGGCGGGCGGGAGCAGCCGGCTGGGAGGTGGGTATGACGGTGAACCGTATCGGCCTGGTGGTGCACGGCGGCCGCGCCGAGGCCTTGGCCACCGCGCGCGTGGTGCGCGAGTGGTGCACGGAGCACGCCGTGAGATGCGCCGACATCGACGTGTGGCAGGAAGGGGCGCGGCACAGTGCCCGGGAAGAGGTCGACGCGGCGGGCGATCCCGACCTCATCGTCACCCTCGGCGGGGACGGCACCTTTCTGCGCGGCGCCCGGCTGGCGGCCGCGAACGACGCCCTGGTCCTCGGCGTCGACCTCGGGCGCGTCGGCTTCCTCACCGAGGTCCCGGCCTCGGCGGTGCGCGCGGCGCTGGACGCGGTCCGCTCCGAGCGGATCACCGTGGAGAGCCGGATGCTCCTCACCATGCGGGCGTCCTGCCGGCTGGAGGTGCCCGCGCAGATGGAGGCGCTGGTGCGGTACGGCCGTGGGCCCATGCTGCCGCCGCCCCGGGTGCGGGCGGAGTGCGAGGTCGGTGGTGAATGGGGCGTCGCGCTCGACGTCACCGCGCTCAACGACGTCGTCGTGGAGAAGCTCGCCAGGGACCGGCAGGTGTCGGTCGGCGTCTATCTGGCCGGCCGGCTCCTGGCCAGCTACTCCGCCGACGCGCTGCTGGTGGCCACGCCCACGGGCTCCACCGCGTACAGCTTCGCCGCGGGCGGCCCGGTGGTCTCGCCGCGTGCGGAGGGCCTGGTCTTCACGCCGGTCGCCCCGCACATGGTGTTCAACCGCTCGGTCGTGGCCGCCCCCGACGAGGCCATCGCGCTCAGGATCCTCGAACGGTCGGGCCAGGCCGCCGTCAGCATCGACGGCCAGCTGCGCGGTGTACTGAGCCCCGGTGACTGGATCGGCGTGTACGCCGCACCGCGCCGGCTGAAGGCGGTCCGGCTGGGCCCGATGGACTTCTACGGCCGGCTGCGCGAGCGGATGAACCTCACCGACGCGCCTGCCGCGCTCGCGGACGGGGAAGCCGCTCCCCTGTGGCCGGTGACCACACCCCGGCCGGACGACCTGGCCCACCTCGCGCTGCCTCCGGCTCCCGAGGACGGGCATCAGCCGACCTGAGCTCCGGAGACGAACCGCACACGGCGATCCGGGGAGCCCTGGGCACGCCGACCACCACGGCAGTGGTGCGCCGCCCGCCCAGTGATCCACACCACCCCCGGATGCGGACAGGTCATGCCGGTCGCTCGGCTCGGCGGGTCAGAGCTGCCCCCTCCTGGAACCACACCCCGCCGACGGTGACCCGATCGGTCCGCTCCGAGCCGCCGACGACACGGATCCAGCTGTCCACGGTCAGCCCGCGACCGCTGAGCTGTCCAGGCCCGCTCGGCGCCGGATGAGGCGGTGCAGGTGTTCCTGGAGCCGGGCGGTCTCGCCGGGTGGCAGGGGGTGTCCGAGGTCCGGGCGGAGTAGAGCGGTGAGGTTCTGGTGCCGGCGTTGGGCTGCGATGTCCACGGCACGGGTGCCGTCGGCAGCCCTCAGTGTCCGCCAGCCGCCGTACTCCAGCAGCCGCCCGACCGTGTCGGCGGACGCGCCGTGCCATGCGGCCCGGTGCAGGGGCGCGTCACCGCCACGGCCCTCCAGGCGCGCGGAGTTGATCCGGGCCGGATGCTCGTCGAGCACCTCCCGAAGCGGTCCGCCAGTCCCCGTCGCGGGCCGCATCGGCGAGCCGGTCCCGCAGTGCCGCGAACGTGTCCTTGTCTGCAAGTCGGAAAGCCACGAAGACATGTCCCCCGTGGGGCGGGCTCGCGCTCGCCCTCGGTGTCGCCCCGCCCCGGCTCAGTCCGTCGTGGACGACTGCCGCTTCGGCAGCTTCCAGTTCGGTCGCGGGAAGTGGCAGGTGTAGCCGTTGGGGTAGCGCTCCAGGTAGTCCTGGTGCTCGGGCTCCGCCTCCCAGAAGTCGCCCACGGGCTCCACCTCCGTGACCACCTTCCCCGGCCACAGCCCGCTCGCCTCGACGTCCGCGATCGTGTCCACGGCGACACGGTGCTGTTCCTCGTCGCCGTAGAAGATGGCGGACCGGTAGCTGCGCCCGATGTCGTTGCCCTGGCGGTCGCGCGTGGTCGGGTCGTGGATCTGGAAGAAGAACTCCAGGATGTCGCGGTAGCTCGTCACCGTGGGATCGAAGAGGATCTCGATGGCCTCGGCGTGGTCGCCGTGGTCGCGGTACGTGGCGTTCGGCGTGTCGCCGCCGCTGTAGCCGACGCGCGTGGACACCACGCCCGGCTGTTTGCGGACCAGATCCTGCATGCCCCAGAAACAACCGCCTGCCAGGACGGCCCGCTCGGTTCCCACGGTCATCGGTCACTCCCTGAAGCTCGAGCCCGGCGCGGTCACTCGACGTGCCGGTTACACGGTCCCCCAGCCTAATACCGCCCGCGCGCGACCAGCCCTCGCCCCGCACTCCGTACACAGCCGGGCCTCGGAAATCCGGTGGGACCGAGTTGGTCTAGTCCTCTTGACGAGGAGACCCACCGGCGCTTTGGTATGTACCAACTCGGCTCGCACGGCACCACCCCACCACTCCACGCCCGAGGCATCCCCAGAAGGGGCACTGTCATGCACCTGGCAAGACTTGCGTCTTCCGCCTGCGCGCTCGCGCTCGCGGCCACCGGCGCCGCCGTGGCTCTGGCACCGGCCGACAGCGCCGCGGCGGCGGCGAGCAGCGTCTACTCCGTGGCTCCCTACGTCGACATGTCCAACAGTCAGGAGGGACTCCTCGACACCGCCATCACCGGACACCAACTCAAGGCCTACACCGCGGCGTTCGTGCTCGGCGAAGGCTGCAACCAGATCTGGGGCGACACCCTCCCCATCGGCAACGACTCCTACACCGACCCCGAGATGGCCAGGGCGAAGTCCGAGGGCGCGTCCGTCATCATCTCCTCCGGCGGGGCGAGCGGCGAGCCGCTCGCCTGGACCTGCTCCACCCAGAGCAGCATCGACGCCGGATACCAGGCGCTCGTCAACGACTACGGCGTCACCCGACTCGACTTCGACGTCGAGGGCGCCGCCGTCGCGGACACCGCGGCAGCGGCCCGCCAGATGCAGGCGATGAAGGACCTCAAGGCGTCCAACCCCGGCCTGCAGTTCTCCATGACCCTGCCGGTACTGACCAGCGGCCTGACCAACGACGGCGTCAACATCCTCAAGGCCGCCAAGAACGCGGGCATCAGGATCGACGTGGTCAACATCATGGCCATGGACTACTACGCGGGCACGGGCACCGAGATGGGCCAGGGCGCGGTCGACGCGGCCAGGGCCACGCTGGCGCAGATGCAGTCCGTCGACTCCGGTTACACCTACGCCAACCTCGGGATCACCCCGATGATCGGCAAGAACGACGACGGCTCGACGTTCACCCTGGCCGACGCCCGCACCGTGGAGAACTTCGCCGCGCAGAACGGCGTCGGACGGCTCGCCTTCTGGGCCGTCACCCGGGACCAGCCGTGCAGCGGGAGCGCCAACTCGCTGCCCACGTGCAGCGAGATCAGCCAGAACAGCCTCGCCTTCACGGACGCTTTCGTGCCGTACGAGGGCAGCTCGGGCGGTGGGGGCGGAGGCACGACGAGCGACTTCTCCCTGTCCCTGTCACCGGGCTCCGCCTCGGTCGCCCAGGGTGGTTCCGCGACCGCGACCGTCGCCACGGCCGTCACCTCCGGCAGCGCCGAGTCCGTCAGCCTCTCCGCCTCCGGCGCGCCCTCCGGCGTCGGCGTCTCCTTCAGCCCCGGCTCCGTGACGTCCGGCGGCACCTCGACGCTGACGGCGACGGTCGGCTCCTCCGTCGCCGCGGGCACCTACCCGATCACGGTCACCGGGACCGCGGCGGGAGGCAGCCACAGCGCGACCTACACGCTCACCGTCACCTCCGGTGGCGGCGGAGGCGGAGGTGGCGGCGGGGGCTCACTGACCAACGCCGGCTTCGAAACCGGCAGCCCGAGCCCCTGGACCTGCACGGGCGGCAGCTCGGTGGTCTCCAGCCCGGTCCACAGCGGCAGCCACGCCCTCCAGGTCACCCCGAGCTCCAGCAGCACCGGCGAATGCGACCAGACCGTCACCCTGTCCCCCAACCACACCTACACGCTCACCGGTTGGGTGCAGGGCCCCTACGCCTACATCGGGGTCAGCGGCGGCGCCACCGCCGGCACGTGGTCGAACAGCACGAGCTGGAACCAGCTGACCGTCACCTTCACCACGGGCAGCAGCGGAACCGTCACCGTCTACGTCCACGGCTGGTACGGCCAGTCCGACGTCCACGCCGACGACTTCACCCTCGGCTAGGCGCGCCCGGGCCCACCACGCGTGCGGCGCGCCCTCCAGGAGGGGCGGCGCGCCGCACGACGTACTGGCCGATGACGGCCTACCGACGCTCGTCGTGGTGGCTGCCGACGACAGCGGTGCCGCCTCCTCGGCCGTCCAGCTGGTCACGGCCCTTACGGCGCCGACTTCCCGGTGCCGAGGGGGCCCGGTACCCCGCGGCCAGGTACTCATGCCGACGCCGAACCGGGACCACGGACCGCACGCACCGGTGGCGCCGCGGGATCTCCCGTACCGGTGCGGGCCGCTGACAACCCCTCGGGAGTTACCGTGCGCCATGGACCGGCTGCGGCGTCTCCGCCTCGGCGAGCAGTTTCAGGGTTGCCTCGCCCGCCTCCGCCGGGGTCCAGCGGGCGCCCTTGTCGGCGGTGGGGCCCGGGCGCCAGCCCTCCATGACGGTGATGCGGCCGCCCTCGGACTCGAAGACCCGGCCCGTGACCCCCGTGCAGGCGGCGGAGCCGAGCCAGACCACGAGCGGGGAGACGTTCTCGGGGGCCATCGCGTCGAAGCCGCCGTCCTCGGGGGCGGCCATGGTCCCGGCGAAGGTCCGCTCGGTCATCCGGGTCCGGGCGGCCGGGGCGATGGCGTTGACCTGGACGCCGTAGCGGCCCAGTTCGGCGGCGGCGACGAGGGTCAGGCCGACGATCCCGGCCTTGGCGGTGGAGTAGTTGCCCTGGCCCACGCTGCCCGACAGCCCGGCTCCGGAGCTGGTGTTGATCACCCGGGCCTCGGGCACGCGGCCCGCCTTCGACTCGGCACGCCAGTGCGCGGCGGCGTGCCTCAGCGGCAGGAAGTGGCCCTTGAGGTGGACGCGCACGACCGCGTCCCAGGCGTCCTCGTCGAGGTTGACGAGCATGCGGTCCCGCAGGAATCCGGCGTTGTTGACCAGCGTGTCCAGGCGGCCGTAGGTGTCCAGCGCGGTGGCGACGAGGGAGGCGGCGCCCTCGGCGGTGGCGATGTCGCCTCCGTGCGCGACCGCCTCACCGCCGAGCGCGCGGATCTCGTCGACGACCTGCTGAGCCGGTCCGGCGGTCCCGCCGGTGCCGTCGAGGCCCACGCCGAGGTCGTTGACGACGACCTTGGCTCCCTCTGCGGCGAAGGCGAGGGCGTGGGCGCGGCCCAGGCCGCGGCCCGCACCGGTGATCACGGCCACGCGTCCGGTGCACAGTCCGGTCATGGGAAGAGTCCTCTCGTGGGTGTCCAAGAGCCCGTCACTTGTTGACACTTGCCGCGTCGAGGAAGGCGGGGCGCTCTCCTCCGCCATGGACGTGCAGGCTCGCCCCGCTGATGTAGGAGGCCCGGTCGGAGGCGAGGAAGACACAGGCGTCGCCGATGTCGGCGGGCGCGGCGAGTCGGCCGAGCGGGACGGTGCGGCCGACGGCGGCGATGCCGTCCTCGTCCCCGTAGTGCAGGTGCGACAGTTCGGTGCGGACCATGCCCGGGACGACCGTGTTCACCCGCACCCGCGGCGCCCATTCCACGGCCATGGAGCGGGCGAGGTGGTCCAGGCCGGCCTTGGCCGCGCCGTACGCCGCGGTGCCGGGTGAGGGTCGGGTCCCGCTGACGCTGCCGATCATCACGATCGATCCGCCGCCCTGCTGACCGCGCATCACCTCGTAGGCGGCGAGTGAGGCGGTGAGGGGCGCCAGGAGGTTCAGCTCCAGGACCCGGGCGTGCCGTCCCGCTCCGCCCTCGCCGAGCACCCGGAAGGGGGTGCCTCCGGCGTTGTTGACGAGGGTGTCGAGGCGTCCGTACTCGCCCCGCACACGCGCGAAGAAGGCGCCGACCGCGTCGGCGTCGCGCAGGTCGACGGAGAGGAAGCGGGCCGTGCGGCCGGCCGCTTCGAGCGGCTCGTCCGGGGGCCGGCGCGCGCAGGTCACGACGTCCGCGCCGGCCTCGAGGAATGCCCGGGCGATGCCGGCGCCGACGCCCCGGGTTCCGCCGGTGACCACCGTGACGCGTCCGGTGAGATCGATGACCGCCGCCAAAGGACACCTCCCGCAGCGCGCACTCCGCTGCTACCTTCTCGCCTAACAAACGTTTGGTGGAAAGGTAGCTGATCTGCTCATGGGTGTCTCCACCTCCGTCCCCGAAGAAGGCGTCGCCGTCGTCACCGTGGACTTCCCGCCGGTCAACGCCCTTCCCGTGCGCGGCTGGTACGAACTGGCCGCCTGTGTGCGCGCCGCCGGCGCCGACCCGAAGGTCCGGTGCGTGGTGCTCACCGCCGAGGGCCGCGGCTTCAACGCGGGTGTCGACATCAAGGAGATGCAGCGCACGGCCGGGCACGAGGCCCTCCTCGGCGCCAACCGCGGCTGCTCCGAGGCGTTCGCCGCCGTGTACGACTGCGAGGTCCCGGTGGTCGCCGCCGTACAGGGCTTCTGTCTGGGCGGCGGCATCGGGCTGGCCGGGAACGCCGACGCGATCGTCGCCGCCGACGACGCCGTCTTCGGCCTGCCCGAGCTGGACCGTGGCGCCCTCGGCGCGGCCACCCATCTCGCCCGGCTGGTGCCCCAGCACCTGATGCGGACCCTGTACTACACCTCGCGCACCGTCTCCGCCGAGGAGCTGCACCGGCACGGCTCGGTGTGGCGGGTGGTCCCGCGCGAACAACTCCACACGGCCGCACGGGAGTTGGCCCGGGAGATCGCCGCCAAGGACGGGTCCCTGATCCGCCTGGCCAAGGCGGCGATCAACGGCATCGACCCGGTCGACGTGCGCCGCAGCTACCGCTTCGAGCAGGGCTTCACCTTCGAGGCCAACCTCAGCGGTGTCGCCGACCGGGTCCGCGACACCTTCGGCAAGGGCCGCGAAGCCATCGGCACGGACCGGGAGCAGCAGTCGTGAGCAGGGACAAGACGATGACCGCCGAGGAGGTCGTCGGCCGGCTGGACAGCGGCATGACGATCGGCATCGGCGGCTGGGGTTCGCGGCGCAAGCCGATGGCACTGGTGCGGGCGCTGCTGCGCTCGGACGTCACCGACCTGACCGTCGTCTCCTACGGCGGCCCGGACGTCGGCCTGCTCGCCGCCGCGGGCAGGATCCGCACGCTGGTCGCGGCCTTCGCCACCCTCGACTCCATCCCCCTCGAGCCGCATTTCACGGCGGCCCGGCAGCGGGGCGCGCTGGAACTGGTGGAGCTGGACGAGGCCATGTTCATGTGGGGACTGACGGCGGCCGCGCACCGGCTGCCCTTCATGCCGGTCCGGGCCGGTCTCGGATCCGACGTGATGAGGGTCAACCCCGGCCTGCGGACGGTGCGTTCGCCGTACGAGGACGGCGAGGAGCTCGTCGCCGTCCCGGCCCTGCGCCTGGACGCCGCGCTGGTGCACCTCAACCGGGCGGACGTGCACGGCAACGCCCAGTACCTCGGCCCCGATCCCTACTTCGACGACCTGTTCTGCGAGGCCGCCGACGCCGCCTACGTCTCCTGCGAGCGGATCGTGGACAGCGCCGACCTGCTCAAGGACGCCGGGCCGCAGACCCTGCTGGTCAAGCGCGCCTTCGTGAACGGTGTCGTGGAGACACCGAACGGCGCCCACTTCACCTCCTGCGTCCCCGACCACGACCGTGACGAGGCGTTCCAGCGGGCCTACGCGCGGGCCGCCCGCGACCCGGAGACCTGGCGGGCCTTCGCCGGGCGGTTCCTGTCCGGGGACGAGGAGGCGTACCAGGCCGCGGTGGCGGCGTTCCACGAGGAGGAGGCAGGCGCATGAGTGACACCCGTACGACGACGGAGGCGACGCGCGCCGAGTACTGCGTGGTGGCCTGCGCCGAGGTCTGGCGGGACGCGGGGGAGATACTGGCGAGCCCGATGGGCACCGTCCCGACGATCGGGGCCCGGCTGGCGAAGCTGACGTTCTCCCCCGACCTGCTGCTGACCGACGGCGAGGCGCTGCTGATCGGTGACGTCCCGGCGGTCGGTGCCAGGGCCGGGGTGGTCGAGGGCTGGCTGCCGTTCCGGCAGCACCTGGCGCTGGTCGCGACCGGGCGGCGGCACGTGATGATGGGCGCGAGCCAGCTCGACCGGTACGGCAACCAGAACATCTCCTGCATCGGCGACTGGGCCCGCCCCACCCGCCAGCTGCTGGGCGTGCGCGGCGCCCCCGCCAACACCCTCAACAATCCGACCAGTTACTGGGTGCCACGGCACTCGAAGCGGGTGTTCGTCGAGCGGGTGGACATGGTGTGCGGTGTGGGCCACGACCGTGCCGCGGCGGCCGGTCCCTCCGCGTCCCGGTACCACCGCATCGCGGAGGTCGTGAGCGACCTGGGCGTCCTCGACTTCCGGACGCCCGACCGGACGATGCGGCTGCGCTCACTGCACCCCGGGGTCACGGTCGGCCAGGTCGCCGAGGCCACCGGCTTCGCGCTCACGGTCCCGGACGAGGTGCCGTACACCCGGGACCCCACCCCCGGAGAACTGCGGCTGATCCGCGAGGTCATCGACCCGACGGCGCTGCGCGAGCGCGAGGTGCCCGCGTGAGCGACATCACGATCGCCACCCCGCTGACCGAGCTCGTCGGTGTGCGGCACCCCATCGTGCAGACCGGCATGGGCTGGGTGGCCGGCCCCCGTCTGGTGTCGGCCACCGCCGACGCGGGCGCGCTCGGGATCCTCGCCTCGGCCACCATGACGACCGAGCAGTTGCGCGCTGCCGTCCGCGAGGTCAAGTCCCGTACCGGCGCGCCCTTCGGGGTCAATCTGCGGGCGGACGCCTCGGACGCCGCCGAGCGGGTGCGGATCATCATCGAGGAGGGGGTGCGGGTCGCCTCGTTCGCGCTCGCGCCCTCCCGGGAGCTGATCGCCCGGCTGAAGGACGCCGGCGTGGTCGTCATCCCGTCCATCGGTTCCCGGCGGCACGCCGAGAAGGTCGCCGCGTGGGGCGCCGACGCGGTGGTGGTGCAGGGCGGGGAGGGCGGGGGGCACACCGGGAAGGTCGCCACCACCGTCCTGCTCCCCCAGGTGGTCGACGCGGTCGGCATCCCGGTCGTCGCGGCCGGCGGCTTCCACGACGGCCGCGGCCTGGTCGCCGCGCTCGCCCACGGTGCCGCCGGGATCGCCATGGGCACCCGCTTCCTGCTCACTTCCGACAGCACGGTCCCCGACGCGGTCAAGGCCCGCTACCTGGCGGCCACGGTGGACGACGTCACCGTCACGACCAAGGTCGACGGACTCCCCCACCGGATGCTGCGCACCGAGCTGGTCGACTCCCTCGAACGCTCCGGCCGGGCCGGCGCGCTGCTGCGCGCCGTACGGCACGCGGCGTCCTTCAAAGCGCTGTCGGGCATGAGCTGGGCGCGGATGGTCCGCGACGGTCTGGCCATGCGGCACGGCAAGGAGTTGACGTGGAGTCAGGTCCTGCTGGCCGCCAACACCCCCATGCTGCTCAGGGCGTCGATGGTCGAGGGCAGGACCGACCTCGGTGTGATGGCCTCAGGTCAGGTCGCCGGTCTGATCGACGATCTCCCGTCCTGCGCAGAGCTCGTCGACCGGGTCATGGCGGAGGCCCGGGCCACGCTCCGCGGACTGCCCCGGCCCGAGTAGACGACTCCTCGGCGTCAGAGCCGCTCGACGATGGTGACGTTGGCCTGGCCGCCGCCCTCGCACATGGTCTGCAGGCCGTAGCGTCCGCCGGTGCGTTCCAGTTCGTGCAGGAGCGTGGTCATGAGCTTGGTGCCGGTGGCGCCCAGCGGGTGGCCGAGGGCGATGGCGCCGCCGTTGACGTTGACCTTCTCCGGGTCGGCGCCGGTCTCCTTCAGCCAGGCGAGCACCACCGGGGCGAAGGCCTCGTTGATCTCCACGAGGTCGATGTCGTCCAGGGTCATCCCGGCCTTCTTCAGGGCGTACGCCGTGGCCGGGATCGGCGCGGACAGCATCCGGATGGGGTCCTCGCCGCGCACCGAGAGGTGGTGGACGCGGGCGCGGGGTGTCAGACCGTGCTCCCGTACGGCTCGTTCGCTCGCGATCAGCACGGCGGAGGCGCCGTCGGAGACCTGGGAGGAGACGGCGGCGGTCAGCCGGCCGCCCTCGACCACCGGCTTCAGGCCCGCCATCTTCTCCAGGGTGGTGTCGCGCCGGGGACCCTCGTCGCGGGTCACCTCGCCGTAGGGGACGAGTTCACGGTCGAAGCGGCCCTCGTCGATGGCGCGGACGGCCCGCTGGTGGGAACGCAGCGCGAACTCCTCCATGTCGCGGCGGGAGATGCCCCACTTACCGGCGATCATCTCCGCGCCGGTGAACTGGTTGACCGGCCGGTCGCCGTAGCGGGCCCGCCAGCCCTCGGAACCGGCGTAGGGGCCCTGGGTGAGCCCGAGGGGCTCGGCGGCCTGGCGGGTGGCGAAGGCGATCGGGATCATCGACATGTTCTGCACGCCGCCCGCGACCACCAGGTCCTGGGTGCCCGAGAGCACGCCCTGCGCGGCGAAGTGCAGGGCCTGCTGGGAGGAACCGCACTGGCGGTCCACCGTCACGCCCGGCACCTCCTCGGGCAGCCCGGCGGCCAGCCAGCAGGTGCGGGCGATGTCGCCGGCCTGCGGTCCGACGGTGTCCACACAGCCGAGGACGACGTCCTCGACGGCAGCCGGGTCGACACCCGAGCGCTCCATCAGCGCCGTCAGCACATGGGCGCCGAGATCGGCCGGGTGGACGGCCGCGAGCCCGCCGCCGCGCCTGCCGACCGGGGTGCGGACCGCTTCGACGATGTATGCCTCGGCCATGGCCACTCCTTGGGGATCGGTGATGTCTGCGGTGTCAGTGCAAACCCGGCCGGCTCACCGGGTACCCGTACCTTCCGGCCGGGGCGCCCGCGGGGCTCAGGCGTGCTGGCTGCTGACGGACAGGACCTCCCCGGTCAGGTACGAGGAGTAGTCGCTGGCCAGGAAGACGATGACATTGGCCACCTCCCACGGCTCGGCCCAGCGGCCGAAGGCCTCGCGGGCGGTCAGTTCCTCCAGGAGGTCCGGCGTGGTCACCTTCACCAGGTGCGGATGCATGGCGAGGCTGGGCGACACGGCGTTCACCCGCACCCCGTACTCCGCGGCCTCCAGGGCGGCGCAGCGGGTGAGGGCCATGACCCCGGCCTTGGCAGCGGCGTAGTGCGCCTGGCCCCGCTGCGCCCGCCAGCCGATCACCGAGGCGTTGTTGACGACGACGCCCCCGGCGCCCGCCGCCTTCATCCGGCGCAGCGCCGCGCGGGTGCAGCGGAAGGTGCCGCCCAGGGTGACGTCGAGGACCCTGTCCCACTGCTCGTCGGTCATCTCGACCAGGTCGGCGGTCCCGCCGAGTCCGGCGTTGTTGACGACGACGTCCAGGCGCCCGTGCCGCTCCTCCACGAAGTCGAAGAGCGCGCCGACCTGTTCCTCTTCGGTGACGTCGCAGGGCAGTGCCGCGACGCGGTCCGCCCCGAACTCGGCGGCCAGCGCGGCCTCCGACTCCTTGAGCCTGCGGGCGTGGGCGTCGGAGAGCACGACGCGGGCGCCTTCCTCCAGCAGCCGGCGCGCGGTCGCTCCCCCGATGCCGGCGCCCGCGGCGGCGGTGACCACGGCGGTACGGCCCTGAAGGAGGGCGTGGCCGGGAACGTACGGCGGCGGGGGCGTGGTCACGGACGGGCCTCCTTCGGCAGGCCGAGTTCGCGTTCGGCGACGAGGGCTCCGGTCGGCCCTCGACGGCTGACGGGCCGTACGTTAACCTACCAAACACTTGTTAGGGAAGGAGGGCGGATGCCCGCTGCCCGCACCGCGCCCACGGAGCCCGTCGCCCAGAACTCCACCAGGGAGGAGAGCAGCTGATGGACCTCGACTTCTCCGCCGCGGACGACGCCTTCCGCGCCGAGGCCCGCGCCTGGCTCGCCGACCATGTGCCCGGCACTCCACTGCCCTCGCTGGAGACGGCGGAGGGGTTCGCGGCCCACCGGGAGTGGGAGCGCACCCTGTTCGCCGACCGCTGGTCGGTGGTCTCCTGGCCCGAGGAGTACGGCGGCCGGGATGCCCCGGTGCTGCGGTGGCTGATCTTCGAGGAGGAGTACTACGCGGCCGGTGCGCCCGGCCGGGTCAGCCAGAACGGCATCAACCTGCTCGCGCCCACCCTCTTCGAGCACGGCACACCGGAGCAGTGCGCCCGCGTCCTGCCGCCCATGGCGAGCGGCGAGGTGATCTGGGCGCAGGCCTGGTCCGAGCCGGAGTCGGGCTCCGACCTCGCCTCACTGCGCTCCACGGCCGTACGCACCGAGGGCGGCTGGCGCTTGAGCGGCCAGAAGACCTGGTCGTCGCGGGCGGCGTTCGCCGACCGCGCCTTCGGACTGTTCCGCAGCGACCCGGACGCCGACCGGCCGCACCACGGGCTGACGTACCTGATGTTCCCGCTGGACGCGGAGGGGGTGACGGTACGGCCGATCGCGCGGCTCGACGGCAAGCCCGCCTTCGCCGAGATCTTCCTCGACGAGGTGTTCGTGCCCCACGCGGACGTCATCGGCGAGCCCGGCCAGGGCTGGCGGGTGGCGATGAGCACGGCGGGCAACGAGCGCGGGCTCACCCTGCGCAGCCCCGGCCGGTTCACGGCCGCCGCCGACCGCCTCACCGCGCTGTGGCGCTCCGCCGCCGACCCGTCCGACACCGCGCTGCGCGACCGGGTCGCCGACGCGGTCATCGGCGCCCGCGCCTACCAGCTGTTCGCCTACGCGGCCGCCTCACGCCTGGCGGCGGGAGGCTCGATCGGGGCGGAGTCCAGCCTCAACAAGGTGTTCTGGTCCGAGCTGGACATCGCCCTGCACGAGACCGCCCTCGACCTCCTCGGCCCCTACGGCGACCTCGCCGACGACGCCGACGAGGCGCCCGCGCACGGCGGCTGGTCCGAGGGCTACGTCTTCTCCCTGGCCGGGCCCGTCTACGCGGGGACCAACGAGATCCAGCGCGACATCATCGCCGAGCGGCTGCTCGGCCTGCCGAAGGGACGCCGGTGATGCGCTTCCTCCTCGACGCCGAGCAGCGCGATTTCGCCCGTTCACTGGACGCCCTGCTGACGGCGGCGCGCACGCCGGACGTCGTACGGTCCTGGGCCGCCGGTGACACCGGACCCGGCCGGGCGCTGTGGCACAGGCTGGCCGAGGCGGGGGTGTTCGCGCTCGGGATACCGGAGCGTTACGACGGCCTGGGCGCGCTGCCGGTCGAACGCGCCGTGGCCTTCACGGAGTTGGGTCGGCACGCGGTGCCCGGCCCGCTGGTGGAGACGGTCGCGGCGGCGGCCCTCCTGGACCGGCTTCACGACGCGACGACGGCCGCGGCGTGGCTGCCGGGGATCGCCGCCGGCAAGGTCGTCGCCTCGGTGTGCCTGCTGTCCCCCGACCGTCCCTACGCACTGGACGCGGACGCCGCCGACGCGGTGTTCGTCGTCGAGGACGGCACCCTGCGCCTGGCCGAGGCGCACGGCCCCGTACAGCACTCGCTCGACCCGGCCCGGCGGCCGGCCCGACCGCTCGGCGGCACCGTGCTGGCCCAGGGGCCGGCCGTCGCCGCCGCGGCCGCGCACGCCGCCGAGGTCGCGGCGCTGTCCACCGCCGCACAGGCCCTCGGGCTGGGCCGCGCCCTGCTGGACCGGACCGTCGACCACGCCCGCACGCGCAGGCAGTTCGGGGCCGCCATCGGCTCCTTCCAGGCGGTCAAGCACCGGCTGGCCGACACGCTGATCGCCCTGGAGTTCGCCCAACCGCTGGTCCACGCGGCCGCGTTGGCGCTGGAGCGGGGTGACCCCGGGTGCGGGCGCGAGATCGCCGCGGCGAAGGTCACCGCCTGCGAGGCCGCGTACACAGCGGCACGCACCGCCCTGCACCTGCACGGCGCCCTCGGCTACACCGAGGAACTGGACCTGTCCCTGTGGATCCGCAAGGCCCGCGCACTGCGCACCTCCTGGGGCACCCCGACGGCCTGCCGGGCCCGGGTACTCGCCCCCTGACCGGCCGGCCGCTGCCGTCGGGACCGATCCGTCACCGCCGCCATGCTGTCGATCAGTGGTTGGGTTCCGCCCTGCTGATGTCCGCCAGTGCCGAGTGAGGGTCCTCCACGGCCGCCAGGTCACCGAGGCTGACGAAACCGACCGGGCAGCCGCCGTGCTCCACGACGGGGAGCCGGCGCAGGCCGTGCGTGCGCATCAGCTCGACGGCGTGGTCCGTGGTGTCCTCGGGTGTCACGGTCAGCACCGGCGGGCGGCTGCACACCGTGCCGGCCGTGGTGGTGTGCGGGTCCAGCCCTGCCGCGAGCGTGCGCACCACGATGTCGCGGTCGGTGAGCACTCCGAACAGATCGCAGTCGTAGGCGACCAGCACGTCACCGATGTCGTGCTCCCGCATGAGGAGCGCCGCCCGTTCCACCGTGGTCATCGGCTCCACCGCCACCGCGCCGGGCGACATCACGTCACGTATCCGCCGTGTCATCGGGCACCTCCCGGATCCGAGATGGTGAGGCGTACGGCCTCGCCGCCCGCGTAGCCCGGGACGGCGCGGGCAAACCGGCTCGTGCGGTGTCCGCCGCGCACGGTTTCCCGGCGGACGGCGGCCGCACCCGCTGCCCGCACCGGTCGGCGCGGAGCAGACGTGGCGCCGCCGAGCCCGGCGAGTGACGATGGAACCCGAGGGGGGAGTCGCAGAAGGGATCACGGCGGCCATGGTGGGTGACATCAGCGACGAGCTGCGCGCACGGCGCGAGGGCGAGAACGGTCACCGCGCGATGCCGCACACGGCCGACACCCGTCTGCAGGCCTGGGGCTCCACCCGGGAACAGTGCCTGACCGAGGCCGTAGGCGCCATGGTCGAGGCCTTCGCCGATGTGTCCGAGGCGCACCCCACCACGCTGGAACGGGTCCGTCTGGCCCCCGGCGACGATGCGGACCTGCTGGTCGCGCTGCTGGACGAGGTGGTCTACCGGCTCGAGGTGGCGGGCCGGATCCCCGTCGACGTGGAAGCGGAGCCCACCGACGACGGTGGACTGGCGGTACGGCTGTCGCTCGCCGACCTCGGGGACGTCGCCGTCATCGGTGCCGCGCCCAAGGGTGTCTCCTGGCAGGACCTGCACATCGGTCCGGACGCGTACGGATGGTCCTGCACGGTGATCGTGGACGTGTGACCGCGCACGCGCACCCCGTCCACCACCCGCCGGCCACGGACCGTCAGCCCTTCACCACTCCGAGCGGCACCAGCCGGGCGACCTTCCGGCACAGCCCCGCCCCCTCGCTGGCGGCGACGACGGCGTCGACGTCCTTGTACGCCTCCGGCGTCTCCTCCGTCAGGCCGCGCCAGGACTTCGGGCGCGCGGCGATGCCGGCGTGCCGCAGCCGTGCCCGCAGCTCGCTGCCGGTGATGCTGCGCGCGGCCTGATGACGGCTCATGGTGCGGCCCGCACCGTGGCAGGTGGAGTGGAAGGCATCGCCCCGGTCCACGCCGGCGAGCACGTACGAGGCCGTCCCGAGGGTGCCGGGGATCAGCACCGGCTGCCCGAACTCCCTTATGTCCTCGGGTAGTTCGGGATGCCCGGGCGGGAAGGCACGGGTGGCGCCCTTGCGGTGCACGCACAGCCGCCGCCGCTCACCGTCGACCTGGTGCGTCTCGATCTTGGCGAGGTTGTGGGAGACGTCGTACACCAGCGTCAGTCCCGTACCGGCGGTGCGCCGGAACACGCCACGCGCCGCGTCGGACAGCAACTGCCGGTTCGCCCGGCCGTAGTTGGCGGCAGCGGCCATGGCCCCGAGATAGTCCTGCCCCTCGGGCGAGTCCACCGGCGTGCAGGCGAGCTGCCGGTCGGGCACGGAGATGCCGTAGCGGGCCATGGCGCGGTCCATGAGCCGCACATGGTCGGTGCAGATCTGGTGCCCCAGCCCGCGCGAGCCGCAGTGGATCATCACGCACACCTGGCCCTGGCCGATCCCGAAGGCGGCCGCGGCCGGGCCGTCGTACACCTCGGCGACCTGCTGCACCTCCAGGAAGTGGTTGGCCGAGCCGAGGCTGCCCACCTGGCCGAGGCCCCGCTCCCGGGCGCGCTGCCCGACCTGTGTCACGTCCGCGTCGGCCACCGCGCCGCCGTCCTCGCAGCGCAGCAGGTCGCGTTCCTCCCCGTGGCCCTGTTCCACGGCGTAGCGGGAGCCGCCGTCCAGCAGCCGCTCCAGCTCTCCGGGGCCGGTGAGGCGCCACACGCCGCCGGGACCGGCCCCACGCGGAATCGCCCGGTCCAGGCCGTCCATCACCGCGGTCAGGGCGGGCCGGAGCGCGTCGCCGTCGCAGTCGGCGGCCAGCAGCCGCACCCCGCAGGAGATGTCGAAGCCGACGCCGCCCGGCGAGACCACCCCGCCGTCGTCCACGTCGGTGGCGGCGACACCGCCGATGGGGAAGCCGTACCCCCAGTGGATGTCCGGCATGGCGTACGAGGCGGCGACGATGCCGGGCAGCGTGGCCACGTGCACGACCTGCTCCAGGGACTGCTCGGCATCCCGGAGCAGCTCGCGGGACGCGAACACGACCCCGGGCACCCGCATGCCCGCGTGCGGCTCGATGCGGTAGCGGAAGGAACGTTCCTCGACCAACTCCATCGCGGCCTCCGCTCCGGCCCGGCGCCCCCGCGGTCACTGACCGTGCAGCGCGGCGAGCACGTCGTCGTCCGTCAGCTGCTCGAAGTCCTCGTACCACTCCCCTACGGCCAGGAAGACGGTCGGCCGCTGCAGGCAGAGCACCTCGTCGGCCTCGCCACGCAGCAGTTCGGCCGCCTGCGGCGAGCACACGGGTACCGCCAGCACCAGCCGCTCCGGCGACTGCCGGCGCAGCCAGCGCAGCGCCGCCCGGGCGGTCGCCCCGGTGGCCACCCCGTCGTCCACCACGATCACGGTACGGTCCCGCAGCTCGGGCGGCGGCCGGCCCTCCCGGTACCGCTGCTCCCGGCGGTGCAGCTCCGCCCGCTCCCGCTCCACCACGTCGTCCAGGGCCTCCTCGGTCAGACCGAGTTCGTCCAGGGTCCGCTTGTCGAACAGCGGAGGATCGTCACCGGCGAGCGCCCCGACGCCCAGCTCCTCCTGGAACGGCGCGCCGATCTTGCGCGCGACCACCACGTCGAGTGGTGCCTCCAGCGCCCGCGCCACCTCGCGGGCCACCGTCACCCCGCCGCGCGGCAGCGCCAGCACGACCGGATGCGTCAGCGCCCCCGCCTCCTGCCGGATGCGCAGCCGCTCGGCCAGCTCCCGGCCGGCGTGGACGCGATCATGAAACCGCATGCCCAGTCGACTCCTTCCACACCTCCGCCGTGCTCGTCACCGGGCCACGGCGTGCGGTCGTACGACGGCTCGCGTCCGGAAGGTGCGCCTGCTCTCACTCGCACGACCGGACGGGCACGAGGCACCTCCCTCCGGCGCCCCGGCCGGGTACCCGGGCTGCACGCCGTGACACGGGACACGCGCCGGCGTGTCCGCGGCTCCCGGCCCGGGTGCGGAACGGGGAGTATGGAACGGAGGAGCTGAGCGATGGCACGCATTCTCGTCGACGGGGACGACGTGGTCGTACACCTGTCGTGGTGGCACAGGGCGGCCGCCCGCCGCGGTGACGTGCGGGTGCCGCTGACGGCGGTGTGCCGGGTGACGGTCGAACCCGACTGGTGGCGCGCCCTGCGCGGGGTCCGGCAGCGCGGCACCTGGATTCCCGGCGCCTGGTCCATCGGGACGCGCGGGCACGCCGGCGGCACGGACTTCGTGGCCCTGCGGCCCGGCCGACCCGTCGTCGTCGTGGAGCTGCGGCCCTCGGCTCCCTTCCGGCTCCTCGCCGTGTCCATGCCGGACGACGACGCGGCGAGGGCCACGGCTCGACGGCTCGGCCGGACCGCACCGAGGATCGACACCTCCACGCGCTACCGGCAGCCGGTTCCGGTTCCCGAGGAGACCTCCGGCGGGAGCGCCCCTCGCCCCCTGCCCACGGCCGCCGAGAACGGCCCGCGCGAAGAGCGCGCACACTGAGCGACGACGTGTGCCGATCGGAGGGTCGTCGGGTTCGTGCGGCGGGACGGGGGCTCCGGAGGCCGGTTCACCGGCGCACGGACAGCGGGGCAGCACGGTGAAGCCCGCGCCTGCCACGACCGCGGCCCTCACTCCGCGCAGGTCCTCCGAGCAGCACCATGTCGAAGATCCCGTACGTCCACAACAAGCGCGCCGCAGCCCAGGTGGGACCCCAGGTGCGCTAGCGTGCTCTGCACTCGGGTCCGATACGGACAACTCCCCGCCGGGTGGCAGGTGTTCGCCCGGTGGATCAGCCGATGGGCGGTGCGGTGGCGTATGACGACGAAGGTCTCCCTCGCGGACTGGGAGCGTCTGACGTCGCGTGACGTCGCGACGAACGGCATCACTCTGCGCGTCTTCGAGCATGGCCGGCACCGGCCCGGCACACCGCCGGTCGTGCTGTGCCACGGGTTTCCCGAGCTCGCCTTCTCCTGGCGGCATCAGGTCTTCGCCCTGGCCGAGGCCGGACACCGGGTCCTCGCGCCCGACATGCGCGGTTACGGAGGAAGCTCACGCCCACGGGATGTCGAGGCGTACGACGTGCTGAGCCTGTGCGGGGATCTCGCGGGCCTCCTGGACGACGCCGACGCCGAGGACGCGGTCTTCGTGGGACACGACTGGGGAGCGAACGTCGTATGGCACATGGCCTGGCTGCACCCCGAACGGGTGCGTGCCGTGGCCGGCCTGAGCGTCCCCGTCACCCCCCGCTCCCCCGCCCCGCCGCTGCCGATCCTCCGTTCGCGCCTGGGCGACGACTTCTACATGGTGTGGTTCCAGGAGCCCGGAGTCGCGGACGAGGCGCTGGCGCGGAACGTCCGCAGGACGCTCGTCGCACGGGACATCTACTCCGCCGAGTGGGCGTCGCGCGACGAGGCGGAACTCCCGCCACCGCCGTGGCTCGGCGAGGCCGAGCTGGCCTACTACGTCAAGACGTTCGAGGAGACCGGCTTCACGGGTGGCCTCAACTACTACCGCAACATGGACCGCAACTGGGCGCTGACCCGGGAGCTGGAGGGCCGCCCCATCACGCAGCCGTCCTTCTTCCTCACCGGCTCCAGGGATCCTGTCGCGATGTTCATGCCCGCACAGCACCTCGGTGACGTCCTGACCGACCTGCGCGAGCACGTCGTCCTGGAGGGCGCCGGCCACTGGGTCCAGCAGGAGCGCCCCGAGGAGGTCAACGCCGCGCTCCTGCGCTTCCTCGGCTCCCTCGACCTGGCGCGGTGAAACCCGCGGCGCGCGAGGTCTTCGAACGCGATGCGACTGAAGCCCACCGGCGGCACACAGCACCGTCGCGGCCGGTCAGCCGCTCAGTACTTCTGCGCTCCCGCCATGATCGCCTGCCGTATGCGGTGATAGGTGCCGCACCGGCACACGTTGCGGATCTCGTCGAGGTCGGCCTCGGTGATCTCCCGGCCCTCCTCCCGGGCCTGGCGGACCTTGGCGACGGCGGTCATGATCTGGCCGGGCTGGCAGTATCCGCACTGGGCGACGTCGTACTCCAGCCAGGCCTCCTGCATGGGGTGCAGGTCCTTGCCGACGGTGCCGGGCAGGCCCTCGATGGTGGTGATCTCGTCATCGGCGCCGATGTCCTTCACAGGCACCGAACACGGGTTGAACGCCTTGCCGTTGATGTGACTGGTGCAGGCCTGGCAGACGCCGAGACCGCAGCCGTACTTCGGTCCGGTGACACCGAGGACGTCTCTGAGCACCCACAGCAGCCGGACGTCGTCCTCGATGTCGACGGTCACCCGCCGGCCGTTGAGGATGAAGGTGTGTTCGGGCACGTGATCTCCTAGTGGGCGCGGTCGAGTCCGTCGGTGGGGGACGCGGGGATCGGCGGCGTGGTGGGCAGCGGCTCGAAGCCGAGCGGCCCGGTGTGGTTGACCGGGAAGCTGGTCGGCATGCTCCCGGTGGCCCGGCCGTAGGCGCAGGCCACGGCGGCGGCCGCACCCGCGACGGCCAGCTCGCCCGCGCCGCCGGGCTCCCCGGTGGTCGGCGGCATGACGACGATCTCCAGCTCCGGCGGGGTGTTCCACTGCCGGGTGTAGAAGTAGTTGTCCCAACTGCCTTCCAGGAAGTGACCGCCTGCGAGGTGGAGGCCGGAGCTGAGGGTGATGGCGATGCCGTCCATGATGCCGCCCATCATCTGCGCCTCGAGGCCTCGCGGGTTGACCGCCAGGCCCACGTCGACGGCGCACACGACCTTGGTGACGCGGGGGCCGGTGCAGGCGTCGCGGACCGTGCGGCCGGTGGTCTCCGGCCGGCAGTCGATCTCGGCGAGGACGGCGACACAGGCGTGGTACTCGGGATGGACCGCGATGCCCTGCGCCGTCCCGGCGGGCATGCTCCGGCCCCAGTTCCCGACGTCGGCCACCTTGTCCAGGACGGCCCGCGCCCGCTCGTCCTTGAGGAACTCCCTGCGGAACCGGTACGGGTCCCTGCCCATACGCCTGGCCAGCTCGTCCACGACCAGCTCCTGCGCACAGCGCACATTGGGCGAGTAGATGTTGCGCATGGAACCGGTGTTGAAGCCCTTGTCGGTCTCGCCGAGCGACTGGGTGACGACACCGAAGTCGTACGGCGTCTGCTGGCTGAGCGCGAAGATCGTCTCGGAGAAGGTCAGATCACCCACGGGCAGCCGCGCGGCCGCCGCGGTGATGATCTCGCCGACTCCGTGGCCGAAGTCGGTGGCGACGGAGGTGTGCCGCTGGTCGTAGGTGAGCACCTGGCCGAGCGCGTACGTGGCGCGCACCCGCGAGGTGGCCATCGGGT
The DNA here is from genome assembly GCF_053598315.1 of Streptomyces sp. NPDC001153. Classification (NCBI taxonomy): domain Bacteria; kingdom Bacillati; phylum Actinomycetota; class Actinomycetes; order Kitasatosporales; family Streptomycetaceae; genus Streptomyces; species Streptomyces sp. NPDC001153. The sequence continues at coordinate 253,014 of NZ_JBSFJZ010000001.1, forward strand.
GGGTGCGGCCCTGCCGGAAGTCGTCGGTGCGGTGCCACATCAGCCTGACCGGCTTGCCCATCGCCTTCGAGACCTCGGCGGCCTCAGCCGCGGCGTCGTGGAAGAGCTTCCGCCCGAAGGAGCCGCCGCCGTCGGTGACATGGACCTTCACCGCGGAGACCGGCAGCCCCAGCTGCAGCGCGATCTGCTCCTGGGCGACGACCGGGGACTTCAGGCTTCCCCAGATCTCGGCCGAGTCGTCTCGTACGTCGGCGACGGCACAGTTGGTCTCCAGCGCGCTGTTGCTCGCGAAGTGGAAGGTGAACCGGGCGTCGACCGACCTGGTCAGCAGGTCCAGTGCCGGAAGCGGGAGTTCGGCCCTGCGGAGTTCGTCGCGGATGGTGTCGTCGCTCTGCGCGTCGGCCGTTCCGGGGCCCCAGGAGACCTTCAGCGCGCGCACGGCGTCGATGCACTGACCGAAGGTACGGCCGCGGACGGCGACTCCGGTGGAGACGACCACGACGTCCGTGACACCGGGCATCGCCCGCACCTCGGCGAGGTTCTCCACGGAGCGCACGGTGCCGTTGATCGTCGGCGGCCGGCACACCATCGCCGGCAGGGCGCCCGGGATGTGCAGGTCCATGGCGAACTGCTTGCGGCCCGTCACCGCTTCCTGTGCGTCGATACGCCGCTGCGCGGTGCCGATGACCTGGAAGTCAGCGGCCTCCTTGAGCACGGTGGCGACCTGACTCGTCGTCACTGCGGCTGCTTTTTCGGCGAGTTCGCCGTACGTGAGGCTGCGGCCGGTGGCCGACGAGGTGATGACCCCGGCCCTGGCGGTCAGGGTGTCCAGGGCCTCACCGAGTTCCAGGGCCGCCGCCCTGAGCAGCCTGCCCCGCGCCACCGCTGCGGCCACCCGGATCGGTGTGTAGGTCGAGATCGTGGTGTTGGAGCCACCGGTGAGCTGGTTGAACAGCAGTTCCGGCCGCGCGTCCGCGAGCGTGACCCGGATCCGCTCCAGCGGCAGGTCCAGTTCCTCGGCGATCAGCATGGCACTGGACGTCGTGATGCCCTGCCCGACCTCCGCCCGGGGCAGCGCGAAGGAGGCCGTGCCGTCGCCGTCGATCCGGATGGTGATCAGGTTCGCCGTCGGCAGTGCCGCATCGGTGAGCATGTCGTTGAGGTCGTAGATCTCCGCCGGACCCGGCACGGAGGGCACGACGGCCGACGCCCGGTCCGGCGCGAGCACGGCCTCACCGAGTTCGGCGGCCACCGTCAGCGTCGAGGCGGCCAGCACATACCCGAGGAATCGCCGCCGTCCCATTCCGGCCGTTCCGGGTGCGCCGTCCATACGATCTCCTTCGGTCCGCCACGACTTGTGCACATGCCCGATCCGCGCGACCGCGATGAGACACGCCGTCGGCGATTCCACCGCTCGCCACCGGTTCCGGCCATGGGCGGGGGGCGCGAAAAGGCGCCGCGGGACTGTGCCGGTGCACAGTTCCGCCGGACTACACTGCGCCCGTGACGACGCAGCTGAGGGCCACCGACCGGGTCGTCGACCTGGCCGGCCGCCTGCTGACCGAGGTGGACCGGCTCGCCGAGGACCTCACCGGCGAGATCCTCGGAGGCGAGCACGCGTACGCCGAGAGCACGCCGACCGGCCGGGAACAGTTGCGTGCCATGGTGCGCGACAACCTGTCCACGCTGTTCGCGGCACTGCAGGGGCGGCCCACGACGCTCGAGGCGCCCCGCGCCGCCGGGCGGCTGAAGGCCGCACAGGGCATCCCGCTGGCCGCGCTCCTGCACGCCTACCGGCTGGCCGGCCGCTTCGTCTGGGACCGGCTCCTCGCGACCGCCGTGGACGAGCAGAGCACCGTCCAGCTGCTGCACATGGCCTCCGACATCTGGGCGGCCGTCGACGACTACTCCAGTGCGGCCGCCGACGCCTACCGGGCCGCCGTCGAGGAACAGTCGCGTCGCGACACCACGACCCGGAGCATGATGCTCACCACCCTGCTCGACGGCAGGGCCGGCACCAGTGCGAGCGCATGGGAGATCGCACGCGTGCTGGACCTCGACCGGCAGGGCCCCTTCCTGGTGGTCTGTGCCGAGGTCCACGACGGGGCCGAGCCGCTGCCCAGCGTGCGCGGCCGCCTGCGTGCCGCCGGAATCGGCTCCGAGTGGATTCAGCCGATAGGGGCCTGGGTGGGCCTGCTGTCCCTCCCCAACGAACAGGCCATCGCGCAAGCGGTCGGCCGGCTGTCGGACATCGCCCTGTCCCGGGTCGGGGTCAGCCGCGCCTTCACCTCGCCCGTGAAGGCGCCCACGGCCTGGCGGCAGGCCCAACTGGCCCTACAGTGCCTGCCGCACGGAACCGGCGGCACCCATCTGTACGGCAGCGCGCCGGTGTCGCTCCTGGCGGCCGCCTCCCCCGACATGGCGCAGGAGGTCGCCCGGGCGGTCCTCGGCCCCCTGCTCGCCCTGCCCCCGCGGGAACAGGCGACCCTGCTGGAGACCCTGCACGCCTGGTTCGCCTGCGGCGGATCGACGACCGCGGCGGCCGGGCGGCTGCACTGCCACCGGAACACGGTCCTGTACCGCCTCCACCGCATCGCGGAACTGACCGGCCGCCGGACCACCGACGCGGGGTCCGCCGCCGAGCTCTACATCGCCCTCGAGGCCGTACGTCTGAGCGGCCGGCCGGGGTCACTCGGCCCGCACTGACCGGTCCTCGGCGCCCGGGCGACGGGCGGGCCGGACCGGACGAACCCCCCTGTCTCAAGATCGCCGGTGGCGGGAGGCCGGGCGTACGGACCCCTCTACGATCGGTTTCCCCGCGTGCTCCCGGAACAGAAAGCCGAACCCCTGTGATGGACAAGCGAGTTGTCATCGTGACCGGCGCCGGCTCCGGCATCGGCGAGGCCACCGCCCGGTTGCTGCGCGAGCAGGGGCACCACGTGGTGGCCTGCGGGCGCCGGGTGGAACCGCTGCGGCGGCTGGAGCGGGAGACCGGCGCACTGGCGTATCCGTCCGACGTGGGCGACCCCGACGCCGCCGAGGGCCTCGTCGGTGCGGCCCTCGACGCCCACGGGCGACTGGACGGCGTCGTGCTCAACGCGGGGATCGGACGCGGCGGCACCGTCGGGGACCTGTCGCCGGCGGACTGGGACGAGGTGATGCGCACCAACGTCACCGGTCCGATGCTGCTCCTGCGCGCCGCGATCCCCCATCTGGTCCGGGCGCGTGGCGCGGTCGTGGCGGTCGCGTCGGTATCCGCCCTGCTCAACGGCCCGGGCAACGCCCCGTACGCCGTGTCCAAGGCCGCCCTGCTGTCGCTGTGCCGTTCCGTGGCCGTCGACTACGGGCGCGCGGGGGTGCGCGCCAACGTCGTGTGCCCCAGCTGGGTGAGGACCGAGATGGCCGACCGGCGCATGGCGCGTTTCGCCCGGGAAGCGGGCCTGGAGGACGGCGGTGTGGAGGCCGCCTACGCGGAGGCGACCAGGCCGCTGCCCATGGGCCGGCCGGGCGAGCCGCGTGAAGTCGCCGAGACCATCGGCTGGTTGATCTCCCCTGCGGCGTCCTATGTCAACGGTGCGGTGCTCACCGTCGACGGCGGGGCGACGGCCCTGGATCCCGGGACCCTCGCCTTCGACTTCCACCTCGCACCACGCACCGGCGCGGACCTGTAAAAGCCGGTGCGCGTGTTCGAGCCGGTGGGGTACGTTCCTGCCTGTTCGAAGGGGGAGCCGAAGTGGCGAAACTGAACCAGATCATCGCTGTCGAGAAGGGTGTCAAGAGCAAGTCGCTCCAGGACATCACCGCGGCGCACCACAAGGTGCAGAAGCCGGCGCTGCTGGCCGGCATCTCGCGTACGTACCAGCCGAAGGACGAGGAGGGCGAGCAGCTGCCGCCCGAGTCCACGCGGGTACAGGTGCAGGCCGAGGACGTGCTGCGGGAGATGTCCGCGTCGCTCACCCGGCTGTTCGACGTGACCGCCACCAAGGACTGGGCGAACTGCGCGGCCCGCGCGGACGTCACGGTCGACGGCCGGACGATCGTCGCCGACGTCCCGGTCAGCTATCTCCTCTTCCTGGAGAAGCAGCTCACCGACCTGCACACGTTCGTCAGGAAGCTCCCCACCCTCGACGCCGCCGAGTCCTGGTCGCACGACCCGTCCACGGACTGGTGGAAGACGGACCCGGTGCGCACGATCCGCACCAGGAAGGTCCCCCGCAACCATGTCAAGGCGGAGGCGACCGACAAGCACCCGGCGCAGGTCGAGGTGTACTACGAGGACGTGCCCATCGGGTACTGGACGACCGTGAAGTTCTCCGGAGCGCTTCCGGCGCGGCGCGTGAACGAGCTGGTGGAGCGGGTCGAGAAGCTCCAGCAGGCGGTGAAGTTCGCCCGCGAGGAGGCCAACGGCACCGAGGTCACCGACCAGCGGGTCGGCGACGCGGTGTTCGGCTACCTGCTCGGCTGACGCCGGCACGGGTAGCATCCACGATCGCCCCCGCGTGCGAGCGCGGGGGTGCGCAACAGGCGCGGGCCCGATTGAGGCCTGGTCCGCGTGATGAGCGCAAGCTGACACTGAAGTTCAGCCTGAAGACACGGTGACAGTGAAGGTTCGAGTCCTTCCCCCGGCACAACGCCCACGCCGGGCCGGGGTAGCCCAACATGGCAGAGGCAGCCGTGATCAGTCTCAGACTCTCGCTCCAGTCTCAGCATCGCCGCCGATCGCCGGATCGACGGGGCCGGACGACCGCCGTCGGATGCGAGTTCGACTCTCGCCTGCACCTCTCGCACGGTGCGGTAGTTCAAAGGAAGAACACGACGGCATGATGACTGATCCGTCCTCTTAAACGCCGCCGGCGTGCGCAATTGGGTGGCATCCCCAGGGGCCCGGGAGCTGGATACGACTCCCGGGCCCCGCCACGTTCCTCGCCCCCTCCGGGGCTGTGCGTCGACATCAGGTCTGGGCTCGGGCGATGAGCAGGGCGACGTCGTCCTCACCTCCGGGCGGCCGGAGAACCTCCAGGATGCGGTCGCAGGTGGCTTCCAGATCGTGGCCCCGCGTCGCGGTGAGGGCGTCGAGCAGGGCGTCCAGGCGGGTGTCGATGGGGTCGCTCCGGGTTTCGACCAGGCCGTCGGTGTAGAGGGCCAGTTCGTCGCCGGGACGGAAGGGGATGGTGGTGGCCTCGAAGGCGACCCCGCCGACGCCCAGCGGTGCCCCGGTGGGAAGGTCGAGAAGCCGTGCGGGACGGCCGGCGCGCAGCAGGGCCGGGGGCAGGTGGCCGGCGAGGGATATCCGGCACTGGCCCTGGTGAGGGTCGTAGACGCAGTAGATGCAGGTGGTGATGGTCTGCTCGACCCCCTCGGTCAGGTGGTCGAGGTGACGAAGGGCCTCGGCGGGGGCGAGGTCGACTTCGGCGAAGGCACGGACGGCACTGCGGAGTTGCCCCATGGTGGCGGCGGCCTTGATACCGCTGCCCATGACATCGCCGACGACCAGGGCGGTCTTGTCCCCCTGCAGGGGTATCGCGTCGTACCAGTCGCCGCCGATCTCGTACGTGGCACCGGCAGGCTGGTAGCGGCAGGCAACGTCCAGGCCCGGCAGGTGGGTTGGCGGCTCGGGAAGCAGACTGCGCTGGAGGGTGAGGGCCGTGTGACGCTGGGCCTGGTATCCGCGGGCGTTGTCGATGCAGACCGCGGCTCGAGCGGCCAACTCGCAGGCGAGGAGCGCGTCGTCGTCATCGAACGGTGCGGGGTTCCGGGTACGTTTGAGGTCGAGGGCGCCCAGGACTTCGCCCCGGGCCATGAGCGGCACGGCCAGGTAGGAGTGCACCCCGGCCGTCGCGAGGAGGGAGGCGGCCTCGCCGTGGCGGGCGATGCGCCCGAGGTCCCGACGGGTGGTGTGGGGCAGCAAGACCGGTTGGCGGGTACGCACGCACTGGGTGATCAGGCGGTCGCTGTCGTAGGCGGCGACTTCCCCGGGCGGGTCGGCCGCGTGGACGGCCTCGGTGGGGTGGGCCGCGCTGACGGCGACGGCGCGGAAGAGGGCCGGGCCCTCATGGGGCGCGGTCCGGCCGTCGAGGGCGCTGTCGAGTATGTCCACGGCTGCCACGTCGGCCAGGACCGGTACGACGATGTCGGCGAGCTCGCGCGCCGTGGTTTCCAGATCGAGGGTGGTTCCCAGGCAGGCGGAAGCGCCGGCGATCAGGGCCAGCCGTTGCCGGGCCTGTGCGGCCTCGGCAGCGGCGCGATGCCGCTCGGTGACGTCGATGACGGAGTAGGCCAGGCCCAGCACCCGCCCACCGGAGTCCTCCAGCCGGTAGTACGAGACGGACCAGGCGTGCTCGTGGTCCGGGTCGGCGGGGGGATGACAGACGATGTCGCGGTCCACGACCGACTCGCCCGTCTCCAGGACGCGGCGCAGGCGGGCCTCGGGATCCGTGTCCAGGTAGGTCAGGACCTCGCCGGCCGTCCGGCCGAGACGTTCGGCGGCGGACTGACCGGTGATGCGTTCCAGGGCGGGATTCACGGCGAGGTAGCGCAGGTCCGGGTCCAGAATGGCCAGCCCGACCGGGGACTGGGACACCAGGCGCATGGCCAGGGAGGCATCTCGCTCGACCCGCTCCACGGCCGCCTGGTCGGCCGCAAGGCCCAGGGCGTAGGTGTCACCGAGGTCGTCCAGCAGCCGCATGTTGCGGAACTCCACCAGTCGCGTGCTGCCGTCCTTGTGCCGGATCGGGAAGGCCCCGGCCCAGTCGGCGCCGGACTCCATGACCTCGGCGAAGAGCTTGACCACCTCGTCCCGGTGTTCCTCGTGGACCGTCAGCTCAGCGGCGTACTGCCCCAGCGCTTCCGCCGGGGTGTAGCCGAACAGTTCCTCGGCCTTCGGACTCCAGAAGACCACCTGGCCCAGTGGGTTCAGCACCACCGCGGCGACGCTGAGCAGGTCGAGCAGGCCGCTGGGCGGCGCGGCGGAACCGGCCACCGACCGGCCGGGGCCTGCTCGGGAGGAGTCCGTCGTGCCCATGGTTCCTTGTCCCTCCGCTCGGCGCCTGGGCTCCTGGCCCACCGGCGAGCGTGCTGCCTTTATCCATGGTCGTCCCAGACCGGCGGCCGAGCACGACCGAGCGGCGCGGCCGCTGTGCAAAGCTGGAGTTGATCACGAGCGCCGGGCTCGCTCCTCCGCGTCACGCCCGGACAACGGTGAGCACAGGTGAGTGCAGGTGAGTACCGATGACGGCGAAGTCCGCCGATGCCCCAGAGCCCGGATCATCCCTGACCGGCAACGGGCCCGCTGTGTCCCGCCGGGAGTTCGACGTGCTCTTCGAGGCGGTCCGCACGTGGGGGCGCTGGATGCCGGCCGACCGCGGTGCCTGGAACCGTGTGACCGCGAACCATGTACGGCGGGCCACGGCCGGCGTGCGGTCCGGGGTGGTCGTCCCGCTGGCGCTGCCCTGGAACACCCGGCCCGGCCCCGACAACCGCAGGCCCGCTCTGCACCACATGACCGATCTCGGTGACGTGGAGAGCCCGGAACCCTCCACCCACAAGGACTTCATCGCCGCCGACTACCACGGCAAGGGCGTCACGCACCTCGACGCACTGTGCCACATCGCCTACCGGGGACAGCTCTACGACGGCCGGACCGCCCGCGACGTCGTCGGCACCGCGGGTGCCCGCTTCGGAGCGGTGTCGGCGCTCGGACCGCTCGTCACACGGGGTGTGCTCCTCGACCTCCCCGCCGTCCTCGGGATGCGCTGGCTGGAGCCGGGGCAGGCGGTGCACGCACGGGACATCACCGCCGCGGAGCGGGCGCTCGGTGTGACGATCACCGAGGGTGACGCGGTGCTGCTGCGGTCCGGGCACGTCCGCCGCCGCACGGAGCTCGGCGCCTGGGACCCGGACACGGCGAGCGCGGGCTTCCACGTGGACGCCGTACCGCTGCTGGCGGAGCGTGGTGTCGCGCTGCTCGGTGGGGACGGCGACAGTGACGTACGGCCCTCGCCCGTGGAGGGCGTGCACTCGCCGGTCCATGTCCTGGCCGTGGCCGCGATGGGGGTGCCGCTGCTGGACAACCTCGATCTGGAAGCCCTCTCCGCGGCGGCCGCGGAGGCCGGTCGGTATGAGTTCCTGCTGGTCGTGGCGCCGCTGAACGTGCCGGGCGGGACCGGCTCGCCCGTGAACCCGGTGGCGGTCCTGTGACGAACGAACCGATGAGTCATGCGCATGAAGGATCAGATTCTCCCTGACCGTGAATCTTGCCCCTGATTTCCGTATTCTCATCTATGTCAGATTCGTTCCGGAAAGCGGACTATCGCGAGTGAGGCGCAGCGTGGTTCGGTTCGACGGGGCACCGACTCCGGCGGGGCGTGCGACAGGCGGCACGGGACCCGTTCGTTCGCGTGAGCGTTTTCTGGAGGGTGGGGCGGTCGAAGCGGGCGTGCGTACGGCCATCTCTCATTCGTGGCAGCGCTGCCGGTCCCTGGGGCTCTCGCCGGACCAGTCCGACCTGCCCTTCCGGGAGGATTTCGACACGGAGGCACGGATCATCCGCGCGGCCGTGCCGGTGCTCGACCGGCTGCAGTACAGGTTCGCCGGCAGTCACATGAACATCTCTGTCGCCGACGCGAGCGGAACGGTCCTCCTGCGCCGATTCGGAGAGCCGTCCCTGGCCAGAAGCCTCCCGGCGATCCAGCGCGTGCCGGGGTTCGTGTTCGCCGAGCAGGTCGCCGGCACCAACGGCATCGGTCTCGCGCTGGCGGAACGGCAGCTCATCCGGGTCTACGGCGCCGAGCACTTCGCCGAGCGCTCCCAGGGCAGTGCCTGCCGCGCGCTCCCGGTCCGCGACCCGCTCAGCGGCCGTATCGAGGGCGTCCTGTGCTTCGGCTATCCACGCAGCTTCGACGACCCCGCGCTGGCCACCGTGATACGCAAGGCGGCGCGAGCCATCGAACGGCGGCTGCTCAGCCACAGTTCCGCACGCGAGCGTGCTCTGCTGCGGACGTACCTGGACACCGAGGCCGAAGCCGCCGCCGGCCGGCACCGCACCATGGGGCTGGACGACCTTTCCCTCGGACAGCATCCCCGTGACCGTGCGGTCCTCATGGAGAAGGCCACCGAGTTGATCTCCTGCGGGCAGCGGGCCGCTGTCCATGTCGCCCTGTCCGACGGCCGGAGTGTCACACTGCTGAGCCGCCCGATGACGAGTGCCACCGGGGTGGAGGGAGTGGCCATCGAGGCCGTCCTGCCCGGCGCCGCGCCGCGAAATCTGCTCGTCTCCCCACGGCGTCTCGACGAGTCGCCGGGCTTCCCCGGCGAGCCCGCCGCCTCCCCTGTCGTCCTGACGTCGGGGGCCGTCTCCCTCGCCGCACCCGGTCACGTCGCCGCGGGCGGCAGGAGTGTCGCACCGGTCGGAGCGGAGGACGCTCGCCCTGCCTCCGCGCCCCCGTCGAGAGGGCTGCTGCTCGTGGGCGAGCCGGAGGTGGGACGGCACGCTCTCGCCGCACGACGCCGCCTGGAGCTGCTGTCCGAGGCCAGCACGCACATAGGCACCACTCTGGACGTGCGCCGCACCGCCCAGGAACTCGCGGAGACGGCGGTGCCGCGACTCGCCGACTACGTCACGATCGACCTGCCCGAGGCCGTACTGCACGGCGAGGAGGCCGCCGACCCGCACGGCGACCTGCGCCGCACGGTGGTCCACGGCATCCGCGACGACTGCCCCTTCCATCCGGTCGGCAAGCAGGTCGACTACGGTCCGGCCACGCCACAGCTGCGCTCCCTGACCGGCGGGGAGGCGGTGCTGGAACCGGACCTGAAGGTCGCCGCGGGCTGGCTCGCCCACGACCCCGAGCACACCGAGGAGCTGCTGACCCACGTCCACTCCCTCGTCGCGGTCCCGCTGGTGGCCCGCGGGGTCGTCCTGGGCGTCGCCGCCTTCTACCGCGGCCGGGACCCGGCCCCCTTCGACGACGACGACCGTTCACTGGCCCAGGAACTCGCCGCCCGGGCCGCCCTGTCCATCGACAACGCCCGGCGCTACACACGCGAACGCACCATGGTCCTGGCCCTGCAGCGCAGCCTGCTCCCGCACGGGCTGCCCGACCAGGACGCCGTCGAGGTCGCCCACCGCTATCTGCCCGCCGAATCCGACGTGGGCGGGGACTGGTACGACGTCATCCCCCTCTCCGGCACCCGTATCGGCCTCATGGTCGGGGACGTCGTCGGCCACGGCATGCTCTCCGCCGCCACCATGGGCCGGCTGCGCACCGCGGCACGCAGCTTCGCCGAACTCGACTTCCCCCCGGACGAGGTCCTCACCCACCTCGACAACCTGGTGGGACGCCTGGACCGGGAGGACCCCGACGGAGCGGACATCATCGGCGCGACCTGCGTGTACGCCATCTACGACCCGACCACACAGCGGTGCACCATGGCCCGCGCCGGGCACCCTCCCCCCGCGCTGGTCCGCCCCGACGGCACGGTGTCCTTGGCGGAGCTGCCCGCCGGGCCTCCGCTCGGCCTGGGGGGCCTGCCCTTCGAAGCGGTCGAGACCGACCTCCCCGAGGGCAGCCGGCTGGTCCTCTACACCGACGGGCTCATCAGGGACCGGTACCGCGACCTCGACGGGGCCCTCGACCAGTTGCGCGAGGCCCTGGCCCACCCGGAACACGCGCCCGAGGAGACCTGCCAGGCCGTCCTGAACAGCGTGGCGCCCGCCCACCCCTGCGACGACATCGCCCTGCTCGTGGCCCGCACCCGCGCCCTGGCCCCCGACCGGATCGCCACCTGGGACCTGCAGCCCGACCCGGCCCGCGTCAGCGAAGTCCGCGCAGGCGCCCTGCGCCGGCTGGCCGACTGGGGACTCGACGAAGCCGCCTTCGCCGCGGAGCTGATACTCAGCGAGCTGGTCACCAACGCCATCCGCCACGGCTGCGGACCCATCCGCGTACGGCTGCTCCACCACCGCACCCTGATCTGCGAGGTCTCCGACACCAGCAACACCGCCCCGCACCTGCGCCGGGCGGCCAGCACCGACGAGGGCGGCCGGGGCCTGTTCCTCGTCGCCCAGCTGGCCCGGAGCTGGGGGACGCGCTACCTGCCCCAGGGCAAGGTCATCTGGGCCGAGTGCGGCCTCGACGGCGTCTGAGACCGGCGGCGCCGCTGGCCCGTTGGAGTCACGGAAAGCAGTGAATGTCCGAAATCATCCGATATGCCATAGATCGTCCCCCTAGGATCGGTGGCGACCGTTCAGTGGCGACAGTCGGGAAGAACTCGCCAGGCCGACCTCCGGAGATGTCCGTGCACGACCCTCCCGACACCTCTGCGGAACCCCTGGTGCGCATCCGTGGGCTCGCCAAGCGGTTCGGCGGGACCCTCGCGCTGGACGGGGTCGACCTCGACGTCCACGCGGGCAGCGTCCTCGCCCTCCTCGGCCCCAACGGAGCCGGAAAGTCCACCCTCATCAAGGTGCTCGCCGGCGTCCACCACGCCGACGCGGGACAGGTCACGGTGGACGGGCAGCCACTCGGCAGTCATGCCGCCTCCCGCGCCATGTCCTTCATCCACCAGGACCTCGGTCTCGTGGAATGGATGACGGTCGCCGAGAACATCGCCCTGAGCATCGGATACCACCGTCGCGCCGGACTGATCTCCTGGCGGCGCACCCGGGAGCGCTGCGCCGAAGCCCTGCGGCTCGTCGCCGGACACCTCGACCCCGCAACGCCGGTCGCCCGGCTCTCCCCCGCCGAGCGCTCGCTGGTCGCCATCGCCCGAGCCCTGGCCGCCCGGGCGGAACTCGTCGTCCTCGACGAGCCGACCGCCCGCCTGCCCGCCACGGACTGCGCCCGGCTCTTCCGCGTCCTGCACGCCCTGCGCGACCAGGGGCACGGCCTCCTCTACGTCAGCCACCGCCTGGACGAGGTGTACGAGGTCGCCGACGCCTTCGCCGTCCTGCGCGACGGCCGTCTCGTCAGCCACGGCACCCTCGCGGACCACGGCCCGGCCCGGCTGGTCCGTGACATCGTCGGCGAGGAACCGGCCCGCTACCGCCCCGCCGCCGTCCCCGCCCGCGGCCCGGCCGTCCTGACGCTCGACGGCGTACGGACCGCCGGCACGCGACCGGTCGGCCTGGAACTCGGGGCCGGGGAGGTCGTGGGCCTGGTGGGCCTCTCGGGCGCCGGGCACATGGACCTGGGCCGGGCCCTCGCCGGTGCCCGTCCCCTGCTCGGCGGCCGAGTGCTCCTCGGCGGCCGGCCGTACCGCCCCCGCACGGTCGCCGACGCCGTCCGCCTCGGTGTGGGCTTCGTGCCCGGTGACAGACAGCGGGAGGGGTGCGCCGCCGAGCTGACCGTACGGGAGAACCTCCTGGCCAACCCGCGTGCCGGAGGCAGGCCGGCGCTGCAGTGGATCGCCCCGCGCCGCGAACGCGCCGAGGCGGCCGAGCTGATCGAACGGTTCTCGGTGCGTCCCCGCGACAGCGAGGCTCCCATCGGCACGCTGTCCGGGGGGAACCAGCAGAAGGTCATGATCGGCCGGTGGCTCCGGGTGGGCCTGCGCCTGCTGATCCTCGAGGAGCCGACCGCGAGCGTGGACATCGGCGCCAAGGCCGCCGTCTACCGTCTGCTCGACGAGGTGCTGGCCGGCGGCCTCGCGGTGCTGCTCGTCTCCACGGACTTCGAGGAGGTCGCGGGCGTGTGCCGGCGCGCCCTGGTGTTCGTGCGCGGGTCGGTGACGGCGGAGCTGAGCGGTCCGGCCCTCACGGTCGCCGGGCTCACCCGGGCGGCATCGGCGATGCCCCCTCCCGGAACCGCGACGGACTCATGACCGCCCCGCCCCCTTCCTCCGCGTCCCCGTCGCGGCCGTACCGACGGCGCCCCTTCGGACACCTCCTCGGCGCCTACGGCCTGCTGGCCCTCACCGCTGTGCTCTTCCTGGTCTTCTCGCTCGCCCTGCCGCGTACGTTTCCCACGCGGGACACGGTCGACTCGATCCTGTCCAACCAGTCGATCCCCGCCGTCCTCGCGCTGGCCGCCATGGTCCCCATCGTGACCGGCGCGTTCGACCTCTCCCTCGGCTACGGCCTCGGTCTGGCGCACGTCATGGTGATGCAGCTCGTCGTCAACGAGCGGTGGCCCTGGCCGTGGGCCTGCCTCGCGGTGGTCGCCGGAGGGCTGGTCGTGGGCGTCCTCAACGGTGTCGTCGTCGAGTTCGGCCGGATCGACTCCTTCATCGCCACCCTCGGGACCGGCAGCATGATGTACGCCGTGACCGGCTGGGTCACGGGCGGCGGCCGGATCGTCCCCGGCCCGCAGGGTCTCCCGGCGGCCTTCACCGATCTGTACGACTCCAGGTTCCTCGGCCTCCCGGTTCCCGCCTTCTACGTGCTCGCCCTCGCGGTCGCCCTCTGGCTGGTGCTGGAGCGGCTGCCGCTCGGCCGGTGCCTCTACGTCGTGGGCTCCAACCCGCGCGCCGCCGACCTCGTCGGCATCCCGACCCGCACGTACACCGTCTACGCGTTCGGTGCGTCGGGACTGATCGTCGGCTTCGCGGGTGTGCTGCTCGCGGCCCAGCAGCAGATCGGCAATCCCAGCGTCGGACTCGACTATCTGCTGCCCGCCTTCGTCGGCGCCCTCCTCGGATCCACCGCGATCAGACCCGGCCGCCCCAACGCCCTGGGCACGCTCGTCGCCGTCGCCGTGCTCGCCGTCGGCCTCACCGGCATCGGCCAGATGGGCGCCGACTTCTGGACGATCCCCCTGTTCTACGGCGGCACCCTCCTGCTCGCCGTCGGCCTGGCCGGGTACTCCGCCCGCCGCCTGCGGACCGGGGCCGCCGCGCCCCGTGACGCGCCGACCCCACCCCCTTGAGCCGTCCTCCCCTCCGCTCACCCCGCCGCGAGGAGCTCTCGTGCACCGCAACCGCAAGGCCGTCCCCGGCGTCGTCACGGCGCGATCGGTCTCCCTCGCCCTGCTGGTGGCGGCGACCGCCCTCGCCGGCTGCGAACGCGGCTCGTCGAACGGCCCCGGGGCCGCCGCCACGGGCCCGAGCGGCTGCCCCGCGGTGCAGGCCGAGGCCCAGGCCGCCGTCACCCGGGCGGAGAAGACCGACGTCCCCTGGAACGGGCCGACCAGTGGCCCCGCCGCGGTGCACGGCAAGACGATCGTCTACGTCGCACAGACCATGACCAACCCCGGAGTCGCCGGCGTCGCACAGGGCGTGAAGGAGGCCGCGAGGGTCATCGGCTGGAAGGTCCGGGTGATCGACGGCGAGGGCACCCCCGCGGGCATCCAGGCGGCGCTGAGCGACGCCGTGGCGCTCAGACCCTCGGGCATCGTCATCGGCGGCTTCGACCCCGACTCGACCTCGCAGCAGCTCGCGCGGGCGACCGCGGCACGCATCCCGCTCGTCGGCTGGCACGCGGTCGCGTCCCCCGGCCCCAGCGGCCACCCCAGGCTGTTCTCCAACGTCACCACCGACGTCGGCGACGTCGCCTCGATCAGCGCGCAGTGGGTCATCGCGCGCTCCCACGGCCATGCCGGGGTGGTCCTGTTCACCGATGCCTCGATCCCCTTCGCCAAGCACAAGTCCGAGCTGATCAGGAAGGCGCTGGCGGCCTGTTCGGGCGTGCGGCTGCTGACGTACGAGAACATCCCGATCCCGGACGCGAGCAGCCGTACCCCCAGGGAGGTCTCGTTCCTGCTCGCCCGCTTCGGGAGCCGTTGGACCGACTCCGTCGCGATCAACGACCTGTACTTCGCCGACGCCGCCCCCGCCTTCCGCGCGGCCGGGACGAAAGGCTCCGGGCCGCCCTTCAACATCGGCGCCGGCGACGGCGACCCGTCCGCCTTCCAGCGCATCGACAGCGGGCAGTACCAGGCGGCCACCGTCCCCGAACCGCTGTCGCTGCAGGGCTGGCAGATCCTCGACGAGTTCAACCGCGCCTTCTCCGGCCGTCCGGCCAGCGGTTATGTCGCGCCCGTCCACATCTCCACGGAGCACAACAGCAAGGGGGCGACGGCCTGGGACCCCTCGGGCTACCGGGAGGCGTACCGGAGGATCTGGGGCACGTGACGGGCGTGGTACGACGACAGGTGGTGACGGTCGGCGTCGATCTGGCCGCCCGTGCACGGCGCACGGCCGTGTGCCGGGTGGTCTGGGGACCCGGTGACGGCCTGGCGGTGGAGTTCGTCGTGCCCGACGCGGACGAGCAGTTGCTCGCTGTGGTCCGGGCGGCCGACAAGACCGGCCTCGACTGTCCCCTCGGCTGGCCGTCCCACTTCGTGGCGACGGTTCAGGCCCACCACCAGGGGGTGCGGCTGCCGCCCCCGGTCCGGTTCGAGGACCGTGCCGACGGGCGGCCCGGTCTGGACGCCCTGCGGTTCCGGCTGACCGACGACCTGACCTGGAAGGCGACGTCACTGCGGCCGCCGCTGTCGGTGTCCACCGACCTGCTGGGGGTCGTGGCGCTGCGTGCGGCCTACCTCATCGATGAGCTCGCGGCATCGGGCGTCCCCGTGCCCAGGGACGGGTCCGGGCCGGTCGCCGAGGTGTATCCCGCCGCCGCGCTGCGGCGCTGGGGGATCCGCCTCAGCGCCAGTTACAAGGCCCCCACGCCAGGGGCTCGCGCCGTCCGGGAGCACATCGTCCGCTCCCTCGAGACGGGTCTGGGCCCGGCTCTTCCCGAGGCCGTGCGTGCGCGGTGCGTCGACAGCCACGACCATCTCGACGCCCTGGTCTGCGCCCTGGTCGCCCGCGCCGTCCTGGTCGGGGACACGCTGTGGCCGCGCTCCGCGGAGGAACGCGCGGCCGCCCGTCAGGAGGGCTGGATCCACCTGCCCGGCACGGATCTGGCTGCTCTCCGCCCCTGACGCGGACTTCGAGGCCTGTGACGAGGCCAGTGCTGCGGGGATGGGCCTCAGGGCGTTCCGGTGGTGTCCCCGGAGCGCGGCCAACTGCCGTCGGCCACCGCCGCGGTGACGTACTGCCGGAAGGTGCGGGCGGGGCGCCCGATCAGGCGGGGCACCGTGTCCAGGGGCTCGGTGTCCCCCAGGCCGCGGAGCGCGGCGTAGGAGGCGATGTCCCGCTCGATCGCCTGCCCGGACCGGCCGAGGGAGGTCTGTGCGGCGCGGTAGGCGTCCTCGCTTCCGTGAAACCTCATCGGGTGGCCGGTGACGTCCTCGATGACGGAGCACACCTCGGCGAAGGACAGTGCCTGCGGTCCCGTCAGCTCGTACGACCGGCCGGCGTGCCCGTCCTCGGTCAGCGTCCGGAAACGGGTGGCGCTGTGCCGGGACGCGGACCTGACCGGCGCGCCCAGCGCCCGCAGGTGCGCGGCGACGCGGCGGCGCGAGGAGCCGGTGGCTCCGAGGACGAGGATCGGTGGGGTGCCCATGCCTTCCTGAACGACGGCCGGAAGGAGAGGAAATGGCCTCCCGAAGGGCAGTGGTGAAGGGCAGTGGTGTGCGATGGGCAGTCAGTCGTCGTGCAGGAAAGCTGCGAAGCGGATGATCCCGCTGCCGGCTGCCATCGGGCCGGCAGTCGGCGGTGCCCTGACGAGTCCGCCGGCATTCGCCGCGGCACCGCTGCCCGGGTCCAGCCTGAACGGAAGGTGGAGAACGGCGCCTCCACCGCGCGGGCCGCGCGGGGGTGCCGAAGACGGCTCCGCCGGGATCGGCCATCGCCCGGCGACGGCGGCGCCGCACCACCGACCTGTGACCTGCCTCACCCATCGCCGCCCGCCCGGTGCGCGAACCGCCTCACCAGCGCCCTGCGTACCCGTGCGACGCCGCTTGTTGGCCGGATACGTCACTAATCTGTCATTGCAGCCAGTACGGCATCCGATACAGGCTGTGACCGTGTTGGAACGACGTGTTGTTGTGGTGGTGTACGCGGGCGCGATGGCCCTGGACATCACAGGACCGATAGAAGTGTTCGATACGGCGAACCGGCTCCTGGGTGCCTCGGGCACCCCCTACCGGACCGAATTCATCTCCGCCGACGCACCACTGGTGCGCATGAGTTCGGGCATGGTGGTGGAGGCCTCGCCCCTGGAGGCGGGGCAGGGCCCGATCGACACGCTCCTCGTGCCGGGCGGATGGAGTCTCAACGAGGCACTCCGGGACCAGGCGCTCGTCTCCTGGATCGGCCGGGCAGCGGCCCGGTCGCGCAGAGTCGCCTCCGTGTGCGGCGGTTCCTTTCTGCTGGCCGAGGCGGGTCTCCTCGACGGCAGACGCGCCACCACGCACTGGGCGTACAGCGAGGCGATGGCGTGCCGCTATCCGGATGTGACGGTGGACGCCGAGCCGATCTTCGTCTGGGACGGCCCCTTCGTGACCTCCGCGGGGGTGTCGACGGGCATCGACATGGCGCTGGCTCTGGTGGAGGCCGATCACGGTTCGGCGCTCGCTCTGGAGACGGCACGGTTTCTGGTGCTGTTCCTCAAGCGGCACGGAGGGCAGTCCCAGTACAGCGCCGTCCTCGACGCCCAGTTGGCCGACCATCCGCCGATCCGGGCAGCACAGGAGTGGATCCTGGACAACCTGGACAGTCCGCTGCCCGTGGGCGAGATCGCGCGGCAGGCCAACATGAGCCAGCGCAACTTCGCCCGGGTCTTCCGGCGCGAGGTGGGCACGACACCCGGCCAGTACGTCGAGCGGACGCGTATCGCCCGCGCCCGCGAACTGCTGGAGACCACGGACCTGACGATCGGCCAGATAGCCGGCCGCTGCGGATTCGCCACCACCGAGACGTTCTTCCGCTCCTTCGGACGAACCCTGGGGCTCACTCCCCGGGAATACCGGCACCGCTTCCAGGTGATCTCACCGTGCGGCTTCATCGACCGGCACCACGAGCGGGAAGGGAGCCCCGCATGACGACCGAGACCCCGGGATTACGCGAGGCGGAAACGGTTCGCCTGGTCGACTGTCTGGCCCGGGAACTCGCCAGGGCCGGCGTCACCCACGTGTTCGGCGTCGGCGGCGCGAACATCGAGGACCTGTTCGACGCAGTGCACCGCGGCGGCGCCGTACGCGGCGTCGTCGCCAAACACGAGTTCTCCGCCGTCACCATGGCCGACGGATACGCACGGACCACCGGGCGCCTCGGCGTCGTTGCCGCCACCTCGGGCGGTGGGGCGATGAATCTCGTACCGGGCCTGGCGGAGGCGTACGCCTCCCGGGTGCCCGTGCTGGCCCTGGTGGGCCAGCCGCCGACCGGCCAGGAAGGGCACGGGGCCTTCCAGGACTCCAGCGGCAGGGCGGGCTCCTTCGACGCGCGGGAGGTCTTCGCGCCCCTGTCCCGGTTCTGCGCCCGGGTCGATGACCCGGACTCGCTCAGGGAGTTGCTGCCCCGGGCCGTCGCGGCCGCGCAGGCCGATCCACGGGGGCCGGCCGTGCTGTTGCTGCCCAAGGACGTGCAGCAGGCACGGATCCGGGTGCCCGTCCGCGACACGGCTCCGGCACCGGGCGGTCCCGCGACGGCATCCGCGGCACGGTTCGACGCAGCCGCCGTCAGGGCCGTTTCGGACACCCTTCGCGGGGCCGGTCGCGTCCTCGTCATCGCCGGTGAGGATGTCGCCGCCGCCGACGCGCGTGGGGAACTGGCCGAACTGGCCCGGCGCCTCGGGGCATGGGTGGCGGTCACCCCGGACGCCAAGGACGTCTTCGACAACCGTGATCCACGCTTCGCGGGCGTGGCCGGGGTGATGGGCCACGCCAACGTCGAGGAATGTCTGCGCCGGGCCGACCTGTGCCTGCTGGTCGGTACCCGGCTGCCGCTCCTGGCACGCGGCGGCCTCGACCGGGCCCTCGCCACCACCGAAGTCGTGTCCCTCGGTCCCGAGCCACCGTTCGTGGCAGGCACCGCCCTGGGTGGGAACCTGCGGGACACGCTGCGCGCGGTGACCCTCCGGCTGCCGTCGCGCCCCCGCCCCTGCCCGCCGCACACCGGCCCCCTTCCCACACCCCTGCCGGGTCCGCTCCTCCACGCCCGGGAGCGGACCGTCCCCCACGCCCAGGCGGTCGCCGCGGTGGCGGCGGCACTCCCCCAGGACGCACACGTCTTCGTGGACGCCGGCAACGCAGGCGCCAGCGCGATCCATCTCCTCCCGGCACCGCGCCACGGCCGCTTCGTGGTGGCGGTCGGCATGGGCGGCATGGGCTACACCTTCGGCGCCGGCATCGGCGCCGCGCTCGCCACCGGCCGACGCACCTACGTCCTCGCGGGCGACGGGGCCTTCTTCATGCACGGGATGGAAGTGCACACGGCCGTGGAGTACGACGCACCCGTGACGTTCGTGATCTTCAACAACAACGCCCACGCCATGTGCGCTGTGCGGGAGGAGTTCCTCCAGGGCGGCGTCCGCAGCGACGACCTGTTCGCCCGGAGCGACCTCGCCGCGGGAGTGGCCGCCGCCTTCCCTTCCCTGGAGGCCACGGGAGCCGCCGACGCGGCGCAGCTGCGCACGGCACTGCTGCGCGGCAACGCGCGCGGCGGCCCGGCGTTCGTCGCGGTGGACTGCGACCCGCGGGAGATCCCCCCGTTCCTGCCCTTCCAGTCCTTCACCGAAGTCCCCAAAGGCCATGAGAACAAGGAGAGTTCAGATGAGCGAGGAGTCGTCCATGTTGGCTGACATCCCCGGCCTGGTCCGGATCGAGAACGCCGGCAAGGAGGAACTGACCGCCCACTGCATGGAGCTGACCCACGCGGTCTATCCCCACCACCAGGTCTACGGGCAGTACTGCACCATCCACGAGTACGTCGACTGCCCCCCGGAGCAGGCCTACGACTACCTGCGCCAGGGGCACCACCTGGAGGAGTGGACCTGCAGCCTGCGGGACTTCGCGCCCACCGGCACCCCGGGGCTGTGGGTCGGTCACGACCGGCTGGAGGACGACACCAGGATCTACTGCAGGGTGCTGGCGAACCCCGAGGCCATGACCGTGGACTACCACTGCTCCTGGGACCAGGGCGAGAAGCTGTGGATGATCTACCTGATGCGGGTCGTCCCGGCGCAGCTGGTGCTCGACAAGCCGGGCTCGGTGATCACCTGGACCAACTGCCGGCACCCCTACTACGACGCCAACCCGCGCCCCGACCTGGCTCCCCGTCCGGACCGGCCCTGGGTGGGCGACTACTGGGACCTCTTCTACGCAGGGCACACCGTGGAGATGCACAACCTCAAGGCGATCCTGGAACACCGCCACCGGCGCGGCCTGCCGGTCGGTTCGGCTCCGGCGCGGGCGGTGGCGCGGTGACCACGGTCAGCCTCACCGACGTCGCGAGTTACCTGCCCGGCGAGCCGGTTCCCGCGGAGTTCTACACGGACTTCCCCGGAGCCGAGGACAAGCTCCGCAACCATCCCATGTTCAGGGTCCCGCCGTTACGGCACCACGTGGCCAGGGACGAGACCAACGCGGACATGGTCGAGCGCGCCGTACAGCCCCTGATCGAACGGCACGGCGCGGTGGAGATCCGGGGCGTCGACGTGCTGTTGGTGCACAGCCAGTTGCCGGACCTGCCGTTCGTGGGCGCCGGAACCGAGGTGGCCCGGCGGCTGGGCCTGAACCCGGAGTGGCTCGTCGACGTGGCCAACGCGGGCTGCGCGTCCTTCGTGTACATGGTGAAGCTGGCCCGGCAGATCCTCACCACCACCGACGCGAGGACCGCGCTGATATGCAATGCGCAGAGTGCCGCCGGGCAGTGGTTCACCCAGTCCGAGGTGCGCAAGCTCGCCCAGGCGGCGATCCCGGGCGACGGGTGCGGGGTGGGGTACGTGACGAGGTCGGCACGGTCGCCGGTCCTCGACGTGGAGACCCGCCACATCGGCGCGTACGCCGGTGACATGACCGTGGCGGTCGACGACGGTCGCAAGTACTGGGAGCCGGGATCGTCCCAGCTGCGGATCGGGTTCTCCGACGCAAGCGTCGCCAAGGTCCTGGCACGCGGGAACCGTCTCGTCCCCGAGGTGGTCACGGACCTGTGCCGGCGGCTCGGCGTGGCGAGCACCGACATCGACGCCCTCATCACCAACCAGCCCAACCGCACCTTCCTGCGGAACTGGCGAGAGGCGCTGCAACTGCCGGCCGAGCGGCACCTGGACACCTTCGATGTCTACGGGAACCTGTTCGGAGCGGCGATCCCGGTCACCCTGGACCGCGCGATCCGTTCGGGGCAGGTGACGGACGGCGACCTGATCGTGCTCGGGGGATTCGCCCACGCGGGCGACTTCGCCGGTGCCGTCGCCGTTCGCTGGCACGGGGGACGGGACTGAGCCATGGACATCCCCGTGCTGCACCGGCTTGCCCTGAACGAGAGTCCGTATCCCCCGCTGCCCTCGGTGCGTGAGGCGATGCGACGGGCCGTGGCACAGGCCCACCGCTACCCGCAGTTCCACCCCGACGACCTCACCGAACGGATCGCCGCGTGGTGCCGGGTGCCCGCCGACCGCGTCGCGGTCGGCAGCGGATCGGTCGGCGTGGCCCTGCAGTTGCTCCGGGCAGTGGTCCGGCCCGGCGACACCGTGGCCTACGCCTGGCGCACGTTCGACGCCTACCCGCTCCTGGCCACCATGGTCGGCGCCCGAGCGGTCCCCGTGCCCCTGTCGCCGGACGGACACCAGGATCTGGGTGCCCTGCTCGCGGCGCTCGACCAGCGCACCCGCGTCGTGGTGCTGTGCAATCCGCACAACCCCACCGGAAGCCTCGTCACCGCCGGCGCACTGGCGGCGTTCCTGCGTCGGGTCCCCCGACACGTCATCGTGCTCCTCGACGAGGCGTACATCGAGTTCGCCCGTGACAGCGACCTGCCGGACACGCTCACATTCCTGGACGCACATCCCAACCTGCTGGTGCTGCGCACCTTCTCCAAGGCCTACGGCCTCGCCGCCCTGCGGGTCGGCTACGCACTCGGCGCCTCCGGCCTGGTGGCACGGATCCGGCGGCAGCAGCTGCCCTTCGGGATCAACGCGGTGGCAACGGCGGCGGTGAAGGCCTCACTGCGGGCCGAGAGCCAGCTACGCGAGCGCGTGGACACCATCGTGGCCGAACGCGAGCGGCTCCGGGGTGAACTCGTGTCCCTCGGCTGGTCCGTGTCCCCCGGCCACGCCAATTCCGTATGGCTCGCCACGCCCGATCCGGTCGGCGAGGGCGCAGCAGCGCTCACCGACGCCGGTGTCCAGGCACGCCACTACCCCGGCGAGGGACTCCGGCTCACCGTCGGCACCCGGAAGGCCAACGACACCGTGCTGACCGCGCTGGCGGGGCTGAGCGCGCACCGGAGTGTGTCGCGGACGTGAAGCACACCACTGCGGCGGCCGGGCAGGGGGAAGACCACCAAAACCCCTCCGGAAACGCCTGAGGGTGTACCCGGCCAGGCCGAGGCCCGAACCTGTCGGTGGTCCGGGCCCTCGGCGCTGTCTCAGAGGTGGCTGCGGGGTGCGCACAAGTCCCTGCGGACTCCCGCCCTCATGTGCCGACGAGCTTCCGTGGACCGGGGACGGTACGGAAACGGAACGGCTCCGGGTCGCGGCCGGGCTGGATGAACCAGCACTCCCCCGTGCCGTCGCCGGTGACGATCCGCAGCACCGTGTCCGCCACGACCTGGGCCGGGATGATCGGCAGTCTCTGCTCGGAGAGCACGTCGCGCAGCGGATCGATGATCCGCGACTCGGCGAACCCGGGGCAGACGGCGTTGAAGCGCACGTTCTCCGGTGCGAGAGCCGGCCCCAGGGAGCGAGCAAGTCCTACGACCGCATGCTTGTTGGCCGCGTACAGGGGATCGAGCGGTACGGCCGCCAGACCCGCCAGCGACGCGGTCGCCACGATCACCCCTCCACCGCGGGCCCGCAGTGCCGGCAGCACCGCATGGGTGCCGAAGACCACGCCGTCGAGGTTGGCTCCCATCGCGCGACGGTAGCGTGCCAGGTCGAAGTCCTCACCGAGGCCGCATCCGGTCGCCACCCCGGCGTTGAGCAACGCGATGTCGACGCCGCCGCAGTGCTCCTGGGTGAAGTCCACCAGCGCACGGTTCGCGTCCGGGTCGGAGACGTCACAGGCGCGGAAATGACCGCCCACCATGTCGGCCACCTCTCGGCCGCCCCGCACGTCGAGGTCCGCGACCACCACGCGCGCCCCCGCCTCCGCCAGCGTCAGTGCGGTGGCCCGGCCCAGTCCACTGGCACCGCCGGTCACGATGGCGACCTTGCCCCGGAGCACCGCGCCGTGCGTCTGCCCCGGCCGGACTGCGGTGTCCCTCTCGACGGTGGTCATGCCAGCTCCAGGACGAGCTTGCCGACGTTGTCCCCGCGGAAGAGCATCTGCAAAGTCTCGGGGAAGTCGCCTACGCTCCCCCTCACCACGTGTTCCTTCACCTTGATGCGGCCGGTGCCGATCCAGGCGGAGATGTCCTGGGCAGCCTGCGCGTAGCGCTGGGCGTAGTCGAAGACGACGAAGCCCTCCATGCGGGCGCGGCGCACCAGCAGTGAGAGGTAGTTGGACGGGCCCTTGACCGGCGTGGCGTTGTTGTACTGACTGATCGCACCGCAGACCACGACTCGTGCGTGCATCGCCAGTCGCGTCAGGGCCGCATCGAGGACGTCCCCTCCGACATTGTCGAAGTAGACGTCGATGCCGTCGGGGGCCTGCCGGCGCAGCGCCTTCCTGACGTCCTCGGCGCGGTAGTCGATCGCCGCGTCGAATCCCAGTTCGTCGATGAGCATGGCGCACTTCTCCGGCCCTCCGGCTATGCCGACGACCCGGCAGCCCTTGGCCTTCGCGATCTGGCCGGCGATACTGCCGACCGCCCCGGCCGCCCCCGACACCACGACGGTCTCGCCTTCCTTCAGTGCGCCGACGTCCAGCAGACCGAAGTAGGCGGTCATGCCGGGCATGCCCAGCGCGCCGAGATACGTCGAGGGCGGGGCGAGGGAGGTGTCGACCTTCATGGCCCCCTTGCCGTCCGAGACCACGTACTCCTGGACGCCGAACATGCCGACCACGTGATCGCCCGGCTGGAAGTCGGGGTGGTTGGACGCGGTCACCTCGATGACCGATCCGGCACGCATCACCTCGCCGATGCCCACCGGCGGCAGGTAGGAGGGACGGTCGTCCAGCCAGCCCCGCATCGCCGGGTCCAGGGAGATGACGCGCGTCCGGCCCGCGAACCGGCCCGGGCCCGGCTCGTCGACGGACCCTGAACACTCCTGCCAGTCCCCGGGTTTGACCTCGCCCACGGGGCGGGCTGCCAGACGGATCTGGCGGTTGGTCGCAGACATCACGCCTCCTGTTCGTTCACGGCTTCGCCGCAGGGTACCGACCAGTAGGTATGCCGGTGAGTGTGATGTTGGCCATACACGCACAACGCTCGGTGGATCCGTTGGCCCGCGCCCTCAGGGAGCAGGCGGCCGGGAGCCGGGTACGGAGACAGGGGGCATCGGCGGTCGCGCCCGTGGGACCGGGCCGCCTCTGTCGCCGCCTGCCCTCGGGCATCCACCCGGGTCGGTGACGGCGACGGCCGCCAGGAGGCCGATCCGGGACGCCGTTCCGCAATCCTGGTGACGGGCATGGACAGGGCCATGGAACACCTGAGGCTGACGGCGTCGGTGGGCTCCGGCGACGGGTCAGCGGGCCGAGGTGATCGCTCGGATGACAGCCGGGATTCCCGGGCCGGGGCGGCCGGGAAGCCGTGCCACGAGAATCCGCCGGACCTCGGTGGGGACGCCGGCCACGTGCAGCAGGGTCACGCCGTGCGGCAGCACCGGCGACATACGGGACGGGACAGTGGTCACGCCGAAACCGCCGGCGACCAGCTGCAGTTTCGACAGCCAGTCCCTCGTGGTGTGGACGATGCGCGGCCGTCCGGGCAGGCCGGGCCAGACGCCGAGCAGAGGCTCGGCACTCGATGACGGGGCGGCGATCCAGGGGGCGTCGACGAGTTCGTCGACGTGCACCTCGGTGCGACCGGCGAACGAGCCGGTGGCCGGAGCTGCCACGAGCAGTTCGGTGTCCTCCACGGTTTCGATGTGCAGCCGGGGGGACTCGCCGTCCGACGGTCGGTGCGGCGGGCGGGACGTCAGCAAGGCGATGTCGATCGAGCCTGCCCGCAGAGCCCGGAGCAGGCTGGGTGTGGTGCCCTCACGTGTCGTGACCGTGACGGTCGGGCCGGCCGTCGCGAGACGTGTGAGCAGACCCGGCAGGATCACTGCCCCGGCGCTGGGGAAGATTCCCAGCCGTACCGGTTCCGTCTGTGCGGCGGTGCCGGTGAGCTCGTGCTCGGCCGCCGCGACGGAGTCGAGGATCGTGCGGGCGTGCCGGAGCAGGGTCAGGCCGGCGAGGGTGAGGTGCACCCCGTCGAAGCGGCGCTCGAACAGAACGGCGCCCGCACTCCGTTCGAGGGCCGCCGCCTGGCGTGAGACCGCCGACTGGGTGTAGCCGAGCTGAGAGGCCGCCGCGGTGAAGCTCCCCGACTCGGCGACCTGCCGCAGAACCCGTAGAGCCGAACTGGAGAAGTCCATGCGCACTACGCATACCACAGATGCCAGATCGTCGCTTGGCGCATGCCCCTCGCGCTCTTAGCCTCAAGACGGACGATCAAGGAGGCAGCAGATGCGAGCAGCAGTCCTGACAGAGTTCGGTGCCCCGCTCACCGTGCGGGAGTTGCCCGATCCCGTGGCGGGCGGTGGTGAGGTGGTGGTCGAGGTCCTGGCGGCTGGCGTCCTCCCGTACGCCGAGGAGGTCTTCGGCGGCCGGCGGAACTACCCGCTCGAACCCCCGGTGGTCCCCGGTACCGGTGGCGTGGGCCGGATCGTCAGTGTCGGCCCGGACGCCACCCGGTTGCGCGTCGGCGACCTGGTGTGGTGCGACTGCACGGTCCGCTCTCGCGACGATGCGCTGACCCCCGACATCGCGCTGCAGGGCTGGAGCTCCCGCGGCGACGGCGGCGCCAGGCTCGCCCGGCACCTGCACGACGGGGCGTTCGCCGAGCTCATGCGAGTACCCACGGAGAACGTGCACCCCCTGCCGGCAGAAGCGGAGGACGACCCGGCGCGCTGGTCCTCGCTCGGGGTGTACGCCATCCCCTACGGAGGACTGCTGGCAGGCGGGCTGGAAGCCGGCGAGACGCTGCTCGTCAGCGGGGCCACCGGCAACCTCGGCAGCACCGCGGTCGCCGTGGCCCTTGCGATGGGGGCGGGCCGGGTGATCGCGCCGGGCCGCAACCGCGCCGTGCTCGACCTCCTCACCGACCGGTTCGGCTCGCGTGTGCGCCCGGTCGAACTGACCGGCGACGAGGACGCCGACCGTGCGGCCATGTCCGCCGCAGCCCAGGGCCCGATCGACATCGTGCTCGACCTGCTCCCACCCGCAGCGCCCACCTCGACGGTGCGCGCGGCAGCCATGACCGTCCGCGAGTACGGCCGCGTCGTCCTCATGGGCGGCGTCGGCATGCTCGGCGGCGCCGACCTCGCCCTTCCCTACCCGTGGATCATGCGTAACTCGGTGACTGTGCGCGGGCAGTGGGTGTTCCCCCGCGCCGCGAACGTCGGCATGATCCGGCTCATCGCCTCGGGCGCGCTCGATCTCGGTGCCGAACGGGTGCGGACCTTCCCGCTCGACGCTGTCAACGACGCCGTCGAGTACGCCGCCGCGCATGGCGGGCCGTTCGACCGTACCGTACTCACCCCGCCTGCCGGATGATGTCCGCATGCGGCAGGCCACGCAGGTATCCACGTCCCGTGGTGTGTTCCAGGTCGACGCGGATCTGCCAGCGGTCGCGCGTGGTGTCGTATGCCTCGGTGTCGGGGAAGACGCCGTGGGATCCCGGGTCCGGGATGGGCGGGGGCCGGCACGGCGGGTGCGGCCGGCAGGGCCCGTTGCCCGCATCAGAACGTCGCGTCGGTGCGTCTCGTCCTGCCTTTCGCTCCCGCGGTTGGGTAGTGGCCGCCTGCGTCGCCCATCGGGCTACGGATGCGCCGGCCGGGCCGGCGCCGATGGAGGTGCGGTCAGCCGGCGGGCGGCTGCTGGATCTCGGCGGCGGTCAGGACGTGGCTGCCGATGCCCCAGCCGCCGTCGGGCACCTCCTCGACGAGCACCAGTGTGGTGGCGCGGGCACGTTCGCCGTAGATCTCGGTGTACAGGTCGGTGGTGCGGGCGATGATCTGCGCCTTCTGCTGCTCGGTGAGGGTGCCTGCGGGGACCTTGAAGTTCGCGTACGGCATCGGGTTCGCTCCTGCCAGGGTTCGGACGGGTGGGCCGCGGCGTCGTGCGCTCGCCGCCCTCCCTTCCACCATCACCCGGTCTGCGGACGGCAGCCAGGCTGTGCACACCCTGGGGTTGCCGCCCCCTGGTTCGCACGCGTCGTACACGGCACGATGCGGGCATGGACCTTTCCGAACTCGCCGCGTTCCTCAAGTCCCGGCGCGCGCGGATCCGGCCGGGCGATGTCGGTCTGCCCGCCGGGCCCCGGCGCCGGGTACCCGGACTGCGGCGGGAGGAGGTGGCTCAGCTCGCGGGCCTGTCGGCGGACTACTACACCGAGCTGGAGCGCGGGCGCGGCACTCAGCCGTCGGCGCAGGTCCTGGCCGCCCTCGCCCGTGCGCTGCGCCTCGGTGGCGACGAGCGCGACCATCTGTTCCACCTCGCCGAGCGTCCCGTGCCCCCGGCCGCGAGCGGCCTGACCGCGCACATCACGCCGGGGCTGCTGGCGCTCCTCGACCGGCTCGCGGCGACTCCCGCGCAGATCATCACCGACCTGCACGAGACCCTCGTACAGAACGAGGCGGCCATCGCGCTCGTGGGCCGGCAGCCGACCGGGCGCGGGGCCAAGGCGAGCTTCATCCACCGCTGGTTCACCGATCCCGCTTCCCGCACGATCTACCCGCCGGACGAACACCCGCACCATTCCCGGGTGTTCGTCGCCGACCTGCGGGCGGTTGCCGCCCGGCGCGGCCGCGATGCCGAAGTGGACGGTCTTGTGGGTGTGTTGCGGCGGCGTAGCGCGGAGTTCGCCGCGCTGTGGGACACCCATGATGTCGGCCTGCGCCGGTCGGACCACAAGCGCATCGTCCATCCGGCCCTCGGTGTCATCGCGGTGGACTGCAACAGCCTGTTCAGCGAGGACGGACGCCAGCGCCTGCTGTGGTTCACCGCCCCGCCCGGCACCGAAGCCGCCGCGCAGCTGGAACTACTCTCCGTCATCGGTACGCAGGACATGGCGCCGGGGCCCGCGGCGGCGCCGCACTGATCGAGCCGGGCGGAATACGAGCACGGCCACATCCGCCTACGGGCACGCGGGCCATCGAGAGCTGCGGGGATGCCGGGCTCAGGAGGAGGAACGCCGGTCAGCGTCAGCGATGGCACGCGCCCTGTGCCGGAGCTCGAGCGAGACCTGGCCGCGACCCCCACGAGCCCGCGGCAGATGATCCGGGCGCGTGCTCTCACAACGGGCCCAACGGTGCTGAAGGCCACGCTTGATCATGTGAGCGCACTGCGGCAGATGAATTCGGTTGCCACGGGACCCGCGTGCCCGGTGAGGTGAATCCCATGGACGGCGCCACCGAGGAGGAGCAACGAGCGACGGCAGGGTGGGTCCACACGCTCACCAGGCAGTCGGCTCCATGGCACAGATCAGCGGTGCTCGTGGCCCTGATGCTGGCCGCCTTCACCTTCAACACGGCGGAAAGCCTGCCGATCGGCCTGCTGGAACTCATCTCCGCAAGCCTTCGGGTGTCAGTGCCAGTGGTGGGTCTCCTGGTCACCGGCTATGGCGTGACGGTGGCTCTCGCATCTCTGCCGCTCGCCCACCTCACGCGCGCCGTGCCCCGACGTCATGTACTCACAGGACTACTGACCGCGCTCGTCGTGTCCAGCGTCGTCGCGGCGCTGGCCACCTCCTACTGGCTGCTCCTGGTGGCACGGCTGCTGACCGCGCTCGCCCAGGCGCTGTTCTGGGCCGTGACGGGGCCGGTCGCGGTAGGTCTGTTCGCGCCCGAGGTCCGCGGGCGTGTGGTCGGGGCGCTGTCCGTTGCAGGTTCGCTCGCCCTCGTCCTCGGTGTTCCTGCCGGGACCTGGCTGGGCCGGCAAAGCGGCTGGCAGGTGCCCGTCGCCATGCCGGCGGCCCTGGGGCTCGTCTCCCTGGTGACGATCGCCGTTCTGCTCCCGACCTCACGTCCGGAAGAAGAACCCGCCGCCTACGCGACCAGTCCCGACGTCCGGCGGTTCGGAACGGTGCTGGCGGCCGGGACCCTGTCCGCCTCCGGGGGGTTCGCGGGATACACCTACATCGTGAAGTTCCTGGGCGACGTGAGTGGGTTCTCCCCGAGCACGGTCAGCGTGCTGCTCGTGGGTTTCGGGGTCGCCTGTCTGGCCGGGGTGAGCATCACCGGGGCGCTGCTGGACCGCTTCCTGCACTCCGCGCTGCCCACGGCAGTGGCCACGCAGGCGGTGGGCATGCTCGGCTTGTGCGCGCTCGGCACCGATCCGGTGGCGGCGGTGATGTTCCTGGTTCTGATGGGCGGTGCACTCGGGCCGGTGTTCATGGTCACCCAGAACGAGATGCTGCACTACGCGCCCGGCCGCACGGATCTCGCCCTCGCCTCCAACTCCGGCGCCTACAACGCCGGCATCGCAGCCGGCGCCGCACTCGGGGCACTGGTCCTGCCGCTCGCCGGGGTACGGGGCACCTTCCTCGCCGGCGGGCTGCTGACCGTCGGGGCCTGCGCAGTACTGCTCGGCAGCCGGCTGCTACCTGGGAGCCCGCACCAGCCCTCCCGCGGCCCGTCCTCCGCTGACGACCTGCGTTGACGAGACCGAAGTCCTAGAGGACCTGATTCTGAGGCCGGCGGGTTGGGCTGGTCGCTCCTCTGGGGGCTGAGGGGTAGCGAGAACCCTCTGCGGCCCCCGGCCCCGGCGATCGTCGTCGGTGACCGAGCTTGGGGAACGGCCCCGTCGGGTTGCTGAAGTCCGCTGCACCATGGCGAACGCTCCGCTGGTACAAGAGGCACAGGGAAGCTCCTCGTCGTATGTGGTCACCTTCAGCCAGGCTGGAAGAAGGCGAGCATCTTCTGGGCGGCGTCCGGCGACATCAGCAATTCCTGCACGTCCGCGGACATCCGGGCGGCAGCACTGGTGCGTTCGAACATCTCGCGTTCGTATTCTTTGACGGCGGCGGGAAAGTCGTCCGGGCGGGCGGCCAGCGCGAGGCCGAGCAGGGCGCCGTCGAGCAGCGCCATGTTGGCACCCTCCCCCACCGGTGGCATCAGGTGCGCGGCATCGCCAAGCAGCGTGACGCCTGGCGTCGACGGCCAGGTCAGGCCGACCGGGAGAGTGGTGATCGACCGTGGCACGACCGTGTCGTCACAGGCCGCGATCAGTGCGGTGAACCGTGGGTCCCAGCCGCTGAACTCCTCGATCAGCCGTGCCCGGGCAGCGGCTGGGTCGTCGAACGGGATCCCGCTGGTGGCGAACCAGTCCTCGGCGGTGTGGTAGAAGCTGAGGCCGATGCGTACGCGGCCGTCGCCGTTGCGCTGCGCCGCCAGGGATCGTCCGTTGCCGAGCACCCAGTAGTTGCCGCGCCCGACCATCGCCGCGAGGTCGGGATGGGTACGGTCGATGTCGGAAATGCAGAGCTCGACAACGTTTTGGCCGATGTGCTCCGGTCGAGCGTCGGTGAGCAGTGCGCGGACCCGGGAGTTCGCGCCGTCAGCGCCGACCAGCAGGTCATACGTTGCACTGCTGCCGTCAGCGAAGTGCAGCGCATCATTGTCGGCGGATTCGAACGCGTGCCCCCAGCGCACCGTGTCCTCGGGGAGAGAGTCCAGCAGCAGGTTGCGCAGATCGGCACGGTCCACCTCGGGTCGCTCCAGCGGGGCGTCGTGGGGCGTGTCCTCCTGGAGCAGCAGGGTGCCATCCGGCTCGAGAAGACGCATGTCCTGGCCTTCACCACGGGCAATTGCGTAGAACTGGTCGATCAGACCGGCCTCGCGCAGGGCTCGCTGACCGGAGTGGATGTCGAGCATGCCGCCCTGACCGCGCGCACCGCGTGACGAATCACGTTCATACACGACGGCGTCGATGCCGTTCACGTGCAGCACCCGGGCAAGGGCCAAGCCGCCCAAGCCGGCTCCGACAATGGCGATGGTCATGGTTGCCCGCCTCCCCTTCGATACACCGTACTGGGTCGATACACTGTATCGCCCGATGCGGTGTATCGTTAGAGGCATGTTGGTGTGGGAGAGGCCGGAGCCACCGAATCGACCCGTGCCGGCCCCGTTGAGCCGGGAGCGGATCGTGCGGGCGGCGATCCAACTGGCCGACGCGGACGGCCTTGACGCGGTGTCGCTGCGCAAGGTCGCCACCGCGCTGGACGTCCGTCCGATGCGGCTGTACGGCTACATCGACAGTAAGGAGGAGTTGCTCGACCTGATGGTCGACGCCGCCCACGCCGAGATCCGGCCGGTCGGAGACGGCTGGCGGGAGGTACTCCGGTCTCTTGCCGAAGCCACTCGGCACGCCGCTCACGAGCACGAATGGCTCGCCGATCTACTGGGTGGCCGACCCCAGCTCGGACCGCACGCGCTGGCCAGTGGGGAGACCGTGGTGGCCGCGATGGGCGCCGTCGACGTGGACGCCGTCATGCCGGTGGTCGCCGCAGTCAACGCGTACGTGATCGGCGCGGTGCGTCGGGAGATCGCCGAGCGGCGTGCCGAGCGGGCCACCGGGATGGACGAGAAGCGCTGGCAGGCCTCACTCGGGCCCTATCTGCAGCGAACCTTCGCCACTGGCCGATTCCCCGCGCTGGCCACGGTGGTGCGCGATGCCGCCCACCTGGACGCCGACCACACCTTCCGGATCGGTCTCGACTTCCTGCTCGACGGCATCGAAGCCGGCATCTCAAGGTCCTCGCCAAAGGGCGCCGGAAACTGACGGAGCGCCATGGATCTGACACGAGCGCTTCTCTGAGCTGGTCCGCTTCCACCGACAACGTGGGCGTGGCCGGTAACACCTCCTCGCAGTCGGCTGCCGTGACCGCCACCACCACCAGCGGGACACTGGTGTCCCAGGGCCACAACGCCGGGGCCGCCCACCGAGGACGCCTTCTGCGCCGCCTCCAACGCCGTGGACGGCAGCACGTCCACCCGCTGGAGCAGCTGCTTCTGTGACCCGTCAGCCCACCACCCTGCGCATACCGCATACCCACCGGCCTGCTGCAGGCATCACCACCCGTCACCACCCCCGATGGGGCGAGCAGATGTCACGGGCCCCTGGGTCCCTGGGCCCACGCTTACAACGCACTGGACTGCTCGGCCGTCAAGCCTCGGGCACCTACCGCCACACGGCTCTGTCCGCGCTGGGAGAGCAGGGGCAGACCCGGCACGGGGGGAACCGGGCCTGCCCCAGCACGTCGGCGCCTGCAGACCCTCCCCCCGGAGGATGGGCGCCATGACCCCGCCCGGGGTCACTTCCAACAGCGCACCGCACGTCAGGAGTGTCACGGGAGAACGGGGATGGTTGCGAGACCGGCAACTTTATGAAGGAACACCCCTGCCTCCTTCGCAATCCGGTCACGCAATACGCAAACGCCGGCGACCGAGGACTGCGGCATTTCCCGAATCACACCCCGCCATATAGTCCGGATAAGTGCCCTGACACAGGAACATGTAGGTAAGTGCACGCACAGGCAGCCCTATTCGAGACATCACAGGCGGCGGTGTAACGCCGCAGTGCCTGCGGAACGCAGAACCAGGGAGAAGCGAGGTGCCGGCCCGGCTGATTTTCGGCGCCCCGGCACGAGCACAACAGACATGGCACTACGTCAGATCGGATTTCCCTGTGAGCAACATCGACCCGGCTCCCGGATACCGGGAATACAACGAGCGCTCGGGCCCCTACCGCGCCGTGCGCCGTCAGGGCACCACGCGGCGTACGGCCATCACCATCTGCACAATCGCCGACACCGCGGCGGGACTGCTGGGCCTGTGGATCGTGCTGTTCCTGCTCGACGCGAACCGCGCGAATGTGTTCGTCGGATTCGTGCGGAGTACGGCGGACTGGCTGTCCTGGTGGTCACAGGACATTTTCACGATGAACACGGAAAGCCTACGCGTTGCCCTTGATTATGGTCTCCCGGCCGTCATGTATTTGCTGATCGGCCATGGGATCGCTGCCCGGCTCAACCGGGCCTGACAGTGGACCGGCCTCATTGTTGATCACCATGGAAAAGGTCCGACCATGACACACAGCGCAAGCGGGAACGATCACCCGCCGATCTATGAGGAACTGATACGCGAGCGCGGTGACGTCGTTGCCGAAGCCCAACTGGCCGCGGAACACACACAGCACCAGGCAGCGGAGTTGCTGACCGGAGGGGACGCGGGTCGGCGAGATCGTCTCCGGGACGGCAGCATCGCGGCCGCCGCGCCTGGTCGGCCGGAGTGGCGCGGGTCGCCGCCGTAGGCGCACTCGACGCGGGTATGTCCCTGCGTCCCGCCCTCACCCCCTCACCCCCTCACCCAGGGACCAGGCATGCCCCCGAGCGAGGCGGCCCGCTTCACGCCGCCACGCGGCTCGGCGCGCCCGTCGGCCAAGGGCGGCTCACCCCATACCGGACCGTACGCCCTGATCGTGTGCACATGCCCGGCGGCCACCATCTCCACGCCTCGTCCCAACTCGCCCGAACCCGGCCCCCGTTGCCGCGCACCTGCTGGTAGCCCCGGGCGCGCACGAGGTCGGAGACGATGTCCCACCGGGCGGTCACCGGGTCTCCCATCCGGGCCTTGGCCTCCCGGTACATCTGCAGCAGTGCTGCCCGCCTTGGCACGCGTGGCCTCGACCGCTTCCCACTCCTCGGTGCCGAGGTTGGCCCGTGCGGCCGGGAAGACGCCGTCCTGTTCCTTGAGAATGTGGTCGCGCAGCATGTCCATCGCCTCGGTCAACCGGTCCGGCCAGGTCGGGTCCGAGGGTGTCGCGCCGCCGGCGGCCTCGGATAGCACCGCATCGATGCGACGGTGCTCGGCCTCCAGAGCGGCTATCTGGTCGGGGAAGTCGGCGGCCAGCGCGGGGAACAGGCCGTGTTCCTCGACCTGGGTGTGCGGTTCGAGCACCCGCGCGATCTCCCGGGCGACCTCTGCCATCCGGGCCACCCCGCCCTCCTGCTGGGCAGTCCGGAGGTGGCTGATGAGGCGGACGACCTCGTCGTGCTCCCGGGTCAGTTCATCGATGGCCGCCAGCGACTGGCAGCCGCAGTACTCGCACACCGGACTTCTCCTTCTTCCCAAACCAGTCTGCATTTCTCAATCCGCCGGTAACCCGCTGTGATGCCGGCGGCTGGTGCGCTGCTTGCGCTCGCCCCCTTCGGCTGCGGCGCGGACACCGGTGAGGGTGTAGGCCAGTGCGGCGGTGGCCACGACCGCGAGCAGGGCGAGACCGGCCGCGTACGACCCGTACTCGCCGTACAGCGAGCCCCTCACCAGCGGCGGCAGGAAGCCTCCCAGACCACCCGCGGCGCCGACCACGCCGGTGACCGAGCCAATCTTGCCGGCCGGGGTCCGCAGGACCACCAGGGCGAAGGTCGCGCCGCTGCCCGCGCCGAGCGCGGCGGCCATGGCCAGGAAGGCGATGGTTCCCACCGGCGCGAGGGCCGGGGTGAAGGACTGCACGACCGCCCCCGCCACGACCACGGACAGCGCCGCGGCCAGCACCCGGACCGGGCCCAGCCGGTCGGGCAGCCAGCCGCCGACCGGGCGCCTGGCCACCGCGAGGAGCACGAACCCTGCCATGCGGTCCGCGGCGTCCGCCTGGGGCAGGCCGTAACCGGTCTTGAGGTAGGTGGGCTGGTAGGCCGAGAAGGCGACGTAGCCGCCGAACGCGACCGCGTACAGCGCGGATGCCTGCCAGGTGATGCCCAGCCGGACGCGTCACGCAGCAGCAACGCGGCCGTCACGGCGTACACGGCCAGGATCACGGCGGTGATCAGGAACGGGGTGGACACGCTGTGCGCGTTGACCAGCCTGACGGTGGTCAGGGCGCTGATGGCGGTGCCACCCATGCCGGCGCCGAAGGTACCGATGGCCAGACCGCGCCGCTCGGGCGGGAACCAGGCGGTGACGCAGGGGACACCAACGGCGAACGCGGTGCCGCCGATGCCGAGGAAGAATCCGCCGACCAGCAGGGCGGCGAGGGAAGAGTGACCGACCAGGCCGAGGTGGAGCACGGGCACGATGGTGGTTGCCGACACGATGGGGAACGCCGAGCGGGCTGAGCAGCGCCCAGGCCCAGAAGTTGACGGCGAAGCCGACCGTGGCCAGTGCCAGCATCAGCCTGGCGCGGCCCGGCACCGGCTCGTGCGCCGACGGCGTTGCGTCGCTTCTCCCAGACCGTTGGAGCACCATCGTGTACCTCCTGATCACGGTGACCCGGCCGTCCGCGCCCTGACGGCTCGGCGGCCCGGGTCCAGATTTCGCGATCCGGGGCTGTCATGCCCGGGGCCGACGGGGTGCCTCCCGCCGGTCCGACCGGTCCTCGCGCGGGGACCATAGGGGCCACCCCAAGAGGCAAGCTGTCAGGGCCGATGGTCCCCGCCCGTGCGCCGCCGCACTCGGACCACAGGAGCGATCCGCAGCATCGGAGCCGGAGAGGCAGCCTTGAGACGCTGTGTCAGCTCCCGTATTCGGAGTTCAGCCGGCGGACGGGGCGGCCGAGGCGAACCGGGACACCCGGTGAGTACAGGACGCTGACCGGGGCGGTGACCGGCGCGGGCAGGCCGGCCGCGGTGAGCAGGTTCTCCTCGCAGGTGATCAGCTCGGCGCGGTGCAGGGGCCAGCGCGGGTGGTGGTTGGGCAGGTACGCCGCACCACCGGCGAAGGCGTTGTGCATGCCCCAACGGGCCGTGAGAAAGTGCTCCAACTCGGTGGGTTCCTCGATGCGTTCGCCCGGGCGTACGGTGACGCGGCTGTACGCGCCGCGCACACTCGGCCAGCGTCGCGAGCTGGTGTAGGTGACGGTGTCACCGGTGGTGCGCAAGGACATACGGGACCACAGGTAGGGAAGGCGGAAGCCGATGCGTCCCATCACCACCGGGATCAGACGCGAGGCGTCCATCGAGCGGAAGACAACACCGCGGCGTCCGTGCGCGTCCACCGAGTACAGGCGGACGTTGGTCTCCGGGAACGAGCCGAGGTAGGGCAGCCCGGGCAGCCGGAACCAGCCGACCTTGTGCATGCGGAAAGCGACGAGCCCGACGTAGGTGACCCCACCGTGCATGTCGGGAACGGTCCCGGGTGGCATCAGCTTTGCCACCATGGCCGGTTCGACGGCCCAGTGGATGAACGTCAGATCCAGCCACTGCTGGGTGAGCAGCGGGAAGCGTATGTCGACAGGAGCGTCCGGGGAGCGGGGAGCGTCGGGGACAGGCTTCTGCATGACTCGAGGATGACAGATGACAGATGACGGGCGACTGGCCAGGACGAGTAGGCCGATCTGAACGGAGCTCAACCACCGCCGGAGCCGACAACCACGTGAGGGAGTCTGGACCGATGTCCCACAACGACGGCTTCCCTGCACTCGATCGGCTGGAGTGCCTGCGCCTGCTGGCCAAGGTGCCGGTCGGCCGCATCGTGTACACCCCGCGGTGACCGATCCCGCCGAACACGATGAAGAGCACTCCGTGTGAGGTCGGCCGGCCCCCTCAGTCCGCGCGATGCCGGGCGGTCCGCGCGGAGGCGCGCGGTGTACGCCCGCCGTCCGGTCCGTACCCGAACCGGATCAGCAACTGGGCGCAACAACGCCGTTGCGGCAGGCAGGCCGCCGCCCGCAGATCCGGCCATTCCATCGCCTGGTGCAGCATCGAGGTGCGCACTCCGTGCGCGGTCGCGGTCAGCAGCACGTGCTCCAGGGCCTGGCCCGCCCGCAGCCAGTCCTCTCGCCGGTCGCGGGCCGTCCACAGCAAGGCCAGCTGGGCGTGGCGCTCGAAGTGCTGGTCCGGCAGCCGCGGTACGGGCAGTCGGCCGGTGAAGTCACGCATCGGGATCCGTCCGTCCGAGTCCCGCGGTCCGAGAGCGCTGAGCGGGATGCCGTAGGGCACATGCGCACCAGGGACCGTGATCCAGGCACGGGATTCGGCGGTGCGTGCCGGGCTGGCCTGGTTGCGCGCTTCGGCCGTCGCTGTCAGACCGAGTAGCAGCCGTGTCTCGGCGAAGCCGGGCACATACAGTCGCGCACCCTGGGACCGTGCTGCCTCGGCCATCTCCGCCACGACCGCCTCGGGCACCGGGCGGCCGGTGAACGGCATCCGGCTGGTGTGGCGCCGCTCGACGGCCGGGTACAGCCACCGGTAGCCGGGCAACTCTCCGGCGGGCGTGGTCAGCTGTACGGTGGCCAGCGGGTCGGGCTCGCCGGGCTCGGGCAGCAGCCGCACCACGGGGTCCCAGCCCAGGTGCGCAATGGCGACCCGCAGGTTGAAGACCGCGGCTCCTACGGAGAGGTGCTGGGCGCGCCGATCGGGATCGGCCAGCGGCAGTGCGCGCCTGCTGTCGGCGCGGACCTCGATGTACCGGGTGGCGGCCTGCAGCCCGAAGCACCACGGTCGCGTGTTGTGGATCGACGGTGCCGCCACGGCCGCGGTCATCAGCGTCTCCAGCACGCTGGCGTCGATCTCCCGGGTCTGCATGCGCGGCTCCTCAACTCCTGTGAGGAGCCGCAGGGATGTGCGGGGCTCCCCGTAGGTCCTCTACCTTCGGTCGTCACAGGACGCCTGACGAGGGCCGTCCGTCCCCCACTGCGGACCGGACGACCCGGGCCCGAGGCCGTGTCCCGCATTCCGGCTGCCCGTCGCGGGCGGCGAGTGGCGGCGTACGTCGGTTCCCTGATCGGCACCGGTGATGGCTCCTGCTCAGCCTCGCGGGCGATGCCGCCCACGGCGTCGCCCGACCCGCCGCGCCGCTCACGACCTTCCTGGTCGGATACGCGGCGGGCCGGGCCGGCGGTGGTCCCGACGCGGTGACCGCCGCCGCCCGCCGTGCGGCAGAACTCGCGGCGAGGTGGGCCGCCGAGGACGACCACCGTCCGAGCGCCGCCGGAACACCCGGCGGTACCCGCTAGCCCTGCCCACAGGGCCCTTCGGTCGGGACCTTCGGCCCCCGCGCGCGGACGGCACTCCGAGTTAGGTTCACCTAAGCACAGGTCGGTTGCGTGGGAGAGCGAGGCACGAACATGGCATCGACGGACCCTCGGGCCCTCCACGAGAGCACCCTCGTACCCGGCCACTGGCTGCTGGCCCGCCTGGGCAAGCGGGTGCTCCGCCCCGGCGGCCTGGAACTGACCCGCTGGATGCTGGACGCCCTGGACATCGGCAGCGGCGACCGGGTGGTGGAGCTCGCCGCGGGGCTCGGTGCCACGGCCCGGCTGGCCCTCGAACGCGTCCCGGCCGCCTGCACCGCCGTGGACCGCGACCCCGCAGCGGTGGCGCGGCTGGGCACCCTCACCGCCGCCGGGCCCACCGAGGTGGCCGCAGTGCGGGCTGACGCCGCCGACACCGGTCTGCCGTCCGGCAGCACCACCGTGGTGTACGGGGAGGCCATGCTGACCATGCAGCCCGAGCCCGCCAAGCGCCGCATCATGCGAGAGGCACACCGGCTGCTCGCCGACACCGGCGGCCGGTACGGCATCCACGAGATGTGCCTGCTGCCCGAGGACCTCGACGCCGAACACGCCGAGGAGATCACAAGGGATCTGGGCGAGGCCGTCCACGTCGGCGCCCGCCCCCTGACCCTGCGCGGCTGGGTCGCCCTGCTCGCCGCCGAGGGCTTCACCGTCACCGCCCGCCTGAGGACGCCGATGGCGCTGCTGGAACCGCGCCGCCTCATCGTCGACGAAGGGTTCGCGCAGGCCGTGGGCATCGCCGGCCGGACCCTGCGCGACCCGGTGGTCCGGCACCGGGTGCTGGAGATGCGCCGCGTCGGCCGCCGCCACCAGGCCCATCTGGGCGCGATCAGCCTCATCGCCACCCGCACCCCGTCGATGTCCTGAGGAGATGGGACCCGCATGTCCGCCACCGTGATCACCGACCTGTCCCGCTGCCGCGGCCCTGCCGGTCGTCATCCCGGTCGTCCAGGACCGCCTCGACCTCGTTGTCCGGCCGAACGGCTCAGCAAGAACCGGTGACGAAGACGCGGGATGCTGGCGGTGAGGCTGACGCCGTCCTCAGACGTGGAGAGGGTTTGCCATGCGAACGAACATCGTCCGGCACGAGAGCATGATGGCCAGCTACGACGTGGTGAACAGCTGGACCGTTGTCGAGGTCGACGGCGACATGGACGCCCACACCTCCCCCATGATCCGTGAAGCGGTGATCAAACTCCTCGATGACGGACACCGCCACTTCGTCCTCGACCTGGGCTTCGTCCCCTTCATGGATTCGATGGGGCTGGGTGTGATCGTGGCGGTCACCAAACGCATCCGTGAACACGAAGGCTCGCTGCGCATCGCGGCCGTCCCGAGCCGGATACTCCGGATCTTCGACCTCAGCGGAATGCGCGAGAGCTACGAGATCTTCCACTCGTCGGAGGAGGCGACGCGATCCGCTCCCTCGCTCGGCAGCCTCGCGCACTGGCCGCACCCGTCGACCAGTTGAGGAACGCCTCTCCGAGTCGGCGAGCGTGGTCGGAGGGGGCGGCCGTCTCAGTGGGCTGGACCGTCCGGGGTGCGCAGGGCGAGGGCGGCGACGTCGTCGTCGAACACCTGCCGGCTCCGGGTGATCAGGGCGTCGCACAGCTCCTCCAGCGGGGCCCTGGCCAGGTGGGCGGCGTGCTCGGCCAGGTCCTCCAGCCCCGTGTCGATGTCCTGATCGCGGCGCTCGACCAGCCCGTCGGTGAACAGCAGCAGGGTCGCGCCCGGCGGGAGCGGGTGCGTGTGGTTGAACCGTGGGACGGACGCATCGATGCCCACCGGGATCCCGTGCCGGGCGGGCGCCAGGTAGCAGGTGCTGCCGTCCGGTCCGATCAGCAGCGGAGGCGGGTGCCCGGCATTGCTCCAGCCGAAGGTGTATCCCTCACGGGTCCGTTCGACGCGGCCGAACACCAGGGTGGCCGTCGGCGGCTCCTCGAACATGGTCAGGGCACGGTCCAGGCGCGACACGACCAGGCCGGGCGGCCCGCACCGGTCGAAGGCGAGCGCCCGCAGCATGTTGCGGATCTGGCTCATCAGCGGGGCGGCCTCGACGTCGTGGCCGGTCACGTCGCCCACCACCACACAGGTGGCGCCGTCGGGCAGGACCATGGCGTCGTACCAGTCCCCGCCCAGTCTGGGCAGCTCGGATGCGGGCTCGTAGCGGGCTGCGGCCTCGAGCGGCGACAGGTCAGGAAGGACGGGCAGCATACGGCGCTGGAAGTGCTCGGCGGCGCGTTTGAGGTGCTCGTACAGGCGGGCGTTCTCGATGCTGATGCCCGCGGCGCTGGCCAGTGCGGTCAGCAGGTGCTCGTCATCGTCGTCGAAGGGCGTGCCGTCCATCTTGTCGGCGAGGTAGAGGTCGCCGTAGACGGTCTCGCGGACCATCAGCGGAACGCCCAGGAGGGTCCGCATGACCGGATGCCCGGCCGGAAAACCCGCGGAACGAGGGTGTGCGGTCACGTCCGCCACCCGCAACGGCCGCCGGTCGTCCACCATGGTGTGCAGCAGGCCATGGCCCTGCGGCAGGCCCATGGCAGCGCACAGGTGCGGGTCGTCGACACCCACGGTGATCAGGTCGGTCACCTTGCCGCTCTCCGAGAGGACGCCCAGGGCCCCGTAGCGAGCGCCGACGAGATGGGTGGCCGCTTCCACGATGCGGTGCAGTACGGTGCGGGTGTCCATGTCGCCGCTCAGCGCCACGACCGCGCCGAGCAGCCGCCGCAGCCGTTGTGGGTCGAGAACGAGCGGCGACGCATGCGCGGTCACTCCGTCCCGGGCCGCCTGCCACGCCTCGCCGACCGGAAAGGCCCCGGACCGCGGGCTGCTGTTGGACGGATCGTGCACCATGGTGAGATTCCTCCCGGCGCCTGCCGACGCCGTCATCACCGCGCTTGCCTGTCACCCTACGCGCTCACCCGACCATGGGCAGGCCTCCGCGACACGGCGGGAGGCACGGCGGTCAGCGGGCCGGCCGGTACGGTGCTCCTTCGGTCTGCTCAACCGGCCTGACACGCCCAGCGCAGCCCCGAAGACGGCACCAGCGGACGCCGCCGGCGCCGCATCAGCGGCCCCTTGTGACACGGAAAGGACCTATCACCATGCAGAAGATCTCCCTCGACGCCCGCGTCCGCGAACACCAGGAACGGGCCGCCGCGTCCTCCGCCGGACGCAGCGCCGAAACCGTCTACGGCGGCCACTGACACGCCTTGCGCCAGACCCTCGTCGCACTGCGCTCCGGCACCGCTCTGACCGAGCACGAGAACCCCGGCGAGGCAACGGTGCTGGTGCTGCGTGGCCGAGTACGGCTGCGCAGTGGGGACGACGCGTGGGAGGGCATGGCCGGGGATCTGCTCCTCGTGCCACCCGCCCGGCACAGCCTGGAGGCCCTCGAGGACGCGGCCGTACTGCTGACCGTCGCCAAGATCCCCTGATCCGCCGGCCGCCCGTCGCGTTCCGCAGCCGGTGCGGGGGACGAAGCACGCTCACGGCGAGCAACACGACCACGACGGCGCTGAGCCCGACGACGGTCAGCGGAGGGCCGCCGTCGGGCCGCCGACGAGCCGCCGCCGCGATGACGACCGCCTCCAGGACGGCCCCTCTACGCGCCTCAGCACCCCCTCGTGGATCAGCACCGGGCCCGTCGGGTCGACCTCGACGTGGCCCAGCCGCACTCGCCACTCCGTCCCGGCGCCGGCGAAGACTCTCAGCCCTCCGCGTGGGCGAGCCACAGGTCAGGGCCGAAGACCTCGTAGCGGATGCTGCGCGCGGGGACGCCGGCCCGGAGCAGCTGGGTGCGGACGGCCCGCATGGAGGGGAGCGAGCCGCACAGGTACACGTCGGCGTCCGTGGGCAGGTCCAGCCCGTCGAGGTCCATCAGGCCGGTGTGGGCGCCGGGTTCCTCGGCGGCCTCTTCCTCGTACCAGAACTCCGCCCCCGCGACGGGCAGTTGCTCGACCAGGCGCCCGGTGTCGGCGCGCAGGGCGTGGTCGGCCTGGGTGCGGTCGGCGTGGAGGCCCCACACCGGCCGGGTCGAGCCCGTGGCGGCGAGGTGTTCGAGCATGCCGGCCATGGGGGTGCAGCCGATGCCGGCGGAGACCGGTACGAGCGGGGTGTCGGCGTCGTCGAGGACCACGTCTCCGAACGGGGCCGACAGGGTCAGCTCGTCGCCGGCCCGCACGGTGCGGTGCAGTTGGCTGGAGACCTCGCCCTCGGGGGCGTCGGCGACGCTCGCCACCCGCTTGACGGTGATGCGCCGCAGGCGGTCGCCGGGAGCGTCGGACAGGCTGTACTGGCGGGTCTGGTGGATGCCGTCGGGCATGAGCGCCCGGACACTGACGTACTGGCCGGCGCACGCCTTGGGCAGGGGGCCGTCATCGGCCGGGCGCAGCAGGAAGGAGGCCACGTCGGGGGTTTCCTCGCGGAGGCGGGCCTCCTGGGCTATGAGGGCACCTGCCATCAGCCAGTAGACCTCGTCCCAGGCCGCGGCGACGTCCGGGGTGACCGCCTCACCGAGTACGTCGGCGATGGCACGGAAGAGGTACTCGTGGACGATCGTGTACTGGTCCTCCGTGACGCCCAGCGCGGTGTGCTTGTGCGCGATCCGGCGAGGAGCGCGTCCGGCCGGGCGTCGGGGTCGGCCAGCAGGGCCTGGGCGAAGCCCGCGCTCGATCCGGCCAGCGCCCGGCGCTGTGCGCCGCTGGCCTGGTTGCCGCGGTTGAACAGGCCGTCCAGCAGCTCGGGTTGCTCGGTGAACATGGTGCCGTAGAAGCGGGTGGTGATCTCGTCCAGGGCGCCGCCGACGGCGGGCAGGGTGGCGCGTACGACAGCGGCCGACTCGGGCGAAAGCATGGGACTCCCCCTGAGATGTGGCTAGGTGGGGGGACGGCGTTCACCGCCACAGCCGGGATCCGTCGTACGGGTCCGACCGGCACATAGATCATCCGGTGCAGCCGTCACCCGGAACAGGGCCGAACCGCCCTGGAGGACTGGGCCCGTCGGTCCCGCCCCCCGGCGAGACATGATGCCCGTCACAGGCGGGGAAACCGGTGCCCCTTCGGCGGAAACCGCGCCGGGCGCGCCCCGATCACCGCCTCCGGGAGCATGAGCGTCCGGCCAGCTCCAGGCGGTCCCGGCAGCCAAGCGCCACGACCGCAGGAACGAGGTCGAAGAAGTAGTTCACCTGCCGTCCCCGGGGCTGCGGGCCTGCCGGTTGGCCGTGGTCACCCACGGCGGACAGACGCGGAATCCGCGCTTTCCGCCGGAGCCGCTGCGGGAGACGATGCCGCGCTCGCACAACACCTCGCGCGAGAACACCAACTGTCCGAAGCCGTCGTCGTCGCGGCTGCCGATGACGAAGAGGTCCACCCCGTCGCAGACGTCGAAGGGCCGGATCGGCCCCTCATGCCGCCAGTCGCGCAACCGCCGCCTCGCATCCGAGGTCCATCCCCGGACAAAGCCCGGGGCTGTTGGACAGATGCAGATCCCACGATGGCCGACTCATCGGACAGAGCCCTGGGGCTGCCCCTGCGGCACGGTCTGAAGGTGCTGGGCGGCCTCGGCGGAGGTGTAGGAGGAGGCGAAGGTGAACGCGCGGGGGGACGGCCCATTGGCCCGCAGGTCCGCGAGCCGTTCCAAGGCCTCGTCGACGCCCGGGAGGTGACCGGCGGGGACCCACCAGAGCACCAGGTGTGCCTCGACATGCCGTTCGAACCACTCGCGGCGCCGCCGCAACACCTCCAGGTGCCCGCTGCGGTAGGTGAAGTCCCACAGCGCCTCCTGGGTCTCCCACACCGTCAGGTTGACGATGACGTCCTCGCCCGCCGGGCGCAGGGCGGTGGCGTCGGCGGCGCCTTCCTCCACGAGCCGCCACACGAAGCCGGGCGCGCCGTCGGCGGCGGTGTTGACCGGGTCGAGCATCTCGACGAACGGCGCCATGCGTGGGTCGTCGAGCGGGTGGAGGAGCGTGGCGACGTTGAGCTGGGCGAGGTGGGCGGCATGCACGGATGCAGTCATGGCCACATCCCAGCACGGGCACTTTTCTAAGTCAATCCATATTGTTTTTAGAAGCCTCGACCACCACACAGCACTCCCCCGGCCGGGGGTCCATGCGGGCGCGGACGGGACCGTCCGTGCCGAGCAACCCCTCCAACAGCGCGAGATTCATGCCGCATACGAGCGGCGGGAAGCGTTCAGCAACGGCATGGAAGGGACAGTTGCGCATACGCACGACCGGCGCGACTTCTCCGGGCGCCTCCTCCGCGCCTTCCGTGCCCTGGGCGTCCGCGGTGCCTTTCAGATGCGATGCGTACGGTTCATAGCCGCGAGCCGCCAGCATCGCCATGGCCTCTTCGAGGCCGCCGCAGGGCGCCGCCGAGCCGCGCAGGGCCTCGCCCCGGCGGCGCGCGGCCGCGTAGAGCCCGGCGTCGAGCCCGGCCTGCTCGGCGGCCTCGGCGAGCAGTTCGGCGGCGGTGCGGTAGTCGCGGGCGGGCAATGACACCGCCCGTTCGGCCCGCGCCCGCGTGTACACCTTGGCGGGACGTCCCGCTCCCGGCCCCGAGCGGCCCGTCAGCCGACGGCTGCCGCTCTCCAGCAGGCCGGCCCCGGTCAGCCTGTCCAGGT
Source organism: Streptomyces sp. NPDC001153 (assembly GCF_053598315.1). NCBI lineage: Bacteria > Bacillati > Actinomycetota > Actinomycetes > Kitasatosporales > Streptomycetaceae > Streptomyces > Streptomyces sp. NPDC001153. Next base: position 297,779 of record NZ_JBSFJZ010000001.1, read on the forward strand.
GGTGCGCGGCGAGCGTGCGCGCCACCCCGACCGCCTCGGCGGCTTCGTTGCGGCCGACCTCACGGCCCTGTGCCACCACGTACTCGTACAGACGGCGCCGGACCGGATCCTGCAACGCCGCGATCGCGTCGATGTCCTCCACCCCGCCATTCTAGGAACAACGCAGGTACGAGATAGAAGGGCGGGACGCAGCCCCGCCTGGCCGTACTCGACCCACCGGCCCCGCCCTGGCGAACCGGGACAGCGGTGATGCGATCCGGCAGGGGCAACCGGAGCCCTGCACGACTGCTGCCAGCGCGGGAAGCGCCATCCGCGCCATCCGCAGGCAGAACGCACTCACTTTGTTTCAGAAGCGATCGAATAACAATAAATCACCCGCCTCCCCGGCCGCGTCCCTAGGCTCGCCGAACGGTCCGCCGACATATGACCCACGGAGGTTCTGCGTGCTGCACCCACCCCCAGAGGACGCGCAACAGCTCGTCCTGCCCAACGGGTTCGACGCGGTCGTCCGCGTGCTCGACCGTTACGTCGCCGACCGACGGGCCGGCCTGCCATGGCGGGCACGCTCCCGCGGGCGCCGGCTACCGGCCGTGCTCCTCGCACGCGAGCCGGAGGGCGACCCGGTGGCAGGCGCCGCCGAACCGGACCCCGCACTCACCGCTCTGGTCCTGGCGTACCGCCAGCGGCTGCTGTCCACGGGACATGAGCCGGTGCAGCACCTCGCGGGCCTGGCACCGCACGCGGTCGTCGACGACGGACTTCTCGCCAGGGGCGGCCCGCGGGAGGAGGAGGCGGGCGGGCCACATGTGCTGCTCCTGGACGAAGTGGCCCGTCAGCTGCGCGCCTCCATGCCGGACCGGGCCGGGGCGTTACGGCTCCGCGAGTTCGGCACACTCCTGGCGGTGCTGCGTGCCCCGCTGGCACCGGGGGACGACGCCGACGCCGGCCGGAAAGCTCTGCGGGACATGCTCGTCGACAGGGAAGCCCGCAGGTTCCAGCCGGCCCCTGGAGCCGCGCAGCTCGGTGAGGCCGTCGGTGGAGCGTGGGCGACAGCCGTGCGGTGGGTCACCGCTGTACCGGTCGGATGGCTCTGGCGCCTGTGGTACGGCATACGCGTCGACCGGCAGCAACCCTGGCTGGGTTCCCGGCTGAACCAGCCCGGCCGCAGTTTCCTCGATGCGGCGCTGGCCCTGCGCGCGGCGCACCAGTACTCAAGGGCCCATGACACGGCACAGACCCAGCCCCCGGAGTCGGCCGCCATGGCGGCCCGCGACGAAGCGGTGGTCCGCCAGGTTCTGCTCATCGCGCTGATCCACGACCTGGCCAAGGCGGCACGGCCCCCGGCGTGGAGCCGGCGGCGCCCACGGCGGGGATGGTCATTCGTCCTGCTGCTGCCGACCGTGGGCGGCGAGGGGTCCGCCTGCCGCAAGCTTCTGGACACCTATGCCGCCACAGCCGGCGACGCCGGTCCCAGCCCTCTGCTGGTTCTGGGCGCTGCCACGGATGACATCCCGTCGTACGCCACGCCTCCCCCACCCCAGGCCGTACCGGCCCAGAACGGTTCCCGCGCCTACCGAGCGGGCCGGGCGGTGGCCGCGCTGTTCTCTGCGGCGATGGCCGGCCGGAACACCGAGGCCGTGCATGTGCTGCCGCTGCCCCGGACCCCGGACGACGGCACCGCGGCGGAGTGGCTCGCCGGGCACCGTATCGTCAGGTCTCGCCGCGCCGGCGCCTGGGACTGGTGGCGGCCTGTGGCCGCCGCCCTCGCGGCCACCTTGGTGCTCGCCGGTGGCTTCTCCGGCTACCGCGTGGTGCAGTCCCTCCTGCCCGGCGGACGCTCCGCCGCCTCCTGCCGGCAGGTGGCGACCGGGCAGGTCGTGGGTCTCACCGACGGTAACGACGGCTGCGACCTGGCTCATGGCCTGTACGCGCCGGAGCTGCGGAAGCTGGAGCGGACCCTCGGTCAGCAGAACGCGCTGGTCGACACGAACCGCCCCTACCGCTCGCTCGTCTTCTTCGCACCGCTCAGTGTGGGTTCGGAGTCGAAGCGCACCGTACCCACCGGCTTCCAGATGCTGCGCGGTGCCCTGCTGGCCCAGAAGGAGGTCAACGACCGGCATCTGAAGTCCCAGGTGCCCGTCCGGCTGCTCGTGGCCAACGCGGGCGAGTACTTCAGCTACGGCTCGAGCGGCGGTCTCAACACCACCAACCACACCAACGTGGACGTCGCACAGATGATCCTCGACAGGGCGGGCACGGACCACATCGCGGCCGTCATGGGCCTGACCCAGAGCCGTCCGGAGTCCCAGCAGGCCGCGATCGAACTCGGTACCAAGGGCCTCGCCGTGCTCGGCACCGGCGTCACGGGCCAACGGATGGTAGAGGGCGAATCGCCCGTGTCCTACTTCCAGCTCTCCCCGCCCGATGCGCGCATCGCCTCGGTCATGGCCGCCTTCGCCCAGCACTCGCCCCGGCTGGGGGCCCTGGCCAAACCCACCGCGGGCCACACCGCGCCGGCCGCCGTGGTCGTCTACGACCCGAGCGACAAGTACTTCAGCAACGACCTGGCCAACCGCTTCGACACGGACTACCACGCGGCCGGGCCGGTGTACCGGGTGCCGTACGGCGAGGTGGACGACCGGCGAACCTCTGACGTCGCCCAGACGGTCTGCGCGCTCGTTCACCGGACCAACGGGTTCGTCCTGTACGCGGGCCGCTCCGGCGTCATGGAGGACCTGTTCCACTACATGCAGGGCGACCCGGGATGCCGCGCCCGCCAGAACCGGGTGGCGGTCATGGCCGAGAGTCCCGCCCCGGACCTGACCCTGCATCCGGAACGGATGCACCAGGAGTACGACGCGCTGACGCTGTTCTACAACCAGTTCAGCCTGCCGGACCCCCAGGGACCGTTCGCCGGACTCTTCCAAGCGGCGTTCCACCTCTCCGCGGAGAACGACGCGGCCGTCGGTTACGACGCGGTCAACGTCCTCTCCGACGTCATGGACGCCATCTTCACCACCGATCCTGAGTTCACGCCCAGTTCCCTGGTCACCCAGCTCCAGGACCCGGGCGTGTCCCAGTACGTCGGCGAGTCCGGCGTCATCACGCTGAACAGCGACCACAACTACCCGCCGGACAAGGAGATCCACGTGCGCGAGATTCCCCCCAACGGGGGGCCACTCACCGACCTCACCTGCGGTGTACTCGCCAAGGGCGCGCAACGCGTCACCCACTGGGGCCCCGATGACCGCTTCGCCTGCCCCACGGACGACGCATCCTGATGCTCAACCCCAACGGCCCGGGAGCGCCAATGCTGTTGGCCGTCAGTGGCTTGCGCCCACCGAACACTCTCGTTGCCCTCTGCGACATCCTGGAGTCCCCCCAACGATCTGATCAAGCCCGAGGTCGTCAACCTTCAGGTCCGCGAGAGCGCCGACGGCGAACCGTCCACGCCGACTCCGGCCACCCCGCGCCGCACTGTCATCCGCCGTTCCAGCGGACCAAGACGTGGAAGGAGTCCACCGAGCACACCTTCGCCTTCGACGAGTTCGGCCCGCTCCGCATCCGCCCCCGCCGGCCTGTGCTGGGCAAAGCAGGGCGAGCCCGACCGCTTGCCCGGCGACCTATCACCGCACCCACGGAGTGCGCTACTTCCACGGCTGCTACTCCGTCGGCGACGACACTCTCTGGGGCGTCAACCGGCGCCGCAGATGCACCGACCACAGCCTCGCCGCACTCAAGGGCATCCGGGGCGGCCAGGAACAAGGTCGAGCTCTGCTTCACACCGACCAACGCGTCCTGGACCAACCCGATCGAGGCGCACTTCGGGCCGCTGCGACCGTTCACCCTCACCAACTCCAACCACCCGAACCACACCGTCCAGACCCGCGCGCTGCATCACTACTTGCACTGGCGCAACCAGAACGCACGCCATCCAGGCGTCCTGGCCGCGCCGCGCCGGGAACGCGCCCGTGTCCGCGGCGAGAAAGGCGTCGGCTGGGGCGGCCGCCTTCCCACCCCCGCGGCCTGACCGTCCGCCCCGTGATCGTCGGCGGTTCAGCCGAGCGGCCTCACCCTGGGAACGCCCCGTCAGGGCGTTCCGGGCTTGCGGGCCAGGAGGCAGGCGCGCGGTCTGTTCACGCGTCCGCCGGGCTCCTGTTCCAGTCTCGCGGTGACGACGAGTCCGGCCTGGTCCAGCAGTTCGACCATGCGGTCCAGGGGCAGGAGATACGACTCGTAGGACACCGGACGGCCATAGCCCTGGGTCGGCTGCAGCCGTTCATCGCCGACATAGTCTCCCCAGAGCAGGTAGCCGCCGGGCGCGAGCGTGCGGTGGAACTCGGCGAACACCGCCGGCAGCCACTGCAGGGGCGTGTGGTGGGTGGAGTACCAGGCCAGGATGCCGCCGAGCTCGTCGTCCCTCGTCTCCAGCGCGGTCATCGAGCCCTCGGTGAACCGCAGGTTCGGATAGGCGTGCCGGGCCAGCCCGACCATCTTCGGCGACAGATCGACGCCGAAGACGGACACCCCCAGCCCGGCCAGGTGCGCCGTCACGCGGCCCGGGCCGCATCCCAGGTCCGCGACCGGCCCCAGACCGGCCGTCCGCGCCAGTTCGGCGAACCCCGCCAGCATCGCGCGTGACAGCGGGTCCATCTCGGCTGGAGGCGGGACGCGTTCGACGTAATCGGCGGCGACCGTGTCGTACGACTCGCGGACGGCGCTCAGAAAGGAGGGCTCAGTCATGCGGTCGACCCTAGACCAGAGAACTGACAGGCCGTGTCACGACCTCGAGTTGACCTGCGCGACATTCACCGCTGCCGAAACCGAGCCGTCACGTCACGGCACTAGCGGTCCTCGGAGCGCAGCCCGGCTCCGCTGCCGGCCCAGGACTGGGCGTAGGCGTCGAGGGCGAGACGGACACGGTCGGGGTGGGCGGGGTCGACGGCCATGATCTCGACGCCGCGGAGGTTCCAGTCGTCCCAGCCGAGGTGGGCGGTCAGCGGGATCCAGCGGTCGGTCGGGGCGTCCCAGCGGTAGGCGCCCCCCGATGCCGGTCCGGGCGTAGGCGAGCCCTCGCACCGACGGGTGGAACAGCACCCCAGTGACGAACCCGGTGCCGCCCCTAGCGGCGTTGCGCCACCGATAGCCGCTCTTCGCTACGGCCGCCGGAGCGGCGGGCAGGGCCTGCCCCGCAACCGTCGGCAGAGAAGCGATCGCGGCGGCGGCACCGGAACCGGAACCGGCAAGAACAGAGCGTCAGCCGAGGTGAAACGTGCTCATGACTTACCTCGGACTTACGCAGGGGAAGTCGAGCTGGGATCAGGGGGCGGGGATCTGCGCGACCCGTCAGGCAGAGCGGCGGACGGCACACGACGCAAGGTGCTGCGGCGGTACTGGGAGCTTCGTGTCCGCGGACCGCCGCACCGCCGACCGAGAACTCGGCCGTCGCGGACCCTGCCGCGGCGGTGTGCAGAGTGCCGTCGGGACCACCCGTCCGCAGCCGCCATGGGTGCCGGCTGTCGATCGTGACAGGCGGTCGCCCCAGCGGTGGACGTCAAAGCGCGCCGCATCGCCGGTACCGTGCGTGGACGGGATCACGACCGTCCGCCGTGGGAGGTCCACAGCACGGCCGGCAGATGGCGTCGGCCCAGGCGACGGCGTAGGGGTAATTGCCCATGACCACGGCGGTCTTCGGGCGGACGGCGGCAACCGCACCCAGCAGCGCCTCCTGGGTCCCGGGCAGGCCGGTACTGGTGCAGCATGGCGAGCCGCTCGTCCAGGGTGAGCCGGTCCAGCAGGTCGTCGACGCTCCCCGAGCGGAAGCACGGGATCACGGAACGGCAGTCTGGCGGTTGCGGGACGGGAGGAGAACCCACGAGTCAGACCCCTCGACGAGCGGGAGCGGATGTCCGGTTGAAGGCCGGGAATGTCGAAGCGCATCGACGCTGGCCATGGTCATGACGGGCTGTCAATGTACCTGCGGAAGGAAACATTCCCTAGCTTCTCGCTCTTGTTTCGCACGAAACATGTCCGTTACCTTCGGACCGTCAGGTGAAGCGCTTCGACGCTTTTCCGCCGCGTGACAGGGACCGCTCCCCCGCCAGAGCCCGACACGACTCCGCGTACCTGAGGACCGTCATGACGACTCGCATCATCACCGACCGTCTGGGCGGGCTCGCCTTCGGCGGGGACTACAACCCCGAGCAGTGGGACGAGCCGGTCTGGAAGGAGGACGACGCACTCATGCGCCGGGCCGGGGTCAACCTGGTCACCGTGGGCGTCTTCTCCTGGGCCCTGCTCGAACCGGAGGAGGGACGCTACGACTTCGCCTGGCTCGACGCCCACCTGGAGCGCCTGTACGCGAACGGGGTGGCCGTCGACCTCGCCACACCGACGGCCTCCCCGCCGCCCTGGTTCACCCTCGCCCACCCCGACGCCCTGCCCGTCACACCCGACGGCACCCGCCTCACCCACGGCAGCCGCGACACCTACTGCCTGACCGCACCCGCCTACCGGAACGCGGCCCGCAGAATCGCCTCGGCCCTCGCCGAGCGGTACGGCGACCACCCGGCCCTCGCGCTGTGGCACGTGCACAACGAGTACGCCACCCTCTGCTACTGCGAGCACGCGGCGGCGGCCTTCCGGGCGTGGCTGCGCGCCCGCCACGGCTCGCTGGACGTCCTCAACGAGGCCTGGGGAACGTCCTTCTGGAGCCAGCGCTACACGGCTTGGGAACAGGTGCTGCCACCACGGGCGACGCAGTGGCACAAGAACCCGGGCCAGAGCCTGGACTTCCGCCGCTTCTGGTCCGACGAGACCGTCGCCGCCTACCGCGAGCAGCGCGACGCGATCCGCGCCCACAGCGACCGGCCGGTGACGACCAACCTGATGCTGCCCGCCTACCAGAACGTGGACCTGTGGGCCCTGGCCCGCGAACTCGACGTCGTCGCCTCCGATCACTACCCGGGTTCGCCGGGTCTGGACGCCGCCTCCGACGCCGCCTTCCACGCCGACCGCGTCCGCTCCCTGGGCGGCGGTGGCCCATGGCTGCTGATGGAACAGGGCACCAACACCGTCTACGACAGCGACCGTGTGCTGGGCAAGGAGCCCGGGGAGATCCTGCGCCACACCCTCGGCCACATCGCGCGCGGTTCGGAGGGGGCCCTCTTCTTCCAGTGGCGGCAGTCCCGGGCCGGTGCCGAGACGTGGCACTCGGCGATGGTCCCGCACGCGGGCCCCGACAGCCGTATCTTCCGCGAGGTCACACAGGTCGGGGAGGCGGTCGCCCGGCTCGGCGAGCTGGCGGGTTCCACGGTCGACGCGTCCGTGGCCGTCCTGGACGACGCGGACGCCTGGTGGGCCCTGAGCGTCGACGGCCTGCCCTCCGCCGACCTCGGTTACCACGGGGAGCTGAGCCGGGCACACCGGGCGTTGTGGGACGCCGGCGTGACGGTCGGCTTCGCCCATCCCGAGCACGAGTTGAGCCGCTACGCGCTCGTCGTCGCGCCGGCCCTGTTCCTCCTGTCCGACGCGGGCGCCGAGAACCTGCGCCGCTACGTCGCCGGCGGCGGGACGCTCCTCGTCCAGCACGCGAACGGATGCGTCGACGACCGCATGCACGCCCGGCTCGGCGGCTATCCCGCCGGGCCGCTGCGCGAGGCCCTGGGCATCCGTGTCGAGGAGCACCGCCCGCTGCGGACGGATGAGCGGATCGCCCTGTCGGACGGCTCGTACGGCTCGGTATGGAGCGAGTCCCTGCGCAGCGAGGGCGCCGAGACGCTCGCCGCCTACACCCACGGCATGCTCGCCGACGGCCCGGCACTGACGCGGCACCGCTTCGGAACCGGACAGGGCTGGTACGTCTCCACTCGCCTGGACGATGCCGACTACGGCGCTCTGGTCCGCAGGCTGCTTCAGGAGGCTGGTGCCGAGCCGGAGTTGCCGGGCCTGCCGGGCGGTGTCGAAGCCGTCACCCGGCACGCGTCCGACGGCCGTCACTGGCAGTTCCTGCTCAACCACCGCTCGGACACCGTGCCGCTGCCGGATCCCGCTCACGACCTGCTCACCGGCGCCACGGTCCACGAGCTGCCCCCCGGTGGTTGCGCGGTGCTGCGCAGGACCTGACTCCGAGAGACCGCCATGACCGAGGAACAGCGCACGATCCGCTGGGGTCACGACGCCCTTCAGCTCCAGATCACCCTTGACGAGAACGGCAGCTCCCTCCTGACGTACCTCGGGACGCGTGGACCTGCTCTACCCGTCCTCCAGCCAGGCCACCACCAGCCGGCGCCGGGACACCGGTCACCTCACCGTGACCCTGCCCACCGCGCCCTCCGCCGTGCTGCTCCGGCTCAGCCGCCTCAACGCGCCCTCCCCGGACGAAACATCCGGCTGAGACATGCACATCCCGTATACCGAAAGGACCTGGTGGCTTGTCAGACACCGGCCCCGCCAACCCCGTGATCCCCGGATTCCACCCCGACCCCAGCATCTGCCGGGTGGGCGACGACTACTACCTCGCCTGCTCCAGCTTCGAGTACTTCCCGGGCGTACCCCTCTTCCACAGCCGTGACCTGGTGCACTGGACGCAGATCGGCAACGCCCTGGACCGGCCGAGCCAGCTGCGTCTGGCGGCCGACGTGCCGTCCTCCGCCGGGATCTACGCCCCCACCCTGCGCCACCACGACGGACGGTTCTGGCTGATCGTCACCAACGTGAGCGAGGGTGGCGGCAACCTGATCGTCACCGCCACCGACCCCGCCGGACCGTGGTCGGACCCCATCCGGCTTCCCGGCGGGCCCGGCATCGATCCCGACCTGGCCTGGGACGAGGACGGCACCTGCTGGTGCACCGTCGCCGGGGTCGCGCAGGTACGCATCGACCCGCACACCGGCGAGACGTACGGGCCACCGCGGAAGTTGTGGTCCGGCGCACCCGGCGACAAAGCCCCGGAGGCGCCGCACCTGTACCGGATCGGCGACTACTGGTACCTGCTCATCGCCGTAGGGGGAACCGAGCGCGGCCACGGCGTGGCGATCGCCCGCGGCCTCACACCGAGCGGCCCGTTCGAGCCCTGCCCGGCCAACCCGATCCTCACCCACCGCGGCACCGACCACCCCGTGCAGAACACCGGGCACGCAGACCTGGTCCAGGCACCCGACGGCTCGTGGTGGATGGTGCTGCTCGGGGTACGGCCCGGCGGCGGCACGCCCGGCTGGCACGTGCTCGGCCGGGAGACCTTCCTGGCGCCGGTGACCTGGGGGAACGGCTGGCCGGTCGTCGGCAAGGTCGCCCCGGACCTGCCTCAGCTCCCGTGGCCCCTTGTCCCCGGCCCCGTCGAGGAGCCGCGGGACGACTTCGACCTGAGCGAACTGGGGCCGTCGTGGATCTCCGTGCGGGACCGCCCGGCCGAACTCTGCACCACCAAGGAGCGCCCCGGATGGCTGACGCTCCGCGCGCGGGGCGTCGACCTCGACGAACCCGACGTCGTCTTCACCGGCCGGCGCCAGCAGCACCTGTCCTGCCGGGCGCGCACCCTGGTCGACCCCTCGGGGGGCACCGGCGGCCTGGCCGTCCGGCTGGACGAGCGGCACCACTACGCGATCGAGGCGTCCGGCAGCGAAGTGCGGGTGATCGCGCGCGTCGGCTCCCTGCGCACGGTCGTGGCCGCACAGCCCGTACCCGACGGGCCGGTCGTCCTCGGCCTCACGGTCACCGACCCTCCGCCTCCGCACGACTCCCGCACCGGCCCCGACGTCGTCTCCCTCGGCGTCGAGCAGCCCGACGGCACCTTCACCGTGCTCGCGACCCTCGACGGCCGTTACCTGTCGACCGAGGTCGCCGGCGGATTCACGGGCCGCGTCATCGGCATGTACGCCGCGGTCGGCACCGTCCACTTCGACTGGTTCGACTACGAGCCCCTCAGACCATGACGACCGACCCGACCACCGGCCCGACCACCTACCGAAAGGAACAACAGGTGAAGGACATACGGCACCCCGCACACCACCGCAGCCGCGGCCCCGGGCGCCTGGCCGCCCTGCTGCTGACGCTGCTCGTCATCGCGGGCCTGTCCAGTGGCACCACGATGGCGGCTGCCGACGGCCCCGCGCACCCGGCGCGGTCGCAGGTCAGGGTTCCGGCCTCCGCCATGGACGCCGTGGCGGCCATGCAGCCCAGCTGGAACCTGGGCAACACCCTGGACGCCATCCCGGACGAGACCTCCTGGGGCAATCCCGCGGTCACCAAGTCCCTGTTCGACACCATCCGCGCGCAGGGCTTCCGCAGCGTCCGCATCCCGGTGACCTGGACCGACCACCAGTCCGCCACCGCGCCCTACACCATCGACGCCACGTACATGAACCGCGTCAAGCAGGTGGTCGACTGGGCGCTGGCCGACGGCCTGTACGTCGTGATCAACGTCCACCACGACTCGTGGCAGTGGATCGCTGGCATCACGACCAACCACGACAAGGTGCTCGCCCGCTTCGACGCCTCCTGGTCCCAGATCGCCACCACGTTCCGGAACGAGCCGCGCACCCTGCTCTTCGAGAGCGTCAACGAGCCGCAGTTCAACAACGCCACGCCCGCGCAGAAGACCCAGTTCCTGAACGAGCTGAACACCTCCTTCCACAAGGTCGTCCGCGCCACGGGCGGCGGGAACACCGACCGCCTGCTCGTCCTGCCCACGCAGGGCTGCACACCCGCCCAGAACCTCATGGACGACCTGTCCACCACGATCGGCGCGCTGCACGACCGCAACCTGGTCGCCACCGTGCACTACTACAGCTGGTACCCGTTCAGCGTGAACATCGCGGGCGGCACCCGGTACGACGCCACCGCCGAGAAGGACCTGACCGACGCCTTCGCCCGGATGCACGACACGTTCGTCGCCAAGGGCATCCCGGTCTACCTCGGCGAGTACGGCACGCTGAGCTGGCCCGACTACAACCATCCCGACCCCATCGAGCGGGGTGAGGGACTGAAGTACCTGGAGCAGCTGGGATACCAGGCGCGGGTCGCCGGGGTCACCACCGCCCTGTGGGACCCCTTCTCCTACCTGAACCGCTCCACCCTCAAGTGGCGTGACCCCGCCCTGTTCGCCTGGATCAGGTCGAGCTGGACCACCCGCTCGGCTACCGCCTCCCTCGACAAGGTCTTCGTGGCGAAGTCGACCCCGATCACGGCCCAGTCACTCACCCTGAACCCGAACGGCACCACCTTCCGGGGCCTGTGGCAGGGCAGCGAGAAGCTGGTCGCGGGACGGGACTACACCGTGTCCAGCGACCGGCTCACCCTCACGGCCACCGCACTGACCCGGCTGACCGGCAACCGCGCGTACGGGGTGAACGCGACGCTCCAGGCCCGGTTCTCCCGCGGGCTGCCCTGGAAGATCGACGTCATCACCTACGACACCCCGGTGCTGTCGGGCGCCACGGGCACGACGGGCTCGTTCGCACTTCCCACGCAGTACCGCGGTGACGTGCTGGCGACCATGGAGGCCACGTACGCCGACGGCAGCAACGCCGGCCCGGCCGACTGGACCCCGTACCAGCAGTTCAACCAGTCCTTCTCGCCCGACTACGCGGGCGGCAGGATCACCCTGACGTCCGACTTCCTGAAGGCGGTGCACGACAACGCGCCGGTGACGCTGAAGTTCCACTTCTGGAGCGGCGCCACCGTCACGTACCACGTGACGAAGTCCGGGAGCTCGGTGACCGGCACGGCGTCCTGACCGACCGGCCTCCGCCCTGGTCGCCCCCGCCGCATGCCGGGCAACCAGGGCACAACCCGTGTCCCGGCGCGACCTCACGCCTCCTTCGGCGGAGCCGTGCTCTCCCGGACGGTCAGGGTGGTCGCGATCTCCAGTCCCACCTGCGGTACTTCCTCACCGCGGCCGAGCGCCAGGGCCAGTTCGGTGGCTGCTACGGCCATTTCGGCCAGCGGCTGATGGACCGTGGTCAAAGGCGGATCCACCCAGACGACGGCCGGGACGTCGTCGTAGCCCACGACGCTGAGATCGCGCGGGATGCGCAGCCCGAGCTCGCGCGGCCTTGTAGACACCGAGCGCCTGCATGTCGTTCGCGGTGAAGACGGCGGTGGGTCGATCGGGACGGCACAGCAGCTCGACCGCCGCGGCGGACCCGTGCTCGTGCGTGAGCTGGGCCTTCACCACCTGATCGGACGCCGTCGGCAGGCAACCGGACAGCCGGACGCGGCAGTAGGGGTGGTCGGGCCCGCTGATCACGGCGATGCGCCGGTGTCCCAGTTCGAGCAGGTGCCGGGTCGCCGTCTGACCGCCTCGCCAGTTCGTGGCACTGACGAACGGCACGTCGTCGGGCAGCTCGTCGATCGCGTCGAAGACGACGAACGGGATGCCTTTAGCGGTGAGTTAGCACCCCGACCCGGTTCCTGCGGGCCACGCGCTAGACATCGCGGATGATCTCCACGGCCCACATGCTCTCCAGCTCACGGAAGACCAGTTCCACGAGTTTGCTGCGGTTCTTGGGAGGTTTGCGGTAGACACCCGCGGACTCGGCGATGTACGCGATCGTCACCGAAGCAGGTCCCGAACCTCGCTCACCATGGTCGTCCGCCGAAGGGTGACTTGATCTTTTCGATGGAGACAGCTCCGCCCCGGTGCAACACATACATCCCATGTCACCGCTCGCGATAGGGGCAACCCGTCCACCAACTACCGCTGTTTCACGACAACATTCGTCACAAGCCTCGACAGACATGGCATCGGCATTCATTAATTCATCCAATGTCTTGAGAGAACAGCCGAACAGGAGGAACTACGTTGCCGGAATCCACGTCACGCAGATCGGTACTCGCCGCCATGGCGGCCATGACGGCGGCCACCGCCGTCAGTTCCGTCACGGTGGCGGCACCCGCGTACGCCGCGCCCGACGCACCGCTGCCGCTGCCCGCTCTGCGGATCCCGAGGACCGACATGGGCGTCGAGCAGCAGCCGGACTCCGCGATCCAGTGGCTCCACGACGCCAAGCTGGGCATGTTCATCCACTGGGGCGTGTACTCGGGCCCGGCCAAGGGCGAGTGGTGGATGCACAACGCCCCGGTCACGCCGGCGGACTACCGCACATACGTCACCGACGCCACCGACGAGCAGTTCACCGCGGACGCCTACGACCCGGAGGCCTGGGCACGGCTGGCCAAGGACTTCGGAGCAAGGTACGTGACGCTGACCACGCGCCACCACGACGGTTTCGCACTGTGGCCGCTGAACCATCCCAACAGCTGGAACTCCGGGCAGGCGCCGCTGGGCCGTGACTTCGTCAAGGACTATGTCGCGGCGGTAAGGGCGGCGGGGCTGAAGGTGGGCCTGTACTACTCGCCGATCGACTGGCGCTATCCCGGCTACTACGACGTCCGTGGCACCCATTGCGCGCCCAACCCCTGGAACTACACGACCGATCCCGCGCACAAGGAGAACGCGCGGGTCATGAAGACCGAGGTGTACCAGTCGGTCAAGGAGCTGGTCACCCGGTACGGCCCGATCGACGACCTGTGGTGGGACGGCGGCTGGGTGGCGGAGCAGGGCAGCGACGCGGACGGCGCGTTCTTCTGGGAGCCCGGCCGGTACCGCGACCCCGCCAACGAGTGGCCGGTGGACGCCGTCTACGGCGAGACGGACGGCGACGGCAGGCCGCTCGGGCTGATGGGCATGGTGCGCAAGCACCAGCCCGGTATCGTCGCCACCTCACGCTCGGGCTGGACGGGCGACTACGCCAGCGACGAGGGCCCGTCCGTCCCGAGCGGGGCGATCCGCACCGGCCTGGTCGAGAAGGTGTTCACCGTCGACGGCACCTGGGGTTACAACTCCGCTGCCACCGTGATGAGTTACGGCACCGCCATGGACATCCTGGTCAACTGCTGGGTGCGGAACATGACCGCGATGGTCAACGTCGGCCCGGACCGGCACGGCACGGTGTCCGACGCCCAGGCCGGGTTGCTGCGGCGGATCGGCACCTTCATGGCGTCCTGTGGCCGGTCCGTCTACGGGACCCGCGGCGGCCCGTGGAACCCGGTCGACGGCCAGTACGGCTTCACCTGCAAGGACGACACCTTCTACGTGCACCTGCTGCCCGGCTACGGCGGAACCTCGTTCACCACCCCGTCGCTCGGCGACGCCAGGATCGTGCGGGCCTTCGATGTGCGCACCGGTGCCGGCCTGGCGTACTCGGCCGGCGGCGACGGCCGGGTGACGATCACCGGCATCGACCGCACCACTCATCCCGAGGACAGCGTCGTCGGCGTCACGCTGGACCGGTTCGTGCAGCCGGCCGACATCGCCGTCGGCCGGACGGCGACGGCCGACAGCGAGGAGTCCTCGAAGGGCAACACCGCCGCGAGGGCGGTCGACGGTTCCACCGCCACCCGGTGGTGCGCGAACAACGGCGGCACCGGCCACTGGCTCAAGGTCGACCTCGGTTCGCCCCGCTCGCTGACCGGCACCCGCATCGCCTGGGAACTGGAGGGGACCAACTACCGGTACACGATCGAGGGTTCCGTCGACAACCGCAGGTGGAGCACGCTGGCCGACAACACGGCCACCACAAGCACCAGTCAGGTCCAGGTGGCCATGTTCCGGACCCGGGCACGGTATGTGCGTGTCACGGTCACCGGATTGCCTTCCGGTGCATGGGCGTCCATACGCAACTTCGAGGTCTACGACCGGCCCTTCTCCGCCGAGCTGGGATCGTAAGCGCAGGAGAGCCGGCCCGAGGGGCTTCGGCCGCGACAGCCAAAGCCCCGATTCCCGGGAACATCCTCAGGAGGTGACGAAGTCCCGGACGTCCCAGGCGCCGAGGCGCGGAGTCTCCCCGCTCTCCGGCCGTGGCAACCCAGTACCGTCCCCATCAGACCGGCCGGAGATGTCCCCGCCGGAGGACTTCGACGTCTTCAGGCAACGGACCCTGGCCGAAGCACGCGCCCGAGGCGGAGCGGTGAAGGCCGAGCGGGTCACCGACCGGTATCTGCTGAGCACCGTCGACGTGGACGACGTCCGCTTCCCCGGCTGGAACGGCGAACCGGTGGCCGCCTGGCTGTTGCGCCCACGCGGCATCGAAGGGCCGCTGCCGGTCGTCGTCACCTTCCTGGGCTACTGCGCGGGCCGGGGGCTGCCCACCGACCACCTGTTGTGGTCCGCGGCCGGTTACGCCCAACTCGTCGTCGACAGCCGTGGCCAGGGCCACGACACCCCGGACCGCACTGAGGGCGACGGCACACAATGGGTCGAAGGCTTCATGACCCGCGGCATCGACTCACCCCACGGACTGTGTGCGCGCCGTGGACGCGTTCGCCGAACTGCCCGGGCTGGATGCCGGGCGGGTCGTCGTCGCGGGCGGCAGCCAGGGCGGCGGCCTGGCCCTTGCGGTCGGCGGACTCGTCCCGGACCGGGTGGCGGCGGTGCTCGGGACGGTCCGTATCTGGAGCTCGCCAAATACCTGCGCTGGCACAATCCGCACCGCTTGGAGGCGACCTTCGCGACACTCGACTACTTCGACGGTGTCCACTTCGCCCTGCGTGCGACGGCGCCGGCGCTGTTCAGCGTCGGCCTCATGGACCCGACATGCCCGCCTCCCACCGTCTACGCCGCCTTCAACCACTACGCGGGGACGGACCGGACCATGACCGCCTGGCCCTTCGCCGACCACGGCGGCGACTTCGGCTTCAACACGGCGGAGCAGCTGAAGTGGCTGCGCGAACGCGGGCTGGCTCCGCAGCAGTAGGGGGTAAGGAGCCGGCCCGGCGCAAGCGCCGGCCCCCTTCCCTGGACGGAACGTGCTGCTGCGGGGCGGTCAGGCCGTCGTACCGGTGAAGGAGGTTCCGGACTTGGTCACGTAGTACGTCGCGGTGGTGCCGCTCCAGAAATGGAAGGTGAGTTTCACCCGTTGTTCAGCTCATGGAGCAGCTCGGCCTCGCGCGCGGCGCTCGCCTCGTCGAACTGCGGCTCGTTGACGCTCTCGAAAAGCAGCGTGGCCGGCTCGTTCCTGAACGCCCTGGCGATCTGGGACCAGGTCGCGCGGTAACGGGCCAGCACCTGATCGTGCTCGGCGGACATCTTCTTGACCCACTGCCACGAGTCGTGATGAACGTCGAGCATGACGTAGAGGGCGTCGTCGAGGGCCCAGTCGACGACCTGCCTGACCCTGCTCACGTACGCCGGGTCGATCGTGTAGGCCGGGGCCGCCGCCTGGTGACCACTCCAGGTCACCGGGATACGGACGCTGTGGAAGCCCTGCGCGCGGCCCGGCTGCATCGACGCCACGGCCGCCGTCGCGTCGTCGGGCACCCGGGGCGCCGCGGACGCCTGGGGCCGGGAATCGTCGCCGAAGGTCCCGAAGACCGCGCCGTAGGCCAGAACGCCTGCCGAGACCAACGCCAGCGGCGTACCGATCACCAGGCCGAGCCTGCGTCTGCGCTTCGATCCGGAGCCTGAAAAAGTCTACTTGCCGGGGAGTCGCCAGATCTGGTTCTTCTTGGTGCTGAGGGCGCTTGACGGGTCGCAGGTCCACTGGTGGATCAGCGCTCCCGGGGCGGTGGAGATGTTGCTGACGTCGACGCACTTGCCGCTGTGGACGGCGGCCAGTTGGTAGTCCTTGCTGTTGCCGAGTGCGGTGACGGGGTT
This sequence comes from Streptomyces sp. NPDC001153, assembly GCF_053598315.1. Lineage (NCBI taxonomy): Bacteria > Bacillati > Actinomycetota > Actinomycetes > Kitasatosporales > Streptomycetaceae > Streptomyces > Streptomyces sp. NPDC001153. Next base: position 314,433 of record NZ_JBSFJZ010000001.1, read on the forward strand.
GAGGGTGAACTGCTGGTTGGTACCGCCGTTGCAGGTGTACTGGATGACGGCGGCGCCGTCGGCGGTGGACGCCCCTGAGACGTCCAGGCACTTGCCGCTCAGCTCATTGACCACGGTGTAGGTGTTGGTCTTCCCCGTCACCGGCTTGAGGTCGAGCATCTGCTGGTAGCCGCCCTCGCAGTGGTACTGCTGGTACTGGGTGCCGTTGGCGGTGCTCAGGTTGGTGTCGTCCAGGCACTGGCCGCTGTTCTCGCTGACGGCGACGGTCGGGACGGTGGTGTTGGACGGCGGGAGCAGGGTGACGGTGTAGCCGTCCTTGGCGTTGCTCCAGGGGACGCTCACCGAGGCCGCGTTGTCGCTGACGGTCAGGGTGGTGTCGGAGATTGTCTCGGGCCCGGCCACCGCGGCGCCGCCGTTGTACGGGACGCGCTGGACGACCGCGCGGACCTTGCCGCTCTCCACCACCGAAGTCGTGTTCAGGCCCGTGAGGTTGACGGTCACATTGCCGGTGTTGCCGTTGCTGCCGAGCAGGACCTTGGCGTTCTTGGCGGTGTTGTCCTTGGTGGCGAGGCCGTCGGTGCCGGCGCCCGGAGTGAGGTTGACGATGTTGCCGGTCTGCGATCCGTAGTAGCGGTACATGAACCACTCGCCCAGCGGCAGGTACTGGCCGGAGCTGTTCTTGGTGAGCAGGTTGGCCTCGTAGTCGTGCAGGTTCGTGCCGGAGGCCCAGTTGCCGCGCAGACCGTCGGCGCCGGCGCGCTCCAGACGGCCGATGAACCAGGCACCGCCACCGGGGTTCTGCTGGGAGAGCGCCGCGTACTCGTTGATCTGGTACGGGCGGGTGTTGGTCAGGCCTGCCGCGGCGAGGGTGGAGTTGGCGCCCGCCACGCCCGGGACGGGATCGGCGGGTTCGTCGTGCCAGCTGTAGATGTCGGGGGCGACGTTGTTGGCCTTGACGTAGTTGAGGTAGGTGGTCCACCAGGAGTTGGAGGAGGTCGGCTGGCCCGCCATGCTGGGGCCGACGATGAGCTGGCCCGGGAAGGCCGCCCGCACCCGGGCGTAGAAGCGCGACCACATCTGCAGGTACTGGCTCTGCGAGGGAGCCCAGAAGCCCCTGCCGTCGGGCTCGTTCCACAGGTCCCACTCGACGGTCATGTTGTTGGCTTTGACGTCGTTGATGAGCTGCGTGACGAAGTTGTCGAACTTCGTCCAGTCACCGTTGTCGCCGGGCCAGCCCTGGCTGGTGGTGCTGTCCGCGCCCCACAGGTCGTGCGGGAGCAGCACGAAGGTGCCGCCGAGGGCCGCGGTGCGCTTGTACTGGGCGAGCGTGGCGTTCCAACGGGTCTGGTAGTCGGCGAGGCTGGTGCCGTAGCCGCCGCTGTTGAGCTGGGCGCCGCCGGCCCGCATGAAGTGCCACTTGATGTCCTTGAAGAAGTGGTCCTGCGGCAGCGACCCGTTCGGCGTCATCCCGTAGATCATGCCGGAGGCGCGGTAGGTGGGCGCACCTCCGGCTGTCGCGAAGTCCACCGTGACGCCGGTGTCGGCGGCCTGTGACGGGGCTGCGGGCACGAGGGTCGCGGCCAGGGCGGTCAGCAGGACGGCGACGGAGGGGACCGTTCGGCGTCCGGTGCGGGTGGTGGGGCTGGGGTGTATCCGGGGCGATTTCATGGTGCGGCTCCTGCATGAGTGTGGCGACCCCCGGACGGTCCGGGGGCCACGGGGGAGGCAGCCGGTCAGCGGCCGTCTCGGTGTGCGTGTGCTTCGGCCAGCAGGAGATAGCTGCTGGCGGTCCAGGTGTAGGCGCGGTCGCGCAGACCCGTGCCGGTGAGGGCGTCGAAGTTCTCGGCGAAGCCGTGGGTCTCGCACAGGGCGCGGAAGCGGGCGCTGATGTCGTCCGCCAGCCGGTGGTGGCCGGCGCGGCGCAGGCCGTCCTCGACGAGGACGGTGGCGGGGGCCCAGATCGGGCCGCGCCAGTAGCCGTCGGAGAGGTAGTGCGGTGAGGTGGTCAGTTCGGTGGCGAGGCCGTACGGGGTCAGATGAGCCTTGATGTGGTCGGCGAGCGCGCCGGCGACCTGGCCGGGCAGGTGCTCGCCCAGCACGATGGGCATCAGGTCGAGGAGGCTCGAGCTGCTCCAGGTGTCCCCGCCGGCGACGCCCTGGGCGACGAACCTGTCCCCGCTCCAGAGCTGCTCCAGCAGTGCCGTCTGGGTCTCCTCGGCCGCCCGCGTCCACCGGCGAGCTTCGTCCACCCTGCCCAACTCCGTTGCCAGCTCGGCGAGTTCGTGCAGCTGTAGGACGAGGAAGGCGGCCAGGTCGGCGGTGACGACCACGCGCTCGGGGTCGAAGGTGGTGGCGTTGTCCCAGCCGCTGTCGTTGCCGTGTTGGTAGTGGGCAAGTTCGGCACCGGGGGCCCGTCGTGCGGTGAGCCAGAAGTCGGTCCAGCGCTCCAACCGGTGGTAAATCTCTGCTAGCTCAGCCTCGTCGGGAGGTGTCGGCAGGCGACGGCGCAGGTGACCGAAGGCCCAGCCGTGGATGGGCGGCTTGACGAAGTTGTAGAGCACCTCGGAGTGGGTGACCGAGTCGGGCAGGGCGCCGCTGTCGTCCTGGTGGTCGAAGGGCAGGGTGAACTGGTCCAGGGCCAGTTCGGGACAACCACGCGCCAGGGCAAGGGCGTTGAAGCAGTGGTCCCAGCTCCAGACCTTGTCCATCCAGTGCTTGGACATCAGCACGGCGGGCCGGGTGACCAGCCCGGTCGGTCGTACGGTCGCCGACCAGACGACGTAGGCGGCGAGTTCGGCGGCCGGGGTGGCGGACGAGCGCCAGGGAGCCACGGCGTCGACGAAGTCTCTGAAGCCTCTCTTCGTGGCCTCCACGATCTCGTCGAAGGGTGCCGGAGACGCGTAGGGCGGACGAGAGGTGTCGAGTTCCTCGATCGCCATCTCCCAGGTCCCGTCCGTCGCGGCGGCCATGGCGAGACCGCGGTCGCCGCTGCCCAGGGCCTGGGCGCCGGCCGGGTCGGCGAGGGCGCCGGACAGCACGGTGACGCGGTATCGGCGTCCGGTCTCGTACGAGGTGAACACGTGCCCGTTCGTTGCGGGGTCGTGGAAGAAGTACGTTCCGCTGAACGGGGTCAGGGTCTGCGCGGCGGCGAAGACGCTGATGCCCAGGCCGCTCCCCCGCAGCCGCACGGTGTCCGGCGACTCGTAGGCGAGGTCGACGTGCCCGCCCTCGCCGATCCAGCTGAGCAGGCCCGGTGTCGCCTCGACGCGGGCCGCGGCCCGCTCGCCCGTCGCCGGGTCCAGCGGGACCAGGCGCAGCACGCCGTGCATGCCGTTCTGGTGCGAGACGAGGTGGAGGTCCTCGGCGTACGTCTTCTCCGCCACCACGGGCGAGATGTCGAACCAGGATCCGTACGTGCTGAACGGAATGTCGTGGACGGAGAAGGCCGGGCCGGACGGGGCGGCGGTCATGAAGCGTCACTCGTTTCTCGGGCAGGGGGCACCGGCCGGCCGACATGCAGCCGGAGCGGTCGTGACGGGAGGGAAGGACTCAGTCCTTGACGGCGCCGGCGGTCACGCCGGCGGCGACATGGCGCTGGGCGAGGACGAGGATCACGGCGGTCGGCAGCGAGGCCACGACGGCGGTCGCCATGATGGCGTTCCACTGCTGGTTGTTGTTGCCGATGTAGTGGTAGATGCCGAGGGTGATCGGCTCGTGGGCGCCGCCGCCCACGAGGGTGCTGGCGAGGACGAAGTCGGACCAGGACCACAGGAAGGCGAACAGGGAGACCGTGACGACGGCGTTGCGGCTCATCGGCAGCACCACGGACCAGAAGGTGCGCAGGACCCTCGCCCCGTCCATCTGCGCGGCCTGGAGCAGCTCACCGGGGATGCCGGACATGAACGCCGTGAAGATCAGGACCGCGAACGGGACGGCCAGGGTCGAGTCGGCGACGATCAGCCCGGGGACGGACTGGAGCAGACCCAGTTGGAGGTAGATGGCGTAGAAGCCCATCGCCATGATGATGCCGGGGATCATCTGTGCGGCCAGCAGGAAGAAGCTCAGGATGCCGCCGCCGCGTGGGCGCAGCTTGGCCAGGGCGTAGCCGGCGGGGGCGGCCAGGGCGACGGTCAGGACGACGGTGCCCAGGCCGATGACGAGGCTGGTGCCGAGGTAGGGCAACTGCTCGTCGAGGACGGTGCGGTAGCCGGCCAGGGTGCCGTGCACAGGGAGCAGGTCCGGTGGGCTCTTGCGCATGTCCTGGTCGCGGGTCAAGGACACGTTCAGCATCCAGTACACCGGGAAGAGCATGATCGCGGTCAGCAGGACACCGACGGTCGTCTTCCACCACGTTCGGCTGGTGCTTCGACTCATGACAGCGCCTGCTTCCGCTGGACCCGGACGTAGACCAGGCCGAAGACCAGGGCGGCGACCACGAGCAGGTTGCCGACGGCCGCGCCCGGGCCGAAGGCGGGCAGGAGGTTGCCGAAGCCGAGCTGGTAGGACCAGGTGGCGAAGGTGGTGGACGAGTCCGCGGGTCCGCCCTTGGTCATGATCCAGATGATGTCGAAGACCTTGAGCGTGTAGACCAGCCCGAGCAGCAGGGTGATCGCGGACACCGGGCGCAGCAGCGGGAAGGTGACGCGCCAGAAACGTTGCCAGGCGTTCGCCCCGTCGAGGGCGGCGGCCTCGTAGAGGCTCGCGGGGATGGACTGCAGGCCGCTGTAGAGCACGACCAGGTTGAACGGGACGCCGATCCAGATGTTCGCGATGATCACCGAGGTCAGCGACCAGGACGGTGAGGTCAGCCAGTTCACCGGCCCGATGCCGACGGCGCTCGCCAGGGCGTTGACGATGCCGGAGTCGCTGTTGAGCATCCACGACCAGGTGGAGGCGGACACGATCAGCGGCAGCAGCCAGGGCACCAGGAACAGGGCGCGCAGGGTGGCCGACAGCCGGAAGTGCTGGTTGAAGAAGACCGCGAGGGCCAGGCCGATGGCGTACTGGAAGACCAGGCACACGGCGGTGAAGACGGCCGTGTGGAGCAGGGCGGGGGCGAAGGTCGGGTCGTCTAAGACGGTCTGATAGTTCCTCAGGCCCGTGAAGGGTGCGTTGCCCTGCACGAAGGAGCGGACGGTGTAGTGGCGCAGGCTGAGGTCGAGGTTGCGGTACAGCGGATAGGCGTAGAAGAGGGCGAGATAGACGGTCACCGGGGCGAGGAATCCCCAGGCGGCCCACTGCTGGGAGGTCGGACGGCGGCGTGTCCTGGTGCGGGCCGGGGGCGGGGCGGAGGTGGCCGCCCCGTTCAGGACGCGCGCGGACCACCGGTCCGGCGGATGGGTGGTCTGTTTCATCGAACCCACCTCACTTGACCGCGTTCTGCGCCGAAGTGAGCGCGTCCTTGGGCGACTTGGAGCCGCTGAGGGCGGACTGGACGGCCTTCCACATCTGCTCCGAGATCTTGGGGTACTTGGTGCCCAGGCCGTCGCTCGTGCGCCCCTTGGCCGACTTGACCGCGTCGACCCATGGCTTCAGCTCGGCGTTCGCCTTCACCTGCTTGTTCTGGACCTCGCTGGTGGGGGCCACGTAGGACAGGGCGGTGTCGGTGTCGTAGACATTGCCGTTGCTGGTCAGGCAGGTGGTGAGCTTCTGGGAGGTGGTGTAGCGGGCGGTGTCGTCCTGGACCGGGATGGTGACGAACTCGCCGCCGGTCGGGGCCGCAGCGTTGCCCCCCGTCGCGGCGGGGATGGGCAGCACCCCGTAGTCGAGCCCGGCCTTCCTCGCATTGGCGAGCTGCCAGGTGCCGTTCTCCGCGAAGGCGTAGTCGCCGCCGGCGAACTCCTGCCAGCTGGTGGTCTGGGTGTTGTTGAGCACCGAGTTGGGTGCGTAGCCCTGCTTGAGCCAGTCCGTCCACAGCGACAGGGCGGACACGGCCTGCGCGGAGTCGAGCCCGGTCAGCTTGGCGCCCGCGCCCCAGAACCACGGCAGGAACTGGAAACTGCCCTCCTCCGTGCCGATCGCCGAGAACGTGACGCCCTTCTTGCCCGCCTTCTTGACCTTCGCCAGCGCCGCCGTCAGCGACGTCCAGTCCTTGACCGAGGCGATGTCCACCCCGGCCTCCTTCAGCACCTTCTTGTTGTAGTAGAGGGCCAGGGTGTTGGCGCCGATCGGCGTGCCGTACGTCTTGCCGCCCGACTGGCCGGCCGCGAGCAGGTTGGGGTCCACCTTCGAGGTGTCCAGCTTGGTGTCGTCGGTCGTGGTGAGCACGCCCGCCTCGGCCAGGGTCGACACCACCGGGTTGTCCACGATGAGCACGTCCGGCGAGTTGCCCTGCTGCGCTGCGAGCAGTGTCCTGTTGCCCAGGTCGCTGGTGTCGAAGGCGGTCCGCTTGATCTTCACCCCGGCCTCGGTGCCGCACCGGTCCAGTAGCTTCACCCAGGCCGAGCCCTTGTCGAACTGGGGGTACGGGTCCCAGATGGTGTACGTGCCGCTGCCGGCGCCCTTGGCGTCGGTGCTGCCCGAACCGGAGGAACAGGCGGTGGCGGTGACGGCCACGGCGAGGGCGGTGAGGGCTGCGGCGGTCAGACGACGCTGTCTGGAGGAGTGGTTCATTGCAAGGATTCCTTTGTTTTGGGCATGACACTGCCGAGGCACGGTGCGACGAGGAGAGACGGGCACGGCGAACGGCACCGTCGAGCGGTGCGAGCGCCCGGTGGTGAGACGAGAGGTGATGAGGATGGGGTGAAGACGGTTACGTGGGTCGGTCAGGGCGTCGTACCAGAGCCCGCGTCCGCGGTGGGTGTGACTCCCGCGGGCCCGGTGCTGGCCCTCAGGGAGATCGGCGGCGTGAGGAGATGGTGCCGGGGCGGCGCGTCGGGATGGCCGAGCCGCTCCACCAGCAGGTCGACGGCACGACGTCCCATCTCCGCCGCCGGTACGTCCGCCGCGGTGAGCTGCGGGGTCACCGTCTCCGCCCACCGGCCGGCCACGACCCCGGTGACGGAGAAGTCGCGCGGCACATGGCGGCCGGCCTGGGCGAGCCCTCGGTACAGGCCGCCCAGAGCGGCCTCGTTCAGGGTGACCAGGGCCGTGGTGGCCGGGTCGTCGCACAGGATCCGCTCCACGCATGCCTGGCCCGATGCGGCGTCGTCACCGCAGCAGTACGTCCGCACCGTCAGCCCGCGCTCGGCGGCGGCCTTGGTGAAGCCGTCCAGGCCCCGGTGCGCGGACTCGTACCCGGTCCGCAGCAGCTGCTCGGGCCGGTTGACGAAGGCGACCCGACGATGGCCGAGATCCGCCAGGTGGTGCACACACGCCGCCGCCAGCGCGGTGTGGTCCAGCCCCACCCACCAGCCGCCCTCAGGATGAGCGGTACGGCCGATGGCGACGGAGGGGAAGTCCAGCTCCGCCAGGTGATCGACCCGGTCGTCCGCCAGCCTGATCTCCATCAGGATCGCCCCATCGACCCGCCGCTCCCCCAGCAGCCGCTGGAACGAGCGGTCACTGTCCACACCGCTCGGTGACAGCAGCACGTCATAGTCGTAGGCCGCGGCCGCCTCCACCACACTGCCGATGAAGTCCAGCTGCATCCCCGTGTAGTGGTTCCCGGCCGGCGGGAAGACCAGACCGATCGTGCTGGTCCGGCCGTTGGCCAGCGCGCGGGCACTGGCGCTGGGCCGGTAGCCCAGCTCGTCGACGACCTGCTGGATCTTCCGGCGGGTCTCCTCCGACACCGGGCGCCTGCCGCTCAAAGCGTACGACACGGTGCTCCGCGAGACACCGGCCCGCTTGGCGATCTCACCGATGTTCACGGGAACTCCTTGCTCGAACCGGTTCGCTGCTCCGGGAGGAACATGGCGCCGGGCGTCCAGGGCTGGGAACGGTGAAGAGGCGGTCTCCGGATCGTCGAACCGGTTCGCATGAAGTGAAGGTAGGAACCGCCCGGAGGCCTGTCAACACCCCCGACCGCAATCCCGCAATTCCGGGCCGGAAACGGAGCCGGTAGATCATGTCGAGGGGATTGTCGGCCGGGTCGCCCGGTGTGAGCTTCACCGAACCGGTTCGACGAAGTTCGATGAAGTGCGGCATAGATGATCCATCGGTTCGACGTAGGCCGGCACTCGAGGATTGAGGACGTGATCCATGCCTTCCGCCGACGGATCCGCCCGGTGCCACGCACCGGGCGTCGTGGCACTGACTCCCGACGCGGGCCTGCCGGGCACCCGCTACACCTTCGACCAGGACGACCGCACCTCCGGCAAGATCGGTGACAGTTCCGGCAGCGGCCTCACAGCGACCCTGGTGAACGGCTCCACAGCCCGGTCCGTCGCCGGCACGGACGGCGGCACGGCGCTGGCCTTCCCGGCGGGACACCCGCCTACGACGGCGCGTACGTCCTACTGCGCCGCGAAGTCCTGGGCACCGCCAAGACGACCGTCGAGGCCAAGGACCTGCTCGGCGGTTCGGCCACGACCGCCGGCTGCGTCGGCGGGTCCTTCCCCCAGGACCCACTGTTCAAGTGGGATCGAATGCTTGCCGGAACTCGATTGTCTCGCCGACAGGCACGTCAGGCTGAACAGCCGAGACGGGGTCGGCGAACGTCCGACTGGTCAACCGGAAGCTGCTGGTAAGGCACCTCGATCGTCACGCGGGCCGAACCAGGAGAGATCACGAGCCCTCTCACATGGGTTTGTGCCCATGTCTCACGGCTTGACCTCGGAACCCTGCGCCGCGTGACCGTCAGCTCGTGACGGACTGCACCGGCTGCGGAGTTGGGCTGCCCGTGCCCACCAGGCCGGTGCCGTCGGGGAACGTCAGCTCCGTCACCTCCAGGTCGTCCACGGCGATCGCCAGTACGTCCGGGTCGGCCGTTCCCCATCAGCCAGTTGGTGCTGCCCGCGTCGCCCCCCGGACGTTGTGTGCCCATCAGCCCCGCCGCCTGGGCCGCACCGCCCCAGCAGCGGCTCCGGATGTCATCATCGCCACACATGAAAGTCCCGTGCAGGTGCAGATCCCCGCGACCTGGGCGGCAACCTTTCCGCTGCCGGCGGCCACTGGACAGTGCACCATCGATTCGATCTTCCGAACGGACGGACATGACGACACCGAGGCAGGCCGCGCGGCAGCGCCGGCGCAGACAGAGGCTGATGCTGGGCACCACGGTGGGGCTGACCGCCGCGGGCGTCCTCGCCTACCTGGTCATGGGGCTGCTCCCCGACCACAAGGTGAACGCGGCACCTGCGGCGGCCACACCTGCCGCAACCGCCCAGGTGAGAGCCCACACCGCGACCGATAAGGACACCCCGACCGCGTCGGCGACCCCCAAGAGGTCCAGCACCGCGGCAGCACGACGGTCGGCCAAAGCCACCTCTCGGCCCCCGCGGACGGCGTCCACCGCGGCACCGTCGACGGGACGAATCCGGCCCGGGGCCACTTACCGAGGGGTCGCCACCGCCTACGAGGCCGGCGACGGAAACGGCGCCTGTCTGTTCGGCCCGAGCAGCGACCTCATGATCGCCGCGATGAACACCACCGACTACGAGACGTCCCGGGCGTGCGGCGCGTACGTGCGCGTCCACGCGGCCAACGGCGCCTCCATCACGGTCCGGATCACCAACGAGTGCCCGGCTCCCTGTGCACCTGGTCAACTCGACCTCAGCCAGCAGGCGTTCGCCAAGCTCGCCCCGCTCGAAGTCGGTCGGATACCGATCACCTGGAGCCTGCTGAGCCCCAGCACGACCGGCACCGTCTCCATCCGGTACAAGACCGGCTCCAGCCCCTACTGGTGCGGTATCCAGGCGATCGGCCACCGCAATCCGGTCGCGCGGCTGGAGGTCCGCGCGGGTGACGGCTGGCGGCAACTGCCCCGCACCGACTACAACTACTTCGTTTCCGCCGACGGCCGCGGATGCGGCAGCGCGATCAGGCTCACGGACATCTATGGAGAGCGGCTGACCATCAGCGGGATCGCGCTACGGCCGAACGTGGTGCAGCCGACCCAGGTCCAGTTCGCCCGACACTGATCCGGCCACCCACGTCCGATCCGTCGTCCCGGCGCAGCGGATCGCCGTGGCACCGCCGCAGCCGCTTGCCATGCCGGACCTGCGTTCAGGGCGACGTGAAGGTCCACAGCAGGTTGGTGCTGCTTCCGTACGTCCACTGCTTGGCGACGGAACCCGACTCGACCTTGCCGCCGCCGTCGAGGACCAGGCCGGTGGTGCGGTTGGCGATCGAATAGCGGCCGTCGCCCCGGTGGGTGATCGTCCACTGCTGGTTGGTGCCGCCGTTCCAGGCGGCCTGTCTGGCCGCGGAGCCGTCGGCGGTGGCGCCCCAGCCGTCGGCGACCATGCCGTTCGTGCGGTTGACCAGCTTGTAGTAGCCGTCTCCGACCGCCACCGCCTGCCACTGCAGGTTGGAACTGCCGTCCCAGGTCCACTGCTTGAGGTCGGAGCCCGAGGCGACGTTGCCGCCACTGTCCAGGACGAGGCCGTCGGTGATGTTGGTGAGCCGGAAGTAGGTGGCCGGGTTGAACTGGACCTTCAGGGAGGTGATCTGGTCGTTGTTGCCGGTGACCCGCAGGTCTGGGCTTTCGTCGATGAAGGTCCAGGAGGTGCCGGTGAAGTCGTCTCCTGAGTAGCCGACCACCTGGTAACCGGGGGCCGGTCGGAGGGAGGAGAGCGTTCGCGCGCCCAGTCCGGCCGCGGTCAGGTCGGCCGCGGTGTAGTCGCCGACCTCGAACACGCCCGCCCTGCCGCTGTAGTTGACGTCCGTGAAGGCGACGGCGCCGGCGAGCGGTCGCAGGCCCGGGATCGTTCCGGAGAAGGCGAGTTTCAGTACGTAGGCGTTGGCGCTGTACGGCGCCGAGGACGGCAGGGTGACCGTGAGGCCGGAGGGGTTCTGGACCGGCGCGGGCAGGTCGAGGTAGGTGCCTGCGGTGGTGCCGAGGAGTTTCACCGAGGTCAGCGACGACAGGTTGATCCGGTCCGAACTGAGGGTCTTGATCGTCAGCGAGCTGCCGGGCCAGCCCAGGGCGGTGGCGTACAGGACGTTGCCGGCCTTGTTGCGGGTGAAGCGGATGTCCTGCGCGGTGCCGGCATGCGGGGTGGTGAACGAGCCGCCGCCCATCTTCGTCGGGCCCTCGCCGTACGCCGTCCAGGCCCGGGTCGCGTACACCGACTCGCCGAAGCGCTTCAGGTGGTCGCCGATACCGAGCAGGATGTCCTTCTGCGCCTGGGGGATGGTGCCGTCGGCCATCGGCGCGATGTTGAGCAGCATGTTGCCGTTCTTGCTGACCCGGTCGATGAACGAGTGCAGCATCTGCTGGACGGTGTAGTAGCCGATGCCCTGGGTGTAGCACCAGCTCGAGCTGGAGATGCTGTCGTCGGTCAGCCAGTACGGGGTGGTGATGTCGGCCGGGCCGCCGCGTTCGTAGTCGAAGACCTCGCCCTTGGCGTCGAGGCCGTCCTTGTAGGTCGCGACGACCTCGCGGCCCCAGGCGTCCGCCTGGTTGTAGTAGTAGGAGAGGAAGTTCAGGCGCTGGGTCTCGTCGACCGCGTCGAGTTTGAAGTCCTGCCAGAGGATGTCCGGTTGGGCCTGGTCGACGACCTCTTTCAGCTTGTCGTACCAGAGCTGGTTCTCCTTCGTGGTTCCCAGCTGCGCGTAGAGCTTCTGCAGGCTCGGATCCGTCTGCGCGGGGACGTGGTCGTAGAAGCCGTTGAAGTGGTACGCGTGGTGCATGGCGACCAGCAGCTTCAGGCCCTTGGCCCTGATCGCCGTGGCGAACAGGTGCAGCAGGTCGAGCTTCGGGCCCTTGGCGACGGAGTTCCACTCGTTGGCCTGGCTGTTCCACATGGAGAAGCCGTCGTGGTGTTCGGCGACCGGTCCGGCGAACCTCGCGCCCGCGTCGAGGAACAGCTGTGCCCACGCGTCGGGGTCGAAGTTCCCGCCCGCCGATTTCAGCCTGGGCGCGAACTGCACGGTGTTCCCGGCCTTGTCCTTCGCCCCGTCGATGAAGTTGTGGTACGGCCACACGGAGGGGTCGCCGTAGGTCGCGATGTGGTGCTGGTTGGCCGCGCTGCCGGCGATGTACATGTTGCGCGGGTACCACTCGTTGTCGTAGGCGGGAACGCTGAAGACGCCCCAGTGGAAGTAGATGCCGAACTTGGCGTCCCGGAACCACTCCGGGGCGGGCGGGTGCTGGTCGACCGAGGGCCATGCGGGGGTGTACGTGCTCGGCGCCGCCTGGGCGACGCCCGCCCCGAGGGCACCGCCCCCGACGGCCGCCGCCGCGACACCTGTGGCACCGGCCAGGAACCGGCGTCTGTTGAACGAGCTCGACATGAGGACATCCCTGAAGTGGGGGACAGAGGGAAGAGCACGACGCTCACGGCTGTGGAACGCCGGTCGCCACGCACGAAGTTCGACCATGTGACGCGCTGATGTCAACGGGCTTGCAGCATCATTGATGGGATGGATTCAAACCAGTCGCCGCCACGCATGGTCAAGAGAGCCTCTCTTGCAGCAAATTATCCCGGGGTCTGGACAGCATCACAGCAGTCGCCCTATACATACATCCCATCTCTCCTGCTCCCGGACCAGCGCGAGGAATCACCGATGAGACTCAGAACAGCCCTCTGCTCCGCCGCCTCGGCCGTGTCCGCCCTGGCGCTGCTCACCGCATGCGACAGCGGCTCCGGTACCGCGTCCGGCGGCGCGCCACTGGTCGGCGTCGACTACCCGCGTTCCGACACCGACTTCTGGAACTCGTACATCAAGTACACGCCCGAGTCCGCCAAGCGCCTCGGTCTCTCGCTCAAGACCACCAACTCGCAGAACGACGTCGCCAAACTCACCGCCGACGCACAGACGTTCATCAGCCAGGGGGTCAAAGGCATCGCGATGGCCCCGCAGGACACCGCCGCCATCGCGCCGACCCTGGCGCAGCTGGAGGCGAAGAAGATCCCGGTCGTCACCGTCGACACCCGCCCCGACACCGGCAAGGTCTACATGGTGGTCCGCGCCGACAACCGCGCCTACGGCGAGAAGGCGTGCAAGTACCTCGGCACCAGGCTCGGCGGAAAGGGCAAGGTCGTCATGCTCCAGGGCGACCTGTCCTCCGTCAACGGGCGGGACCGCACCGAGGCGTTCAACAGTTGCATGAAGGCCGACTACCCGGGGATCAGGGTGCTCGGCGAGGCCACGAACTGGGACGGGGCCGTGGCCGCACAGAAGCTCCAGACGGACCTGACCGCCAACCCGGACGTCAAGGGTGTCTACATGCAGTCCAGCTTCGCCCTGTCCGGCACCCTCCAGGTACTCAAGCAGAAGGGCCTGCTGGTCGGCCCGAAGGACCCGAAGCACGTGTTCGTGGTCTCCAACGACGGCATCCCCGAGGAACTGAAGGACATCGCCGCCGGGCACATCGACGCCACCGTGTCCCAGCCGGCCGACCTCTACGCCAAGTACGCCCTGTACTACCTGAAGGCCGCGATCGACGGAAGGACGTTCCGGCCCGGCAGGACCGACCACGACAGCACCATCGTCAAGGTCCGCGACGGGCTGCTCGAGGACCAGCTCGCGGCCCCGCTCGTCACCGCCGACGGCGGCACCTACGGCGGCGTCCCCAGCCTGAAGAGCGGCGACAAGTCGCTGTGGGGCAACAACCTCGGCTGACAACTCGCGGCGCACACAAGGTGGTTGAGATGAACGACGGGGAGCGTGCGAGCCGCACCTGCGACCCGCCCGTTGTCGAGGCGACGGGTATTGTCAAACGATTCGGTCCGACGGTCGCCCTGAGCGGCGCCCGGATCACCGTCAGGCCCGGCGAGACACATGCGCTCGTCGGCCGCAACGGCGCCGGCAAGTCGACCCTGGTGTCCGTCCTCACCGGCCTGCAGGCACCGGACGAGGGCACGGTCAGGTTCGGCGGCGACCCGGCACCACGGCTGACGGACCGCGACGCCTGGCGGCGACGCGTGGCGTGTGTCTACCAGAAGTCGACGATCATCCCCACGCTGACCGTCGCCGAGAACCTCTTCCTGAACCGGCACGACCGCGGCCGTCACCGGCTCATCAGCTGGCAGGATCTGCGCCGCCACGCCCGGGACCTGCTCTCGGCCTGGTCCGTGGACGTCGACCCGCAGACCCTCGCCAGTGAACTCGGCGTGGAGCAGCGGCAGTTCGTCGAGATCGCCCGCGCGCTGTCCTTCGGCGCCCGCTTCATCATCCTCGACGAGCCGACCGCCCAGCTCGACGGCGCCGCGATCAACCGGCTCTTCGACCGCATCCGCGACCTGCAACGCCAGGGCGTCACCTTCCTGTTCATCAGCCATCACCTTCAGGAGATCTACGACATCTGCGACATGGTGACGGTGTTCCGCGACGCCAGGCACATCCTGACCTCGCCGGTCGCCGAACTGCCCCGCAGCGAACTCGTCGCCGCCATGACCGGCGAGGCGGCGGCCGAGCGGGGCGCCGAGCGGGCAAGCACCGCCGACTCCATGGGCACGGCCGCGCTGAGTGTCCGCGGCCTGAGCGGCGAGACCTACAGCGACGTCTCCTTTCGCGTCCTGGCCGGGGAGATCGTGGGACTCGCGGGGGCTGCGGGCAGCGGGCGCACCGAGGTCGCCGAGACCGTCGTGGGACTGCGGGCCGCCGGCAGCGGCGCGGTGGAGATCGCCGGCAGGCGGCCACGACCGGGCAGCGTGCCCGCCGCCCTCGCAGCGGGCGCGGGCTTCGTCCCGCAGGACCGGCACCACCAGGGCTTCGTACCGGACATGTCCATCGCGGACAACGCGACGCTCTCCGTGCCCGGCAGGCTGGGCCGGAACGGCTTCATCAGCGCCCGTCGCCGTGACCGACTGGCCGAGACCGTGATCGAGAAGCTGGCGATCAAGACCCCCGGGCCCGGCCTGCCCGTGTCTTCGCTGTCCGGAGGCAACCAGCAGAAGGTCGTCATGGCCCGCGCCCTCGCCGACGATCCCCGTCTGCTGGTTCTCATCAACCCGACGGCGGGCGTGGACGTGCGCTCCAAGGAGTTCCTCCTCGGCAAGGTCGAGGAGACCGCGCAGACCGGCACCGGCGTGCTCGTCGCCTCCGACGAACTCGACGACCTGCGCATGTGCGACCGGGTCCTGGTGATGTTCCAGGGCCGGGTGACCACGGAGATCGGCCGCGGCTGGCACGACCACGACCTCGTCGCCGCGATGGAAGGAGTGGACCTCCATGCCTGAGACCGCCCTCGCGGACTCCCCCACCCCCGGCGCCACGGGGCCGAAGGCCGGGCGCAGCGGTCTGCTCGGCGGCCGGATACCCGTGGCCCGGCTGCGTGATCTGGCCCTCGTCCCGGCCATCGTGGTCATCGCGATCGTCGGCCAGATCGTCAACCCGGTCTTCCTGCAGACGGACAACCTCGTCAACGTCCTGCAGACCATGTCCGAGATGGCCCTGCTGGTCCTCGCCCAGGCGATGATCCTGATCGTCAAGAAGATGGACCTGTCGCTGGAGTCCACCATGGGCCTCGCTCCCGGCGTCGCCGCCTGGCTCGTCGTCCCCGCCGGCGCGGGACACGGACTCGGGCTGCTGCCCGGCGCCTGGGCCGTCCCCGTCACCCTCACCGTGGGTGCGCTCGTCGGCGTGGTCAACGCCCTGCTGATCATCCGTTTCGGCCTCAACGGCTTCATCGTCACCCTGGGCATGCTGATCGTGCTGCGCGGCATCCTCACCGGCATCTCCGGCGGCCAGACCTTCTTCCAGCTCCCGCCGTCGATGCTCTATCTGGGCACCGCCGAATGGTTCGGGATGCCGGCGTCGATCTGGATCTGTCTGGCCCTGTTCGCCGTCGCCGTCGTGGTGCTCGGCTGGACCAGCTTCGGGCGCTCGCTGTACGCCATCGGCGGCAACGTCGACGCGGCGAGGGCGGCCGGCATCCGCACCGACCGGGTGCTGTGGATCGTCATCGTCACCGGCAGCGTGCTCGCCGCCCTGGCCGGACTCCTGCTGTCCGGGCGCCTGGCCTCCGTCGCCTCGGCGCAGGGCAACGGCTACATCTTCACGGTCTTCGCCGCCGCCGTCATCGGCGGGATCAGCCTCAACGGCGGCAAGGGGACCATGTTCGGGGCCTTCAGCGGCATCCTCCTGCTGTTCATGATCCAGAACGTGCTGACTCTCGCGGGCGTCCCCGCGCAGTGGATCGGCGCCCTCAACGGCCTGATCATCCTGGTCGCCCTGACCATCTCGCGCATCACCGGCGGCAAGGTCCAGGAGTGAACCGGGCGGCCGTCGCCGCCGGCCACCGCTCGCCGCCCCGTTCCGTCGCGGGGGCCCCTGTCCCACCTGCTCTCACAGGAGTTGCTGCCATGTCCACCGCTGCGCCCTCATCCGCCCGTATCACCGCCCTGGACGTCCTGGACGTGCGGTTCCCGACCTCCGAGCATCTGGACGGGTCGGACGCGATGAACCCCGAACCCGACTACTCGGCCGCCTACGTGATCCTGCGCACCGACGCCGGAGACGGACTGGAGGGCCACGCACTGGCCTTCACCACCGGACGCGGCAACGACGTACAGGCCGCCGCCATCGCGGCCCTGGCCCCCCATGTGGTCGGCCGGTCCGTCCAGGAGGTCTGCGCCGACCTCGGAGCGTTCTCCCGCTCCCTCGTGCACGATCCCCAACTGCGCTGGCTGGGACCGGAGAAGGGCGCCATCCACATGGCCACCGGCGCGGTGGTCAATGCCGCCTGGGACCTGGCGGCCAAGCGCGCGGGCAAGCCCGTCTGGCGCTTCCTCGGCGAGATGACACCCGAGGAACTGGTCGCGCAGGTCGACTTCCGCTGGCTCAGCGACGCCCTCACTCCCGAGGAGGCCCTGGACATCCTGCGCCGTGCCGAACCGGGCCGCGCGGAGCGGATCACCCGCCTGCTGGAGCGCGGCTACCCCGCCTACACCACCACCCCCGGCTGGCTCGGCTACTCCGACGAGAAACTGGCCCGCCTGGCCCGCGAGGCCGTCGCCGACGGCTTCACCCAGATCAAGCTGAAGGTCGGCGCGTCGCTGGAGGACGACGTCCGCCGCATGCGCACCGCCCGCGCGACGGTCGGCGACGGCATCCGCATCGCCGTCGACGCCAACCAGAGATGGGACGTCGGACAGGCCATCGACTGGATGCGCGCCCTGGCGCCGTACCAGCCGTACTGGATCGAGGAACCCACCTCCCCGGACGACGTCCTCGGCCACGCGGCGGTCCGCGAGGCCGTCGGCCCCGTCAAGGTCGCCACCGGCGAGCACGTCGCCAACCGGGTCGTCTTCAAGCAGCTTCTCCAGGCCGGCGCGGTGGACATCGTGCAGATCGACTCCGCGCGGGTCGGCGGGGTCAACGAGAACGTCGCCATCCTGCTGCTCGCCGCGAAGTTCGGCGTGCCGGTGTGCCCGCACGCGGGCGGTGTGGGCCTGTGCGAGATGGTGCAGCACCTGTCGATGTTCGACTACGTCGCGGTCTCCGGCACCGTCGAGGACCGGGTCATCGAGTATGTCGACCATCTGCACGAGCACTTCGTCGACCCGGTGCGCATCGCCGACGGCCGCTACCTGGCGCCGGAGCTTCCCGGGCTGGGCGCGCAGATGCATCCGGAGTCCCTCAAGGAATACGCCTACCCCGACGGCCCCGTCTGGAGCACCCGTGTCTGACACCAAGGCCCTCGTCGACGCCCACCACCATGTGTGGGACCTGTCGCTCCGGCCGCAGCCCTGGCTGGACGAACCCGGACACGAGCCGATCCGCCGCAGCTTCAGCTCGCACGCCCTGCACTCGGCCGCCACCCGGCCGATCGCAGGGCGGCGGCTGACGAGCACGGTGGTCGTCCAGTGCGTCCCGTCCGTCCCGGAGACACGCGACCTCCTCGCCCTCGCCGAAAGCGACCCGCTGATCGGCGCCGTCGTCGGCTGGGCGGACCTGACGTCCCCCGCGATCGGCGACGTGCTGGACGACCTGCGGGCCGGGCCGGGCGGCCGCTACCTGCGGGCGGTACGGCACCTCGTGCAGGACGAGTCCGACCCGCACTGGCTCGGGCGGCCGGACGTCGAGCGGGGGTTACGCGCGGTCGGACGGCGCGGACTCGGATACGACGTACTGATCCGCAGCCACCAGTTCCCGCAGGCGATCCGGCTCGCGGAAAGGCTCCCGGAGCTGTCCCTCGTCCTGGACCACGCGGGCAAGCCGCCTCTCGCACGGGGGGAACTCGCCGACTGGGCCCGGCAGGTGCGGACGCTGGCCAGACACCCCCAGGTGCGCTGCAAGGTGTCGGGACTCGTCACCGAGGCCGACCACGAGAGGTGGACGGTCGACGACATCCGCCCGGTGTGGGACGTCCTGCTCTCCGCCTTCGGCCCCGAGCGGCTCATGTTCGGCTCCGACTGGCCGGTCTGCGTCCTCGCCGGCGGCTGGAACCGCTGGGCGGCCGCCGTGGATGAACTCCTGGGCGAGTGCTCCGGCACCGAGATCGACGCGGTGCTCGCCGGCACCGCGACGGCCTTCTACCAGTTGACGCCTGCCCCGGCGAAGGAGGAGACACCATGCTCCTGACCGAACTGCTGCACCCCGGAATCCTCCAAGCGCTGGCCGGAGCGGGCCATGGCTCCCGCGTCCTGCTCGCCGACGGCCACTACCCCGCCAGTACGGCCACCGGCGAGCGGGCCACTACCGTCCACCTCAACCTCAGGCCGGGCCTGCTGGACGTCACGAGTGTTCTCGACGTCCTCCTGCGGGCGATTCCCGTGGAGTCGGCGCAGGTGATGGTGCCGCCCGAGGGCGAACCGGAGCCGGCCGCCATCGCCGAGTACCGGTCCCGGCTGGCACCTCTCCCGGTGGAGACGCTCGGCCGGCTCGAGTTCTATGACGCCGCCCGCTCCCCCGACCTCGCGCTGGCGGTCGTCACCGCCGACATCCGTACCTACGCCAACCTGCTGCTGACCATCGGCGTCCGCGCTGAAGGGACCCTGACCCCGCGATGACACTCGCCGTCCGCTACACGTCCGCCCGCACCCTCGGCACGGCACCCGCCGAGCCCCGCTCCCCGGGCCCCGGCGAGGTGGAACTGGCCCCCGCCTACGTCGGCATCTGCGGCACCGACCTGCACATCTTCCACGGCGACATGGACGCCCGGGTCAACACACCCGCCGTACTCGGGCACGAGATGTCCGGCCGGATCGTGCGCGTCGGGCCGGACGTGGAGGGCTGGCGGCCCGGTGACCCGGTGACCGTGATGCCGCTGCGCTGGGACGGCACCTGCCCGGCATGCGCCGCCGGGCACCGGCACGTGTGCCAGCACCTCGACTTCATCGGCATCGACTCGCCCGGCGCGATGCAGCAGCGCTGGACGGTGCCCGCCGACACCCTCGTCCGGCTACCCGGATCCCTGGCCCTGGACCGGGCCGCCCTCGTGGAGCCCACGGCCGTGGCCGTGCACGACGTCGGCCGCGCCCGGGTCCGGGAGGGCGAGCGGGTCGTCGTGGTCGGCGGCGGACCGGTCGGGGTGCTCATCGCGCTGGTCGCGCGGGCCGCCGGCGCCGAAGTCCGCGTGGTGGAGCCGAGCGCCCACCGGCGCCTGCTGGCCGAGCAGTTGGGCCTTTCCGTCTGGGACCCGGCCACCGACGACGTGCCCGAGCAGGTCTGGCGGTGGACCGGAGCCTCGGGCGCGGACGTCGCCTTCGAGGTCTCCGGTGCTGCGGCCGGTGTCGAAACGGCCGTGGAGGTGCTGGGCGTACGCGGCCGGCTGTGTCTGGTGGCGATCCACCCCCGGCCCCGCGAGGTGGATCTGCATCGCTTCTTCTGGCGCGAACTCACCCTCGTCGGGGCCCGGTTGTACGACCGCCGCGACTTCGAACAAGCCGTGAAACTGGTCGCGGACGGCACGGTTCCCGCCGAACGGCTGATCAGCAAGGTCGTACCGCTCACCGAGGCACCCGCGGCCTTCGAGGCCCTGGAGGCGGGCGGCGACGTGATGAAGATCCTCGTGGACTGCGGCAACGACACGAAGGGAGCCTGAGATGCCCCTCTTCGACCTGACCGGCCGGCTCGCCGTCGTCACCGGCGCCCGGCGCGGCATCGGCCGGGCCATGGCCCGAGCCCTCGCCGAAGCCGGCGCCGACGTCATCGGCGTCAGCGCCCAACTGGAGGCATCCGGCAGCGAGGTGGAGAAGGACGTACGAGCCGCGGGGCGCTCCTTCGAGTCGATCCGCGCCGACTTCGCCGATTCCGACGCCGTACGCGCCCTGGGCGCGGACCTCGCGGGCCGCGAGCGACCGGTGGACATCCTGATCAACAATGCGGGCACGATCCGCCGTACCCCCGCAGCGCAACACTCCGATGCCGACTGGGATTTGGTCCTCCAGGTCAATCTCAGCGCCCAGTTCGCGCTCACTAGGGCGATCGGCGCGACGATGGTCGCCAGGGGCCAGGGAAAGATCGTCTTCACGGCGTCGCTGCTCAGCCTCCAGGGTGGCATCACCGTCCCCGGCTACACGGCCGCCAAGCACGGCATCGCCGGACTGACCAAGGCACTGGCGAACGAGTGGGCACCGCACGGCGTCAACGTCAACGCCATCGCCCCGGGCTACATCGCCACCGACAACACCCAGGCGCTGCGGGACGATCCGATGCGCAGCCGGGCGATCCTGGACCGCATCCCCGCCGGGCGCTGGGGCGACGCCGGCGACCTCGCGGGCGCCACCGTGTTCCTGGCCTCGGACGCCGCCGCCTATGTGCACGGCACCCTCCTGCCCGTCGACGGCGGATGGCTGGGTCGATGACTGCGGATTTCGCCTCCGTGTCGGCCGGAACCCGGATCCTGCCCGTGCTGACCGTGCCCTCGGCGGCCACCGCCGCTCCGCTGGCCGACGCTCTCGCGGCGGGCGGAGCCCGGTGCGCCGAGGTCACCTTCCGTACCCCCGACGCCGAACAGGTGGTCAAGGCGATGGCGGCGCACGGCGGGCTGACGGTCGGCGCCGGCACCGTGCTCACGCCCGAGCAGGTGGAGCGGGCCGTGGAGGCCGGCGCCCGCTTCGTGGTGTCACCCGGCTTCGACGCGGATGTCGTAGCCAGGTGCCGGGAGTTGGCGGTCCCCGTCGTGCCGGGCATCGCCACCGCCACGGAGCTGATGCGCGCCCTGCGCGCGGGCCTGGACACGGTCAAACTGTTCCCCGCCGAGCCGCTCGGCGGCCTGGGGTTCCTCAAGGCGCTCGCGGCTCCGTTCCCCCAAGCGCGCTTCCTGCCCACGGGCGGAATCGGCCCGGTGCACCTGCCCGGCTATCTCTCCCACTCTGCGGTCGTCACCGTCGGCGGCAGCTGGATGGCGACCGCCGGCCACCTGGAGCGCGGCGACTACGACGAGGTCCGCCGGCTGACCGCGGAGGCCGTGGAGAGGGGCATGACATGACCGGCGGCGGTCCTGACGTCATCGCACTCGGCGAGGTGATGCTCCGCTTCGACCCCGGCGAGGGCCGCATCCGCACCGCCCGCACCTTCCAGGTCTGGGAGGGCGGCGGCGAGTACAACGTCGTACGCGGACTGCGCCGCTGTTTCGGCCTGAGCACGGCCGTTGTGACCACCCTGGTCGACAACGCGGTGGGGAGACTGGCCGAGGACCTGGTCCTCCAGGGCGGCGTCGGCACATCACTGATCCGCTGGGTGCCCGGCGATGGCATCGGCCGCATCGCCCGCAACGGACTGAACTTCGTGGAGCGGGGCTTCGGCGTCCGCGGCGCGCTGGGGGTGAGCGACCGCGCCAACACGGCGGTGTCCCAGCTGCGCAGGGGAGACGTGGACTGGGAGACGGTGTTCGGTTCCGGTCCGCGCTGGTTCCACACGGGCGGCATCTTCGCCGGTCTGTCCGACACCACGGTGGACGTGGCGGACGAGGCGATGGCCGCGGCACGGCGGCACGGCGTCACGGTGTCCTACGACCCCAACTACCGTCCCAGCCTATGGGCCGACCGCGGCGGCGCGGAACGGGCCCGCGAGGTGGACCTGCGGCTCGTCCGGCACGCCGACGTGGTGGTGGGCGCGCTCGGGCTGGTCGGCCCCCGCCCGGGTGCCGTGCGGATCACAGCCGATGAGGTCGCGGACGCGCTCGCCGAGGCGGCCGCCCGGGCGCCAGGTGCCACAGTGCTGGCGACGACCCTGCGGGAGGTCCCCTCCGCCGGGGTGAACGACTGGTCCACGGCCGCCTGGTCGCCCCAGACCGGTTTCATCGCCGGACCGGTGATGCGCGGTCTGCACGTGCTGGACCGTATCGGCTCCGGCGACGGCTTCGCGGCAGGCCTGATTTACGGCCTGCTGACCGCGGGCGGGTGCGGACGGCCCGCCGACGGGCGTCCGCCGTCCCCGGATGTCCCTGGACTCCAGCGCGCCCTCGCCTATGGAACGGCTCACGGCGCCCTCGTCATGACCACCCCCGGCGACGTCTCCATGGCATCGCTCGCCGAGGTGGACGCCCTGATCGCCGGCGGATCCGCCCACATCAGCCGCTGAGCCGGCCTTTGACCAGGCCCTTCAGAACGCCACCCGGGAACAGCGCAGGGAGCGCAAGTGAGCCATCGGCCCATCGGACGCCGGAAGATCAGGAACACCACGGTGCAGCTGACCGAACTCGGCTTCGGAGCCTCCGCCATCGGCAACCTCTACGAGGCCACCCCCGCGAAGGACGCGGCTGCCGCGGTGGAGGCGGCCTGGACGGCCGGCATCCGGTACTTCGACACCGCGCCGCACTACGGTCTCGGCCTGTCCGAGCGCCGGCTGGGCGCGGCGCTGCGGCACCTGCCGCGCGCCGAGTACGTCGTGTCCTCCAAGGTGGGCCGGCTCCTCGTGCCCAACGAGCGGCCGCGCGGGGTCGACAGCGAGGGCTTCGTCGTACGGGACGACCTGCGCAGGCGGTGGGACTTCAGCCGGGACGGAGTGCTGCGCTCGATCGAGGAGACCCTGGAGCGCACGGGGCTGGACCGCCTCGACGTGGTCTACCTGCACGACCCGGACGACCACTGGCGGCAGGCCGCCGAGGAGGCCATGCCCGCGCTGGCGGAGCTGCGCGACCAGGGAGTGATCGGCGCGATCGGCGCGGGCATGAACCAGTCGGCGATGCTCGCCCGCTTCCTGCGCGAGACCGCCGCCGACGTGGTGATGCTGGCCGGGCGCTACACACTTCTCGACCAGTCGGCGCTGGACGACGTCCTGCCCGCCGCGCGGGAACTCGGCAAAAGCGTGGTCGCCGTCGGCGTGTTCAACTCCGGGCTGCTCTCCCACGACCGGCCCGCCGAGGGAATGATGTACGACTACCGGGAGGCCCCGCCGGAGCTGGTCGCGCGCACCCGCGAGATCGCCCAGGTCTGCGCGGAGCACGGGACGAGCCTGCCCGCCGCGGCCATGGCCTTCCCCCGCACGCATCCCAGTATCATCAACGTCACCCTGGGCATGCGAAACCTCGAACAGGTCGAGCGGAACGCGGAGCTTCACCACCGGCCCGTTCCCGACGGTCTGTGGGCCGACCTTCGTACTCGGGGCCTGATGAGGGCGGACGTGCCGGCGCGGGCCGGTCGCGGGAGGAGTGCGCGGTGTCTTTGACCGACAAGGCCATCGAGCACATCCGTGAGCTGATCCGCAGCGGCGCGCTGCCTCCGGGTTCGAAGCTGCCGCCGGAGGCGGACCTCGCCGCTCAGCTGGGCCTGTCCCGCAACCTCGCCCGCGAGGCCGTCAAGGCACTGGCCGTCGCACGCGTGCTGGACGTCCGGCGAGGCGACGGAACGTACGTGACCAGTCTGGAGCCCAGCCTGCTGTTCGAGGGCCTGGGCGGAGCCGTGGAACTCCTCCAGAGCGACTCGGCCGCGCTGCTGGACCTGATGGAGGTCCGCCGACTCCTGGAGCCGGCGGCCACCGCCCTGGCCGCCACCCGGATCTCCGACGACCAACTGGTCGAGGTCAAGCGCCATCTGGACGCCATGCGCGAGGCCCGCGACGACGTAGAACAGCTCAACGCCCACGACGCGGCCTTCCACCGGGCCGTGATCTCCGCGACGGGCAACGACTCGCTGCTCACGCTCCTGGAAGGCATATCGGGCCGCACGCTGCGCGCCCGGATCTGGCGCGGCCTGGTCGACGACCAGGCCGCGGGCCGCACCCTCGCCGAACACGAGGCGATCTTCACGGCCCTGTCCACCCGCGACGCCTTCCTGAGCCAGGCCACCGCCCTCCTGCACGTCAACAACACCGAGCAGTGGCTGAGGGAACACCTGCGCTCCTCGGAGTCACCCGCCACCGGTACAGCGGGGCTTCGCCGGGGTGCTCCGGCGAAGCCTCCCCACCAGGAGGCGTGAGGACTTCCCGAGGGCCTGCCTGTGGACGCCCTACAGGCCATGTCGACGGGGCGTCGGCTCGCTGCCGGCGCGGTCCGATGCCGGGTGCCTGCCGTCATCGGTGGTGCGGCGGGTGGGGTGGCGGGGGCGGGATGGTGTCGATGCCTGGCGCGGGCTCGGGCCACACCAGCAGGACGGGGCACGGGGCGTGGTCGACGATGAAACGGCCGGCATGCCCGAGGCTGCGCGGCCCGAGATGGGTCCGGTCACCGTCGCGGGTGAGGATGAGCAGGTCGGCTCCCTCGGCAGCGGCGACGACCTCCCGCTCGACGCGGCCGGTCCGCTCGACGCGGGTGCACGGGCGGCCCAGACGCCGCGCGGCCTCGGCCAGGAATGTCTCGGCGGAGGCAGCGGCGAGATGCTCCACCCGCGTGCCGGGGTCACGTTCGCCATGGCCGCGGCCGAGCAGACCGGCGAAGGCGCCGTGCGCCGCGCCCGGGACGTCGGCCGGGGTGACGTGGAGCAGCACGATGTCGGCGTCGTCGGGCGCGTGGGCACGGGCGGCGTCGATGCCGGCGGGCCAGGTGCCCTCGGTGATCCAGGCGATGACTTTCATGACAGTCAGCCTCCGATGAGGGTGAGCGAGGTCCACAGTGCCACCACCGACAGCCCCAGGGCGGCAGGCACGGTGAACACACCGAGCCGGGTGAACTCACCGAGTTCGACGTTACTGTCGTGTTCGTGCACGATGCGCCGCCACAGCAGAGTGGCCAGGGAGCCGGCGTAGGTGAGGTTCGGGCCGATGTTCACCCCCAGCAGGACTGCCAGGACCGCTCCCGGCCCGGACGGGGCGGTCAGCGGCAGCAGCACCAGCACGGCGGGCAGGTTGTTGATGACGTTGGCCAGCACCGCGGCCAGGGCCGCGATACCGAACAACGCCACCAGTCCCGTACCGCCCGGGATCAGGTGTCCCAGCGCCGCCGCCAGCCCGTTGTCGACGACCGCGCGGACCACCAGGCCCAGGGCCAGGACGAAGGCGAGGAACGGCACCGCGGCGGCCCGCACGATGGCGGTGGGCGTGGTACGGCGCTGGGCCAGGGCCCGCCCGGCGAGCACGAGGGCGCCGGCGAAGGCCGCCCACGCGGGGTTGACGTCCACCACGGAGGTGAGGACGAACCCGGCCAGCGTGCAGGCCACTGTGACCACGGCGAACACGGGCAGATCGCGTTGCTCGGCGGTGCGTGGAGCCTGAGCCCCTGCGTCCAGGTCGGTGGCGAAGAACCGGCGGAAGACCACGTACTCGGTGGCGATGGCCACCAGCCAGGGCAAGGCCATGAGGGCGGCGAAGCGCGTGAAGCTCAGGCCGCTGGCGGCGAACGCGAGCAGGTTGGTGAGGTTGGAGACCGGCAGCAGCAGCGACGCGGTGTTCGACAGGTGGGTGCAGGCGTAGACGTGCGGTTTCGGCCGGGCGCCGAGCCGCGCGGCGGTGGCGAACACCACTGGCGTCAGCAGCACGATCGTGGCGTCCAGACTGAGCACCGCGGTGATCACCGATGCGGCTGCGAACACCTGCACCAGCAGGCGGCGCGGGCGTCCCGCCGCGCTACGGGCCATCCACGCGCCGCACGCCTGGAACAGTCCCTCGTCGTCACACAGCTGGGCCAGGACCAGGACGGCCGCAAGGAACCCGATCACCGGCCCCAGTCGTTCCGCCTCCTCTCGGGCGTGCCCCAGCGAGAGCGCCCCGGTGGCGATCACCACGCCCGCAGCCGGGACGGCGACCACCGCCTCCGGCCACCCGAACGGGCGGATGACAGCGCACGCCAGCACCGCCAGCAGCAGAACGACGGAGACGGCTTCCGCCACGGATGAGTTCACCACTTGATCTTCCCCTGCCCGCGACCGCCCGCGCGACCCGGCGAGGGGCGGCCCCGCCTGCCGGGCAGCGCCCAGACGGGAGCCCCGTGCGAACCGCTGCTGTCGCAGCGTCATGGAGCGGTGCGTGAGGACGTCGTGCGGTGATGGCGACAGCCGAACAACTGCGAGGCCGCACATCTTCGTGGTGTGATCGGTTGTGGTCGGGTGCTGGTCGCCAGGGGCGTAGGCGGGGATCAGCGGTAGGCGCTCGTTTCCCGTGTCTGTCCGGCTGTCCCTGCTCCCGATCTTCCAGCGCACCCCGGCCCGGCGCACGGCCTCCGGCAGGGCGGCGTCGCGTCGGTGGTGGATGAGGAAGCAGGCGTACTCGACATAGGTGCATCCGCCTACGGGTTCCGGCGCCCGAAAGGCCCTCCGGGACAGCAGTAACCCGTGAGGGATCCCACAAGCGCGTCGATCGGTTGGCGCGCGGACGACGAGGGAGCTATCGTCGACTGGTAGAACGACCGGTCTTCCTACCTCGTGAGGAAGGGCCTGTATCGGCCTTCCCGGCTGGGCTGCCTCCAGACGGGGATCTGCCAGTAGGTCGCCGGTGCACGTCGAAGAGAGATCAAAAGGTTCCGTGAAACCAATCCGCGCCCCGGCCCAGCCGGGGCACCGCACAGAGCCGCTGCCACATGCGGCTCCGACGGGATCAGCCTCCCGACCGGATCAGCCGGACCGCGTCCAGCAGGGTTTTGTGGGCGGCAGTCGAGTCGTCCAGGTAGCCGGCTGCCATCGCGCCGTCGTACAGCATCAGCAGCGCACCGGCGGCCGACTCCGGGTCGGCGTGGCCGAGCCGGGTGAGCAGGTCCTGGAAGAGGTTGCGGATCCAGTTCCGGTGGGTCGTCACCAGGCCGCGGACCGGGTGGTCGGCGTCCGGGTACTCGGCGGCCGCGTTCAGGAACGGCGATCCGCGGAAGCCGCGCTCGCGGGCATGCTCGGCGATCGCCTCGAAGATCAGATCGATCGCTTCGGCGGGCGGGTATGCGGCGGCCAGCGGTTCGGCCACCTGCTTGTAGTAGACGTCCTTGGTCAGCAGGTAGGCCACGACCAGGTCGTCCTTGGAGGCGAAGTGCCGGTAGAAGGTCGCCTTGGTCACCCCGGCCTCGGCGATCAACCGCTCCACGCCGATCGCGCGTACACCTTCGTAATAGAACAGCCGCGACGCGGCCCGGACCAGGCGTTCCCGAGGAGGTAGGTCTCCTTCGACCGTGCTCTCCTGACGCTTGGGGTTGGTTGTCTTCTGCCCAGTAGTACTCACTTGCCCATTGTGCCCGTGGCCCGGCCCTGATTGGCCCCGGCCCTCATACGGCCTACCAGGGCCGTCACCCCTGTCCCGTACGGCCCGAGCAACGTGGCCGTGCATCGAAAGGTTTGAACGATGACTCGTCGTCTTGAAGGAACCGTCGCCCTGGTCACCGGCGCGTCCAGCGGCATCGGCCACGCCACCGCCCTCGAGCTTGCCGGCGAGGGCGCGTCCGTGGCCCTGGTCGGCCGGCGCGAGGACCGGCTCACCGGCCTCGCCGCGGAAATCTCCAAGGCCGGCGGCAAGGCCCTGGTCGTGCCCGCCGACATCACCACCGCCGAGGCCGCCGCGGAAGCGGTTGAGCGGACCGTCGAGGGCCTGGGCAGCCTGGACACGCTGGTCAACAACGCCGGCCTCATGCTGCTCGGCCCCACCCCCGGCGCGGACCTGAACGAATGGCAGCGCATGGTCGACATCAACCTGATGGGTCTGATGTACACCAGCCACGCGGCCATCCCGCACCTGGTCAAGGCCGCCGCCGACGGGCCGCGCCGGGTCGCCGACATCGTCAACATCAGCTCGCTGAACGGCCGCAACGCCTACGCCATGATGGTCGTGTACACCGCCACCAAGTTCGGCGTCACCGGCTTCAGCGAGGCGCTGCGCCAGGAACTGGCAAAGCAGCACGTCCGTGTGTCAGTCGTCGAGCCGGGCAGCGTCGACACCGAACTGCGCACCCATAACTCCGACGCCGTCCAGCAGCTCCTCACCGCCGGACTCGGCGACGTCGAACGGCTGCAGAGCCAGGACGTCGCCGACACCGTCGGCTACATCGTCACCCGTCCCCGGCACGTGGCCGTCGCCGAACTGCTCGTACGCCCCACCGAGCAGGCCTGAGTCCGAGCCCGGGGTCCACTCCGGGACAGGCAAGGAGGCGTGGTGGCGGTCGGCACTCCTGTCGCAGCAGCCCACACCATGGTCCGTGTCTGCCTTCTGCCGGCCACCCAGCTCCCGCATCAGGGGCCGCCTGTCGGATGGCCTTGATGAATGCCATCAGACGGACACGGCACACAAGAGTGGGCGATCAAGGGGGCTGGATCATGGAGGCAGCGCAGAGCCGACGGCAGGCGGGACACCGTACTCGCGTCTGAAGCAGACGACGTCGAGTCCCCCCCTGCCCGCGGTGCCAGGCCCAGCCCGGATCGCCGTGCCGCTCGCGCTCCGGCGCGGCCGCCGGGACCTACGGGTCACGACCCAAGCACCTGGCTGCGAAACACCCCCTGCACCCGCCCTGCGGCGCCGTCCGCCGGGCTCGCCCCGGTTTCGACCAGGACCGCTGCTGGAAGCGCAACACCGTCGCGCGGGCGGAGGTCTCTGACGATCGCAACGAGGCTGCCGCCGCAGGCGGATCCGGCCCCGGACATGATCGGCCGGACAAGTCCTCAGGAGGTCTGGTGCCGGAAACACGCCATTCAGGGCCCCGGTGAGAAGGCCGGGTGTGCCGCTCGTCGGACGTGGCCACCGCACCACCCGGAGGCTGCAACTCATTCCGGGAGTCCGTCGGTGGCCACCAGCGACGCTGAAGGGAAGCTCAGAGGCCGTCCAGCTCGGTCACAGACCGACCGGGTTGACGTAGGTACCCGGGTGGGTGGCTCCGTCCTGCTTGAGGATCTGGCCGCCGAACGGCCACTTCAGGGTGAAGTGCGTCGTCTCGTTCGGCGGGGTGACCAGGAACTTCGCCGGAACGAACTTCTCCTTCTGCGGTGTGGACCCGGTCACCGGGAGCAGGGTGATGCTGAAGTCCACCGTGTCCCCCTGCCCCAGGGTCATCTTTTCGGACTTCTTGGAGGAACGCGCCAGCGACCAGGTGCCGTCGGTCTTCTGAGCGCCGACCATGTCGACACCGGCGAAGCCGGACAGGGTGCAGGTGTGCTTGCTCCGGTTGGTGAACCAGATGTACGCCTGGGTCTGCTTCGCGGTCTGCCCCATCTCCGGCTTCGCGTCATCCCCCATGGCGAAGCCGGCCTTCAGGTCGGCGGTGTGGCAGCGGGTCGGCTCGGCTTTGGCGGGGGCGGCCGAGGCCGGGATGGCGGCAGCGCCAGTGCCGGCGGCGGCGACGACCGCAAGGGCCACGGCGGTCAGCTTGCTCTTCATAGTGTTTCGGGTCCCCTCGAAGACGAATCGGCACGCGAGGTCAGTGCGCGCCTACGCACCTGAAGACGTGCGATGCCTGGGGGACGTTCGGTGCACCGGGGAGCATGTTCCCGCCGGCCGGGCTCCCAACTGTGGCCGCGTACAAGCACTCATGCGGCGCGAGCCGTGGCAGCGTCGTGGGGAGGACACCGCAACGGCCCGCGACCTCACCTCTTGATCAGAGCCGCAGAACCTGGCCGGGTAGCACGGGGAGCGATCGCCCCGGTCTACCCGACCCTCCTGTCCAGCGGGGGCGTTGCGTTGTGTTACCCGGCGCCGTGGATGGCCTGGGGGTCTGTGACCGGCAGTGCGGGCTCGGCTTTCACGGTGGCGGGCGGCGGCGTCACATAGACCGGGGTGGGGTCGGGTTCGGGTGCGCACGTTTTGGCGATGACGCCTTTGCCTGCGGGGAGGCGGCCGTCTCGCAGGTAGTCGGTGAAGGTGTCGTCCAGGCAGGCGTTGCCGTGGAAGAGGATCTCGTGGAAGCTGCCGCCGTTCTGGACGACCAGTTTGGATCCGGGCAGTGCCCTGTGCATGGCGAGGGCACCCGGGTAGGGGGTGGCGGCGTCCTCGGTGGCCTGGAAGAGCAGGACGGGCGGCAGGCCCTTGCCGGTGATCTTCAGCCGGCCGGCCGGGTTGCCCTGGTAGGGCCAGAACATGCAGGCGGCGTTGTACCACATGTTGTTGTAGGTATAGAAGGGCGCGACGGCGTTGACCTTGGCCTGGTCCCTCTTCCAGAACTCCCAGTCGCGCGACCAGTCGTTCTCGGTGCACTGGACCGCGTTGTACGCCGGGAAGGTGCCGTCGTCGGCACCCGGAGCGGCATAGCGGTTATAGGCGCTCTGCAGCGGGCGGGTGTCGTTCTTGGTGAGGTAGGCCGACAGTGCGGTTGCCATCTGCGGCCAGCGCAGGAAGTTGTAGCCGCCGCCGTAGAAGGTGTCCTCGAACTCTGCGGGGCCGATCTTGCCGGGGGCCGGGGCGGCTGCTACCGGGCTGATCCGCAACGCGGCTTCGACCTGGTAGTACTTCTTCTCCACGGTGGCAGCGTCCGTGCCCAGGTGGTAGACCGAGTCGGCCTTGGCGGTCCATGCCGCGAAGGCGTCGAACCGGCGCTGGTGCTCCTTGTCCTGCAGGACGTTGTGGTCGTACCAGCTGATGGTGGGGCCGACGATACTGTCGAGCACCATCCGGCGCACGTGCGAAGGGAAGAGCTGGCCGTACGTCGAGCCCAGCGAGGTGCCCCACGAGCCCCCATAGAAGTTGATCTTCTGGACGCCGAGCGCCCGCCGGATGCTGTCCATGTCGCGCGCGTTGTCGACGGTTGTCATGTGTGGCAGGAACCAGCTCCAGTTCGCGGCGCAGTCGGCGGCGTACGTGGCCGACTTCTCCAGCCATGCCTGCGACGTGCCCTGGCTGACCTGGTAGTCCGGCCGCTCGGCGTCGAAGTAGTGTGCGTCGCAGGTGACGTGGGGTTCGCTGGCGTTGGTGCCGCGGGGGTCGAAGCCGATCCAGTCGTAGGTCGAGGCGACGTCCTGGGGAATCTTTCCGGAGACGTAGGCGGGCATCCACAGACCGGAGTCGCCGGGGCCGCCGGGATTCAGCAGGATGGGCCCCTGCCGTTCACTCTCGGGCGCGGTGGCCGGGAGCCGGTTCAGCTTGATCTTGATCTTGGCGCCGTTCGGCCGCGTGTAGTCCAGCGGCACTTCGAGCATGGCGCACTGCAGCGCAGGAGTGGTCGCATCGTGACAGGAACTCCAGATGAGTTTCCCCTGACCCACACCCTCCGGCGCGGTCAAGGAAGCCGAAGCGGGGGTGACACCCGCGCAGACTCCGCCGATGACGGCGACGACCGATAACAGGGCTCTGGCTTTTGTCATGGAGGCATCATGTGGCATGTGCAATATCACATACCACCTTCAGAGTAGGCGTTACTCAACTGTGACTCGCTGGGCACGCATGACAGGCCGCGCAGACGGGCTACCGGTGATGGTCGGCGTACGACGGATCCGCAGGCATCGCTCGACGAGCAGTGGAGGGCCTTGAACGCGTCGACGGCGGAGTCGAACCTGGCGGTGGTGAACGTCACGGGCGGCTGGAGGACTCCGTTCCTGCGGCCTCGGCACCGACCACGACGACAACGACGCCACACTGGTCAAGAGCGCCGAGGTCCACATCAAGCAGGCTGCCGACGCGGCCAACGGCAAGGTCACGGCCGCCAAGACCGACGACGACCACGGCAACGACTCCGGCGACCACGACGAGGACCGAAGCCCGAGCTGTCCAGGAACCGGTCGTCTCTGGGGCACAAGCTGCGCTATGCCGTACGGCACCCAGGACGCATCCCTTCCCACCTCCGCCGCGCCGCGCGGGACACCTGGCTGGGCCTCCGGCACCGCGACCACGTCGCGTACTACCGCGCCGTCATGGCCTCCGACACCGCGCGCAGCCCCGAGCGTGCCGTCGGCAGCGGATCGGAGGCCGGCTGGCCGGCACTCGGGCAGATGCAGTTCGACTACCTGCTCGAACACGGGCTGAAGCCGCAGGACCGGATGCTGGAGATCGGCTGCGGGAACCTGCGTGCGGGGTGGCGGTTCATCGGCCACCTCGACCCCGGTCACTACTACGGGATCGACATCTCGCCGGACATCCTCCTCGAGGCACAGCGCACCCTCGTCCGCCGGGGCCTGCAGGACCGCCTCGCCCATCTGGTCCTCGTCGAGAACCTGAAGCTCGACTTCCTGCCCTCGGGCTGGTTCACCGTGGTGCACGCCCACAGCGTCTTCTCGCACTCGCCGCTCGAGGTGATCGAGGAGTGCCTGACCAACGTCGGGAGGGTGCTGGCCCCCGGCGGCTTCTTCGACTTCACCTACGACCGCACGGAGGGCCCCGAGCACCAGGTGCTCCGCGAGGACTTCTACTACCGCACCGAAACCCTCCTCTCGCTGGCTGGACGGCATAGTCTGAGCGCCCGCTTCATGGACGACTGGGAGCGGCGCCCGCACGGCCAGTCGAAGATCCGGGTCACGCACGAGGTGGCGGTGTAGCGGTGTCCCGCTGTGGCGGTCCGGTGAAGCTGCTGGTGAGAGGCCAGTAAGAGCAGTCGATGACGGCCCCCGAGCCCTGCCGTCGGCGGTGGTCGGCCAGGCACACTGGCTGGGCCGACCGCCCCGGAGGAAGCCCCACCCATGGACAGCACACGACACCGGCTCGCGAGCCTGCACCCTCGCCGCAGCCTGGGCACCGTGTTCGCCCTCTCCTTCGCCTGCGTCACCGCCGCCACCACCCTCCTCGGCGGCGTCCTCAGTTACAACGCTGCTGCCCAGATGGTGCGCATCGACCAGGACGACGTCTTCCACGGCGTCGTCGACGACCTCCACCAGCAGGTCGCTCAGCATCGTCTGTCGCCGTCGGACTACTTCAGTGTCAGTCCCGACACCGACAGCCCCCGCGACGATCTCTCGCGCCGCATCCGCACCGACGTCCAGGTCCTCGGCCGCGCGGGCCGCGTGGAGGAACGTGGCTTCCCGGCACTGCCGGTCCGCGCGGCCGACCGCGCCGCGGCCTCGCACGCCAAGGCCGGACACACCATCTACTACAAGGCCGAGATCGAGGGGGACCGCTACCGGGTCGCCACCGTCGCACTCGGCGGCGGCCGGGGCGCCGTGCAGGTGGCGCAGCAATACAGCGACACCGAGGATCTGCTCAGGGAGCTCAAGGAACGCACGGTCGAGCTGAGCGCCATCGTCCTCGTCGTGGCGGGCCTCGCGGGCTGGTGGCTGGCGCGCCGGATCGCCGGGCGGCTGGTCCGGCTGACCCGGGTCGCCGAGGACGTGGCCCGCACCGGCCGGCTGGACACCGCGGTCCCGGTCGCCGGGCCGGACGAAGTCGGCCGGCTGGGCCGGGCGTTCGACGGGATGCTCGGCAGGCTCGCCGCCTCCGAGGAGGTGCAGCGGCGCCTGGTGCAGGACGCCGGACACGAACTGCGCACCCCGCTGACCTCGCTGCAGGCCAACGCGGCCCTCCTGGACCGCATAGACCAACTGCCTCCCCAGGCCAAGGCGGACCTGATCGCGGACATGAAGAGCGAGACCCGCGAACTGGTCAACCTCGTCAACGAACTGGTCGACCTCGCCGCCGGTGACCGGAACGCCGAACAGCCCACAGAGATCGTTCTCGGCGCCCTGGCTGAAGACGCAGCCGCCCTCGCCCGGCGCCGCACCGGCCGGGAGATCCTCGTCGACTGCGACGACACCGTCGTACGAGCCCGGCCGGAGGCGGTGCAGCGGGCGCTGTCCAACCTGCTGGAGAACGCGGCCAAGTTCGACCAGGACGGAACCGAGCCGATAGAAGTCGCGATCACGGGCACGCGCGTGGAGGTGCGCGACCGCGGACCGGGCATCGCCGAGGCCGACCTGTCCCGCGTCTTCGACCGTTTCTACCGCGCCGACAGCGCCCGCAGCCTGCCCGGCTCCGGGCTGGGCCTGGCGATCGTGCATGCCGTCGCCGCCGCCCACGGCGGTACGGCCTTCGCCCACAACCGCGCCGGCGGCGGCGCGGTCATCGGCTTCACCCTCGACCCAGCCTCCCGCGTCGAACGCTCGTGTACGACGCCCATGGCCGACTCCGCCGCCACGCCTCGCTGACCGGCAGAACCCGCCCGGCCATCCGCGCTCAGCGTGACCGGCTCCGGCACCCATGCGCCGACGCCCTCGTGACCCCGGGAGACAGGTAGATCCGCAGTCCTTCCCGCCGGACGGACGTCCAGGCACGGGAGTAGGAGGGCGGCGCGCTCGTGCCGTCGGTCAGGACCGCGACCGGTGTCGGTGCGGGTGAGGGCGGCGGCCGTGGTGTTGGCGTTTCTCCCGCTTGGCGTCGACGGAGGAACATCCGGCGTAGACGGCGATCGGGACGTTGTCGCCAGGTGCGGGGTGCCGTGGTGACCCGGTGGGCGAGGGCGTCGCGCCGCCGCGCCGGCGGCGGCGCGACCGGGATCGCCACCAGCGCGTATGCCGGGAGCAGGAATCGGGGCGCTGCGTAGCCGATCAGGAACAGGTACGGGAAGGCGGCCGTGGCGGCGCAGCCCAGCGGTACCAGTAGCACAGCGTACGGCCGACCAGGCTCCGCAACTGGTCGTCCACGGCCAGGTTCCAGCCCAGCCCGCCCTGGATACTGGAGCCCTCGGCCAGCCGCTGAGCCGGACCGTCGTGACTGAGGTACGCCTCGACGACCCACTCGGCCGCCCCGGCGACCAGCCTCCCACGAGCGCGACCGGCAACCGCCAGTGCCGCCACCGGCGTACGAGAGCCGGCGCGGCGAGTAAGGGCATGCACGCCAGACCGCGTCCGTCGGCCGCACGAGCGCCATCAGTGCCGCGCTCACCGCAAGGCCCCATACCGGAGCGCGCCGGGCTCGGTCCTGCTGGACCCGCAGGAAGCAGCCGGCGCCGGCAAGCGCGCAATGCGTACGGCGCGTCTACGGGGCCATCTCGTACGCGCCGGACAGCGCCTCGACCCGCTGCCAGACCCGCTCCGTGCGAGCCTCGTCGACGACCGGCCGCCGGACCGCACCCAGCGCCCAGTCCTGCTGCGCTTCGGTCGCCGAGTCCTTGCCGTGCAGTTCGACGGCGTGCGCGGAGAAGTCCCGCACGAGGACGGCGAAGAGTTCGTCGAGCACGTCCTCGTCGAGTCCGGTCAAGGCGGCCTGCTCCAGGACGAGCTGCCCGTGCACGACGAGGGCGAAGAGCTGACCGACCGCTAGGAGGAGGTCGAGGTCGCGGCTCTGCTCCGCGTCGGGGGCGGCCGTGGCGACGAACACGCAGAGTGCGTCGGCCTGTTCGCGGAAGCGGGTCACGTTGGGCAGGTGCGGGTACGCGTCGAAGGCGGGCCGCCAGTCGTGGAAGCGCACCGCGCCGAGGCCGCGGGCCGGTCCCTGCCGGAACAGGAAGTCGTCGTCGGCCGCGTCGAGGCGGGTCGGCACGCCGGGGTACTCGACCGGGTCGAGGAGGTGGCTGCGCATGAACTTCAGGATCAGCGCCAGGTTGACGTGGACCGTGCCCTCGAGCTTCGGCAGACCGCGGATCTCCACCGCCGCCTGGCCGAAGTAGTTGTCCTTCTCGAAGCCCTTGGCCGCGATGACGTCCCACATCAGGTCGATGACCTTCTCACCCTCCGTGGTCACCTTCATCTTCGTCATCGGGTTGAAGAGCAGGTAACGGCGGTCGTCCGGGCCGGCGGAGCGGAAGTAGTCGACGGCGCGGTCGCTGAAGAACTTCATGCCGACGAGCCTGACGTACGCGTCGGTCAACTCGCGCCGCACATGCGGGAAGCTGGTGACGGGGCGGCCGTAGAGGACGCGGTTGTGGGCGTGGGTGACAGCCTCGTACATCGCGTGCTCACAGATGCCGATCGAGGCGGTGCACAGGTTGAACTTGCCTACGTTGACGGTGTTGAGGGCGGCGTCGAAGGCGGCGCGGCCGGTGTGCAGGACGTCCGCGGCCGCTACGGGATAGTCCTCCAGGCGGAACTCGCTGACGAACTTCGAGGAGTCGACGACGTTCTTGACCAGGTGGTAGGCCGGGTGACGGCTGTCGGCGGCGAAGAAGACGTAGCCGTCGGGTCCATCGAGGTCGGTCCGGCGGCCGAAGACGGAGACGAGTCCGGCGGCGTTGCCGTTGCCGATGTAGTACTTGGAACCGGTGGCCCGGAAGCCGCCGTTGCCGTCGGGCTCGAGCAGCATGTCGGTGGAGTAGATGTCGGCGCCGTGGGCCTTCTCGGACAGGCCG
Organism: Streptomyces sp. NPDC001153; assembly: GCF_053598315.1. Classification (NCBI taxonomy): domain Bacteria; kingdom Bacillati; phylum Actinomycetota; class Actinomycetes; order Kitasatosporales; family Streptomycetaceae; genus Streptomyces; species Streptomyces sp. NPDC001153. Next base: position 350,905 of record NZ_JBSFJZ010000001.1, read on the forward strand.
AACGCGAACACCTCTCCCTGGGTGAGGAGTTCCGCGGCGCGGGAGCGGGCGGCGGCGTTGTCGCTCTGCCAGACCGGGCCGAGTCCGAGGATCGTGACCTGCCAGGCGTACCAGTAGTCCAGGCCGTAGAAGCCCAGGATCTCGTTGAGCGCGGCGATACGGGCGGTGTCCCACCGCTTGTCCGGTTCACCCTCCCCCGCGGCGGACGACGGCGTCAGGAAGGTGGCGAACAGGTTCTCCTTCGCTGCGAAGGCGAGGAAGTCACCGAGCCACGCACGGGTCCGGTAGTCCTCGATCAGCCGCCCCTTTCCGCGCTCCTCGAACCAGTCGACGGTGGCGCGCAGCAAGCGGCGCGTCTCGGGGTCGAAATGCGCGGGGTCGTAGGTGCGCGGGTTGAACAGCAGCTGGTCAGCCATGGTGAGGACGCCTTTCGGCTGGGGGACGGGGGGAATCGGAACTCTGTACGGCTGGACCGGCAGGCTCGGGAGGACCTGCGGAGGTGCGGCGGCGATCAGCGGCACGGACCGAACCGGGCCAGCGTGGCAAGGACGTCGTCCAGCCAGTCGATCATCATCCGCTCGTACGCGATGCCGCCGCGCAGTACGACGTGCTGGAGCTCCCGCTCCGCGTCGAGCGGTGCCTGCGGACCGGCCGCGTTTGCCTCGGTCGCTGTGAAGTCCCGCGCCTCTCCTGCCAGATAGTGCGCCAGCCGGTCCCGGTGCGTCTGCCGGTGCCGCTCCACCTCGCGGATCAGGGCGGTAGGGTCGTCGAAGGCGGCGCCCCGGATCTTCACGGCCAGGTCGTGGCGGACACTCTCCGGCTCGATCGGATCGTGCAACCAGGACGACAGCGCCGCCCGGCCGAGGTCGGCGACGCGGTATTCCTTCTTGTCCGGCCGGCCCTGCTGCGGGATGTCCCTGACGTCGACCCAACCGTCGTTCTCCATGCGCTTGAGCACGCGATAGATCTGTTGGTGGGTCGCGGTCCAGAAGTAGCCGATGGACCGCTCGAAACGCCGTGCCAGCTCGTAGCCGGATCCCGGCTTCTCCAAGAGCGACACCAAAATCGCGTGTTCGAGTGCCATACCGCCGATCCTGCTATGCAACTCGTTGCATAGCAAGCCTTCCCCGCTCCGATGCGACGCGGCTCACTGGGCAACCCGGCGGTGGCTCTCAAGGACAGACGTAGGTGAAGCTCGCCTTCGCCTCCATCGGGGCCGGCTGGTGCGAGATCCTCAGACGGGCGGTCCCCCGGAAGCGACCCGAACCGCGGACCGTCCAGCGCAGGTGCACCATGACCCGGCGCTCACCGCGGTGGGCGGTGCGGACCAGCTCGCCCGAGTCCTGGCCGTCCGCGCGCAGCCACCGGTATGTGACAGGGCCGCCGTGCCCGTCGGTGGTGACGACACCTATCAGGTCGGCCGTCTGATCGCAGTGCAACGGCCCGGCGGGGGCCTGGACCCGCACGGCGACGACCGCGGGAGCGGGGGCCGGGCGCAGCAGCAGCCAGAGCAGGACGGCAGCGATCGCGACGACGGCGGTGGTGACGGTCCAGCCCCGGCGTCTGCGGCGCGAGCGTGGGGAGGTGGCTGCCACTGCCTCGGACCGCCATCGTGCACGCAGGGCGTCCTGATCCTCCAAGGGAACCCCGGGCCCGAACCGGAGCAGGATCTCGCCGCAGTCCTCCCCTGCCGCCACCGGAGGCGAGGTGGCACGGTTGCGCTTGCCCAGGACGGTCGCCTGGGTGTCCGGGGCTGTGGCACGGCGAGCGCGGCCGACCGTGGCGAGCTGGTCGGCGATGGCTGGTGGGTGAGGTCCTGGGGCGGGCAGGGGAACTCGCGGGTCGGGCCGCGCGGCGCTGTGGGCGCGGGTCGCCGTGGCGAGTTGGTCGGCGGTGGCTGAAGGGTGGGACGCGCGGTCGGGCGCGGTAGCAGGGTGTTCGGGGGCCGTGGGGCGGGGAGCGGGGTCAGCCGGCGCCGGGTGACGGTTCGTCGGTGGAGCCGGGCGATCGGGAGCCACTGCAACGGACGGTGCCGGTCCCTTCGACGGCGCGAACTCCGGGGTCGACGCGGCAGTCGCCGCGCGCAGCGCCGTACGGCGCAGGAAGTCCGCCGGGAGTGCCGCGCGCCCGCCCACCAGGGCGGCCCGGGCCGCTGCCAGCCCCTCCGACTCGGCGGTGGCGGAGCAGCGGGCGACCAGGTCCGCCGCGGGGGTTCCGGGCTGCGTCCAGGCGGCGCCGAGGGTGCGGGCCAGGGCGGCCCAGGCAGCGGTGCCGACTGCCTGGTGCCCGGCGCGCGGCGTGTCGCCCGACACCCGTACTGCCGCCACGTCGCCCAGCACCATGCCCAGCTCCGCCTCGGCCAGCAGGGCGACCCCGTCCGGGGCCATCACGACGGTGTCGGGGCCGAGTGAGCCGTGGGTCAAGCCTGCTGTGTGCAGGGCGAGGAGGGTCTGGGCGGTCTCGTTGAGGATGCTGGCCACGCTGCCCGCGTCCGGGCGAGGGCCGTCGGCCGACGACAGGACGTCGGCCAGCGTGGGGGCCGGTGGCCGAGCCGTCAGCAGCCACACCTCACCGGCCTCCGCCACGAGGTCGACCGTAGCGAGCAGACCGGGCAGCCTGAGCTTCGCCGTGCTGAGCACCGCCGCCGCCAGGCGCTCGCGCGTGCCTTCGGGCGCCAGCAGAGCGCGGTCGATGCGCAGCGCGCCGAGGGTGGGCTCGCCGGGCCGGGCGGGGAGCAGGGCATGCCAGGTGCCGTGGCGTGTGTGCCGGGACCAGCCGGACAGGGGGCGGCCGGCCACTGTGGTGGCTGTCGTCATGTCGATCCGTTCTCGTCGCGGCAGGGGGTGGCTCTCGAGCCCCTCGGGAGCATGGTCAGCACGGCGGTGCGTCCAGGGAGGCCGTCTGCGGACCGTTCGCTGCCGCCGGGTCGCTGCTGAGCGTGACGTCCCAGGTGCCCCGGCACGGGTGGTTGGAGAAATCGGCCTCGAAGGTCAGGTCGTACCGCGTACTCCCGGACAGGGTCTGGGATTGGGAGCCGTACGCGTCGGCGGGTGTGTCGACGTAGTAGTTCGCGGTGACGGTCAGCGGACCGGTGCCCGTCGTCTCGACCGACGCCGCCGCGATGAGCGTGCCCGGTTTCTGTCCGCGCTGCCAGGAGCCGATCGTGAGGGTGACCGTGCCGGGGGTGGCCGCGCTCGGGGACGCGGTGGCCGGCGGCTCGGCCGGTGCGGTCGTCTCCGTGGACGGGGTCGGCGAGGGCGACGGGCTGTCCGAGGGCGTGACGGAGGGTGGTGCGTCGGCCGTGGGCGGGGCGACGGTCGGCGAGGTGGGCGCGGAAGGTGAAGCGCCCGGCTCGGTAGGGGAGTCGACCGGTGACGGGGATGACGGGGTCGAACTCGCCTCGGTCGTCGACGTGTCGTGCGGGCGGCCCGTCGCGTACGTTGCTCCGCCCGTGACGACCACCAGCGCGGCCACCCCACCGGTGGCCACCTTCCATCCGCCGCGCTTCAGCCGGCCCAGCAGGGTCAGCGCACTGGCCGAGCCGTCGAGCGCGGCGGTCGTGGTGAACGGGAACAACAGGGCGAGCAGCGCGGCGAGTTCGGCCAGTCTGCGACGGCCGCGCTCCTCCCAGCCGGCGCCATAGCCTTCGGTGGCGGACCGTTCCAGGTCGGCGAGGAACGTCTCGACGTCGGGCCGGTCCGCCGGGTCCTTCGCCAGACCCGCGCGCAGCAGCGCACGCACCGGCGCGGGTACGTCGTCCAGCGGGGCCGGTGCGCGCAGGTGCTGCAGGCGCAGCGCGGTCACGTCGTCGCCGGGGAACGGCCGCCGGCCGGTCAGGCACTCGAAGAACACCACGGACGCCGCGTAGACGTCGGCCGCCGGGCCGGCGGGCTCGCCGTTCCACTGCTCCGGCGCCATGTAAGCGGGCGTGCCCGCGGCCTCGGTCTCCCGGCCGCCGCGCACCGCGATGCCGAAGTCGGCGAGCGCGCTGGTGCCGTCGCCGCGGACCAGGACGTTCTCCGGCTTGTAGTCGCGGTGCACCACCCCGGCCGTGTGGGCCGCGCCCAGTCCGAGCAGGGAACCCTTGAGCAGGACGAGCGCGGCCTCGGGGCCGGTCGCCCCGTGCCGGCGCAGCAGGTGGCGCAGGCTGACGCCGTCGACGGCCTCCATCACGATCGCGGCACCGGCGCGGGCCTCGACGTACTCGTACAGCCGCACCACGCACGGGTGCCGCAGCTCGCCGAGCAGCCGGGCCTCGGCCCGGAAACGGGCCAGGAACTCCCGGTCCGTGCACAGGCGCTCGCTGAGGTACTTGATGGCGACGGGCACGCCGGTCGCGGTGTGCCGGGCGAGGACGACCCGGCCGCCTGCTCCCTCGCCGAGCGTGCGGACGGCCTCGTAGCCGGGTACGGCCCAGCCGCCGTCGGCGTGCGTGTTCTGGGTCATGCCGTCCTGGGTCATGCCGTGCCCTCCACCGGCGCGGGGAGCCCGGCGCCCTGCGGTACGTCCTTCGCGCCCCGCCGGCGCCGTACCCGGCGCAGCAGCCAGCGCACGGGCGCGGCCCACACCGGGAAGGCGACCAGGGCGACCACGGCCGCCTCGATCACCGTGGTCCACGGCTCGGCCAGCCGGCCCTCGAGCAGGTCGCCGATCCGGGAGCGCCAGGCCAGCAGGGCGAGGGCGAGGAACCCGTAGGTGCCCACGACGACCGCGAGGCCGTAGGCGGCCATGCCCGCCTGGCGCGGGCCGGGCCGGTTGCCCGCGCGCAGGTCTCGCCACAGGCCCGTGCGGAAGTAGGCGCTCGCCTCCTCGCGCAGCCGTGGCACCCGCAGGGCATCGGTCAGCGCCTGGTAACCGTCCAGCGGCATCAGCGGGTTGAAGTTGTAGAGGGTGTTCAGGTAGAGGCCGAAGGCCAGGTGGTAGAGGATGGCCGAGACGGGTCCCGCGGGCAGCAGGGCCGCCCCCGTGGCGCACCAGCCGGCCAGCGCCGCCGTGGACAGCGGCCCGGACAGGGCCACCACGATCCGTGACCAGCGGGAGCCGAACCACATGTCGCTGGTGTCCACGAACGCGAACGGCATGCCCATCATCAGCAGGAACCCGCCGCGCCGGACCTTGCGGCCGTACGACTTCACGGCCAGCGCGTGCGTCAGCTCGTGGACGAGAAGCGCGGTCACATATCCGGCGGCCAGCAGGACCGGGCCCCACACGCCCGATCCGCCGAAGTCCAGCAGGTGGTACCGACCCTGGGCGGCGAGGAACGCAACGAGGCCGCCGGCGACCGACAGCCAGGCGAGCAGCACCCCGGTCCGGGTGAACAGCCGCCAGCCGAAGGCCCGGTAGAGCCGGGTCACCAGTCGGTCGAGGCCTGGGACGGACACCTCCAGCTTGAGTAGCGCCCGGTACGCGGCACTGGCCGCACGCCGCCAGCCGTTCGGCCGTTCCTCCTCCGGCCGGCCGGGCAGGCTGCGCAGCAACCCGGCTTCCGCGAACGCGGCCAACGCGGACTCGATTCGGGGCAGGGCGAGTTCGCCGTAGCGGTCGGCGTAGGCGAACAGCAGGTCCCGTAGGGTGTTGTCACCGTCGACGGCGTGCCAGAGGAAAACCTGGCGCTCGTCCAGTTCCAGATAGCGGCCGGTGCGGGTGCTGCTGAGCACCCAGCGGGGGGCGCCGCGTTCGGTGGGGACCTGCTTGAGGGCCCAGCCGGAACGCCGTCGGGGACGCGCGGTGAGCGGGCCGTTCGCCTCCGGGGCCTCCTCCTGTCCGGCGGTGGGCAGATGGGTCAGCTGGGTGCCGACGACCATCGTGCGGGAGCCGATCCGGGCGTCGCGGGGCTGCTCGAACACCAGGCGTACGTCACCGACGGACAGCTCGGTGCCGTCGGCGAGACCGGCCGCTCCGCCGTGCAGCTCGACACCGCCGACCGCGGTGCCGTTGAAGGAGTCCAGGTCCTCGATCCGGAAGCCCTCGGCGGTGCGGACGATGCGGGCGTGACGGCGCGAGACGCTGCCGTCGGACAGGACGACGTCGTTGTCCTCGCCCCGGCCCAGCATGGTGACAGGTCCGGTCAACGCGACGAGCAGGGTGGGGTCGTCGAGGCCGCGCAGCTGGGGCGCGGCGTACGACGTCGGTGCGGCACCCCGACGCGGGGTGCCGCAGTGCAGGCAGTACGGGAAGTCGCGCCGCACGTGGACGCGGCAGACGTGGCAGAGCATGCGCTGGCTCAGCCCGCGCCGGAACCGCTGGCGAACGTTCCTCCGTCGAAGCCTGCGTCGGCTTCCGCGGCGGGGCCGGAGTCCGGCAGGTGCGTGGCGGCGTTTCCGAGGCCGGAGGCGGGCAGGCCTCCCTGGACGATGATGTGATCACCGCTGCCACCCTCGCCCGAGGCGGGCAGGCCACCCTGGACGATGATGCGATTACCACCGCCGGGCTCACCGATACCGCCGGGACGCCGACCGATGTTCTCCTGGCTGCCTCCGCCGTTTCCGTCGCCCCCACCGTCACCGCCGCCATGACCACCGCCACCACTGGGACGATCGGTGTTCTCCGGGTCACCACCACCCTCACCACCACCGCCACCACCGTCACCGCCACCATGACCACCGCCACCACTGGGACGATCGGTGTTCTCCGGGTCACCACCACCCTCACCACCACCGCCACCACCGTCACCGCCACCATGACCACC